>DATEII010000100.1:0-12301 GCA_035279135.1 Steroidobacteraceae bacterium
CATCGGCTCACGCGGCCGCGTCGAAGTCATCCGCCCGAAGCATTAATGGGGTCAGGCCCCATTTCCCAGGAAACGGGGAGTGTCCCCATTATTTCTATTTTTTCCGGATGACTTCCACGCGCCCCTGCGGCCCGATGAACCACGACCCGATCCAGCTCACGATGCTGACGATCAGCGCGCCGCCCACGGCGGTCCAGAATCCCGCGATGCGGAACCCCGGCAGCATCAGGGCGACCAGGCCGAGCATCGCGGCGTTGACGATCAGGAGAAACAACCCGAGCGTGAGCAACAGCGCCGGCAGCGACAGCAGCAGCGCGAAGGGCCGCACGATGGCGTTGACCACGCCTAACAAAAGTCCGGCGCCGACCAGGGTCCACGGGGAGTTGATGGTGAACCCATCGAGCATCTCGGTGGCTGCCCAGAGCCCCAGGGCCGCGATGAGCCCGCGCAAAATGAAACCGGCCATTGTTGGAATCCTTATGAACGATCCTGGTCGAGACCCTTCTCGAGGAACACCTTGAGCCGGGACAGCGCCAGCTCCCAGTAGCGGCGCTTGTTCAGATAGTACGTCACCCAGACCGGCGCCGAGGGCACTCCGCTCGAGAGCAGGCGCAGCACGGTAGTGTTTTTCCCACGTTCGAACAGGAAGTCTTCGACGATGACGGCGTCCGAGCTCGGCATGCCGCGCGTCGGCAGCAGGATCAGGCGCAGGCGCTGCGGCGTGACCAGCACGTCGATGTGGGCGTCGAGCTCCACGTCGGAACTGAACACCAGGTGCAGGCGGCCTTTTTCCCGGGGCGCGATCGAAGCCTCGGGCGCCGCCCAGCGCGCGAGGATGCGGCTGTCGGTGAAGGCACGCCACACGCGCTCCACCGGCACGTCGATGTCGACCCGGTGGGCGAAGCTGCGGAATGCGCCGCTCACCGGGCCGGTCTCTTGAGCGCCACCCAGGCCACCGGGATCAGCGACAGGACGATGATCGCGATGGTCACCAGTCCGAAATTGTTCTTGATGAGCGGGATGTTGCCGAAGAAGTAGCCCGCCCACGTGAAGGCCAGCACCCAACCGAGACCGCCCGCGATGTTGGACACCTGGAATCGCAGGTAGGGCATGCGCCCGATTCCGGCCACGAATGGCGCGCAGGTGCGGATGATCGGCGCGAAGCGCGACACCACGATGGTCCACGCGCCCCACTTCGCGAAGAACTCCTCGGTGCGGCGCAGGTAGTCCACCTTGAGGAAACGGTACCGTCCGCTGAAGGCCTGCGGGCCGATCCAGCGCCCGACGTGGTAGTTAGTCGTGTTGCCGGTGATCGCGGCGATCGACAGCACCACGCACAGCAGCGGCGCCGACAGGGTGCCGGAATCGTCGATGGCGGCGAGCGCTCCGGCCGCGAACAGCAGCGAATCTCCCGGCAGGAACGGCGTGACCACGAGACCGGTCTCCGCGAACACGATGGCGAACAGGATCAGGTAGATCCAGGTGCCGTAGTCACGCAGCAGCTCGACGAGGTGTGCATCCAGGTGGAGCACGAAGTCGACGAAATGCATGAACAGGTCGGCCGCCCACGTCAGCAACTCCATGCGGGGTCAGTGCCTCAACCCTTGTGCCGGGCACCCGCGGTGCTGGCCGTGAGCCCGGGCGGCGCCGCGCGCGGCTTGCGACCCTTGAGCACCTCGAGCGCGGCACGCACGCCGTTGTCACGTTGCGCCAGCAGCAGGCGGGCCTGCGGATCCTCGAGATCCAGTGGCTGGTCTTCCATCTCGTACGGCTGGTCGGGCTCGATGCCGCTGCCCTGGATGGAGCGCCCCGACGGCGTGTAATACCGCGAGGTGGTGAGCTTGATGGCGCGGCCCGAGGTCAGCGGCATCACGGTCTGCACGAGCCCCTTGCCGTAGGTGCGCTGGCCCAGCAGCACCGCGCGATGGTGATCCTGCAAGGCACCGGCGAGGATCTCGGCCGCCGACGCGGTGGCACCGTTGACCAGCACGACTACCGGCACGCCGGACAACACCTCGCCCGGCGTGGCCGACATGCTGAAACGCGCCGCGGGGGTGCGGCCGTCGGCGGTCACGATCACGCCGTCCTCGAGCATCTGGTCGGCGACTTCCACCGCCGACTCGAGCACACCGCCCGGATTGTTGCGCAGGTCGAGGATCAGCCCGCGTGGCTTGCTGCCGAGATCCCGGCGCAGGCGCGCGACGCCGGCGGCGAAGTCCATCGCCGTGGTGTCGCTGAAGGTCATGATGCGCGCATAGAAGTAACCATCGTCGAGCCGCACCAGCCCCACGCTGTGGACGTCCACCTGCGCGCGCACCACGGTGAACTCGAGCGGCAGCGCCGAGCCGGCCCGCACCACGGCCAGCTTGACCGTCGATCCGCGCGGCCCGCGCATGCGCGACATCGCGGTGTCGAGGTCGGAGCCCACCGGCATGCCGTCGATGGCGGAAATCATGTCGCCGCTCTGGATGCCGGCCACGGCCGCCGGTGAATCCCGGAACGGCCGCACCACTCGCAAGGCGCGATCGGCGGTGGACACCTCGATGCCGATGCCGGCGTAGGTGCCGGCCGTGCTCACGCGCAGGTCGGCATATTCCTCGGCGTCGAGGAAGGACGAGTACGGGTCGAGCCGGCCCACCATGCCGCGCAGCGCATCGTCGATGAGCCGCGGACCTTCCACCTTGTCGACGTACTCGCGCTGCACGCGCTCGTACACCTCGGCGATCTGGGCGGAATCGGCCGCGGACAGCGGCGCCCTCGATGGGGTGGCCACCACGGCCTTGGTAACCGTGGGTGCGGGCGCATCGCGATGCGCGAACACGGTGCCGCCCAGTGCGATCAACACACCAAGAACGATCCCGAGCGCCAGCATCTTCATGGGCGCTGATGCTAACTCATTAAAAAGGAAAAGGATTAGCCCGCGCGCGTGGCGGCTTCTTCGCCGAGGAAGGCCCCGGGCGTGGCGGCCGCGAGCACCGGCAGGACTTCGAGCACTTCACCTACCGGCACGGGTCGGGCAATGGCGAAGCCCTGGCCGTAGTCGACGCCCAGCGCGCGGATGCGGCTGCGGATCTCTTCGGTCTCGACGTACTCGGCGACCGTGGTGATGTTCATGGCGCGCGCGAGCTGCGCGATCGCCCGGACCATGGACTCGGCGCGTTCATCGCGCAGGATGTCGCGCACGAAGCTGCCGTCGATCTTGAGGATGGAAACGGGCATCGAGCGCAGGTACGACAGCGACGAGAGGCCCGTGCCGAAGTCGTCGAGGGCCACGCCGCAGCCCAGCTTGCGCAGGCGGAGCATGAGCTTTTCCGCGTCGTTGATGCTGGCCACGGCCGCGCTCTCGGTGAGCTCGAAACAGAATACCGCGGGGTTGATGCGGCTGGTCTCGATGCTGCGGACCACGTAATCGGCGAATTCGTCGTCGTGCAACGACTGGCCGGAGAAGTTGATCGTGAAGCACACGGGCGCGTGGATCAGCAGGTCGCGGCGCGGGCGCAGCAGCTCGATGACGCTCGAGATCACCCAGCGGTCGATGGTGGGCATCATCTGGTAGCGCAGCGCCGCCGACAGGAAACGGTCCGGCCCGATGGTGTTGCCCTCGGGGTCCAGCATGCGCAGCAGCATCTCGTAGTGAGGCCGGCTCTGGCCGTCCTCGTTGAACGGCGCGATGAGCTGCGCCTCCAGCCGCAGGCGGTTCTCGGCGAGCGCGGCGCGCACGTCGGTGGCCACGTTGATGTCGGTGAAACGGCGGATGATGCTGACGTCGTTTTCCTGGAAGGTTTCGAGACGATTGCGGCCGCGGTCCTTGGCGGCCTTGCAGGCGGTCTCCGCCTCGGCCAGCGAGCGGCCGAATTCGGCGTCGTCGCGGCCGTTGAAAGGCGTCACGCCGATGCTGATCGACAGGCGGAAGCGCGCATCGACGCCCGCGGTAGATAGGCGGGTCACGCCCTCGCGCAGGCCTTCGCCGAACATCGCGGCTTCGTCGATGTCGGAGGGCATGGCCACCGCGAAGCGGTCGCCCGAGATGCGCGCCGCCACGGAATTCGGCGGCAGGTGCTTGCGCAGCAGGTCGCCGATCTGCGCGATGGCCTGGTCGCCCACGTGCATGCCGAAGTTTTCGTTGATCACGTGCAGCTCGTCGATGTCGACGTACAGCAGGCTCCAGCGGCGCGAGCGCGTTTCGGGATCGACGAACATGAGCTTGACGCGTTGCTCGAGCGCGGCGCGCGTCAGCAGCCCCGAGAGCGTGTCGTAGCTGGTTTCGATGCTGGCGGCCACGCGTCGCGCCAGCAGGTCGGCCAGGTGCACGTCGCGGCCCACGAACTCCGGCGCGTCGAGCCGGCGGAACAACGCGAGCACGCCCGAGGTTCGGCCCGAGCCCTGGCGCAGCGGGCAGGCGAGGATGCGATATGGGATGGCGACCTGCCCGGCCTGCGTCGCGATCTTGTTGATCACGAGCGGATCGCGACGTGTCTGCGTGATGGCCAGCAATTGTTTCTGGGTGCGCGTGAGGATGGTGGCGTCGCCGCTCTCGGGCCAGGTGAGCGTGAGCCCCTTGTCGGGCACGACGATGCCGGCCAGCACGCACTTGAGGTGTCCCGCGGCATTGGAGAGCAGCGACTGCAGGTCGTCGGACCCCGATGCCTGCGGATGACTGCCGGTCACCGACAGCAGCAGCTCCAGGTCCTTGTCGCGTGCGGTCAGGTGTTCGTTGAGTTTTTCGATGTCGGCGCGCGCCAGCAGGTCACGGCGCAGCAGCTCGAGCGCGGGACGCAGGTGATCGTGGACGTAAGAGAACGGCAGCACGTTCGCGTCGTTCGCGAGCCGGTTGCAGACCACCGCGACCACCGCGGCGAGCGCGCCACGTTCGTCGCGCAGCCAGAATAGATAGGCGGGCGCCTCGTCGGGCAGCGCGCAATGTTGGCCCACGGTCTCCGATGCGTGCGCGCCGGTCTGCGACTCGAAGGTCGCGATTCCCTGCAGGACCAGCGCGAACAACTCCGGGTTGGTGCTCGCGACGCTCGACCACAACAACTTGCCGCCATGGTCGAACAGGCACAGCGCGGAGGCGCGCGGCAACAGCGAGCGCACCAGCTGGGCGTACGGCTCCATGGAGGTTTCGAAGGACATCAACGGCGGAACATCGCCGAATGACATAACTACTGCGTTGATGCAGTTGGCGTTTTGGCGCGCCGGACCCTTAAGGGCGGTTAGTGGTGCCGGGCGGGGATTTGCGTGGTAACGAAGCGCCCACGCTCGCATCGGCTGTCGAGCGCGTAACCACGCGAACCCCCGCCCGGCACCACTAGGGGCTGGCGGACTTGAACCAGGGTCGCGGGTCGACCGGCTTGCCGCCCTTGCGGATCTCGAAATAGAGCGCCGGGCTGGATCGGCCGCCGGAATCACCCACCGTGGCGATGGTGTCGCCGGCCGTGACCCGCTCGCCGACTTCCTTGTAGAGCCGCTCGTTGTGGCCGTAGAGGCTGAGGTAACCATCGCCGTGGTCGATGATGGTCAGCAGGCCCAGGCCCGCGAGCCAGTCGGCGTACACCACGCGCCCGTGGTAGACCGCCCGAACCGGCGATCCCTGCGCCCCGGCCAACAACACGCCGTCCCATTTCATTCCGCCGGCGCGAACCTGGCCATACGAGGCGACCAGCTTGCCCGCGACGGGCCAGGCGAGCTTGCCGCGCAGCTTCGCGAACGCGTCCTTGCTGTCGGTGGGAAATTTGTCGATGCGCTCGAGTGCGCGACGCAACTCGCGCACCAGCTTTTCGAGACCGCCCTGCTGGTCCTTGAGGCGCTCGAGCTCCTTTGCGCGGCTCTTCGACTCCGCTTCGAGCGACACCAGCGCCTTGCCGCGTCGTTCGCGAGCGGACTGCAACTTCGCCACTTCGCCGCGCTGCTGTTCCTCGAGCGCGAGCAGTCGCTGCTCCTCGGCGGCGAGCTCCGAGTCGAGCTGGTTGATCTCGCCGAGGTGTGCGTCGATCGCCGCGATCTGGCTGGCGCGCGCGCGACCGAAGTACTGGTAGTACACGAGCACGCGCCCGGTCTGCCCGGGGTCGCGCTGGTTGAGCAGTAGTTTGATGGGCTCGCGGCGGCCGATCATCGACGCGGCGCGGATCTGCCCGGCGAGCGCTTCGCGGTCCTGCGCCAGCGCGTTTTCCTGGGTGCGCCGCTCGGCGGCCAGCTCGGCGCGGCGCGCGGCGTGCGTGGCACGCTCACGGCGCAGCTTGTCGAGCTCGCCGCGCGCCGCTCCGACAGTCTTTTCCGACTCCTCGAGTTCCTTCGTCAGCTGATCGCGCCGGCCGGCGTCACGTTCCATCTCCGCCTTGACCTTGTCGATCTGCGAGCGGACGGCCTTGAGCTCCGCCTCGGCCCTGGCGGGGTTGGGATCGTCGGCAGCCGTGACGGCTGTCGCCAGGGAAAATATCAACGCGAGGTGCAAGAACCGGCGGGACGGCGGCATGGTCATATTCTAGAGACGTGGCGCCCCGAAAATCGGCGAAAGCTTGTTCTCGGCGAACCCGGCAGCCGCCGGTATAATGCGCTCCCTTTTTCCGGCCCCGGACCCCGCGCGACTCATGGAACGGCTCATCGAATACGTGACACACCACCCCCTGCTGGTCGGCGCCGCCGTACTCGCGCTGGTCGTGGTGCTCACCTACGAGTCGCGCATGCGCGCCACCGCGTTCGCCTCGATCTCCTCGCAGGACCTGATCCGCCTCATGAACCAGGGCGCGCTGGTGCTCGACATCCGCAAGCAGGATGAATATGTGCAGGGCCACGTGAACGGCGCCCGGCACCTGTCCTCGGAGCAGATCCTGACCGCCGGCGAGAACTTCAAGCGCTACAAGGACAAGCCGGTGGTGGTCTACTGCGATTCCGGCTCACTGGCGGCCGCCGCCGTCCGCCAGCTCAACGCGCAGGGATTCACCAAGGCTTTCACGCTGCGCGGCGGATTCGCCGGCTGGCGTGCCGACAACCTGCCGATCGCCAAGGCGGCCTGATGTCACAACCCAGCATCGTCATGTACACCACGAACTGGTGTCCCTACTGCGAGCGCGCGCGCCGCCTGCTGCGCTCCAAGGGAGCTTCGTTCGAAGAGATCGACGTCGAATCCGCGCCGGAAAAACGCGCCGAGATGCAGTCGCGCAGCGGGCGTCGCACGGTGCCGCAGATATTCATCGGTGAACACCACGTGGGCGGCAGCGACGACCTCGCTGCGCTCGAAGACACGGGCAGGCTCGACGCCCTGCTCGGAAAATAATTCACACACAGGAAAGATCCCATGGAAAACCAGACCGCACCCGCGGCTAACGAAAACCAGACCGGCCCGATGCTCACGGTGCAGTCGGTGTACCTCAAGGACTGCTCGTACGAGGCCCCGAAGGGTCCGCGCGTCGAAGGCAACTGGAGTCCGCAGATCTCGCTGGACATCAACACCACGGCGAACGTCGTCGCTCCCGAGGTGCACGAGGTGGTCATCACCGTGACCGTGGGTGCGAAGCAGGGCGAGACCACGGCTTTCCTGGTCGAGGTGAAGCAGGCCGGCCTGTTCGTGATGCGCGGACTCACGCCGGAAGATACCCGCCGCGCCATTGGCACCATTTGCCCGAACGTGCTGTTCCCGTACGCGCGCGTGGCGGTGTCGCAGCTGGTGACGCAGGGTGGGTTCCCGAACTTCGTGCTTCCGCCGGTGGATTTCGACCAGCTGTTCGCCCGTGGCATGCAGCAAGCCGCGGCCCAGGCCGCCGCCCAGGGCCAGGCCAACTGATAGCCGGGCCTCGTGGGAGGGCCTGACAACGGTCTGTCACACGATCCGGTCGCCGTGCTCGGCGCCGGCTCGTGGGGCACGGCGCTCGCGATCCAGTTCGCGCGCGCCGGCCACCCCACCCGCCTGTGGACGCGCAGTGCCGCCGACGCCGCGGCCATGCGCAGCGAACGTCACAACCGCCGCTATCTTCCCGAGGGCCAGTTCCCCGACGCCATCGAGATCCACGAGGACCTCGCGGGCGCGGTCCGCGGCGCGGTGGCCATCATCATCGCGGTCCCGAGCCACGCGCTGCGCACGTTGCTCCAGCAACTGAAGCCACTGCTGGCGCGTGATGCGCGGCTCGCCTGGGCCACCAAGGGATTCGAGCTCGATACGGGCAAGCTGCCGCACCAGGTGGCCTACGAAGTGCTCGGCGACAAGTATCCGGTCGCCGTGTTGTCCGGGCCGACCTTCGCGCGTGAAGTGGGCATGGGCCTGCCGACCGCGATGACCATCGCCTCGCCGGACGCCGAGTTCGCCACGCAGCTCGCGCACAGCCTGCATGCGCCGAACTTCCGCGCCTACACCTCCACCGACATCGTCGGCGTGGAAGTGGGCGGCGCCGTGAAGAACGTGCTGGCCGTGGGCGCCGGCCTGTGTGATGGCCTCGGCTTCGGCGCCAACACGCGCGTGGCGCTGATCACCCGCGGTCTCAGCGAGATCATGCGGCTCGGCGTGAAACTCGGCGCGCAGCCGGAAACCTTCATGGGCCTCGCGGGACTCGGCGACCTGGTGCTCACCAGCACCGACAACCAGTCGCGCAACCGTCGTTTCGGCCTGGCGCTGGCCGCGGGCAAGTCCGTGCAGCAGGCGCTCGAGGAAATCGGGCAGGTCGTGGAAGGTTACGTCGCCGCGCGCGCCGTGTATTCGGTCGCGCAGCGCGAGAAGGTCGACATGCCGATCGCCGAGGGCATCTGGCGCGTGTTGTACAACGACGAGCCGGCGCGCGACGTGGTCAGGGACCTCATGACCCGGCCGATCCGCCGCGAGGTCGAGTAGCTAGACGGAAGCCGCGCCGTCGGCGCCGGCGAAGCCCGCCTGGCGCCATGCCTCGTACACCGCGATCGCCGCGGCATTCGCCAGGTTCAGGCTGCGGTTGCCGGCGCGCATCGGCAGCGAGATCACGTTGCCCGGAGCGATCTGCGCCAGCACCTCCGCCGGCAGTCCGCGCCGCTCCGAGCCGAACAGCAACACGTCGCCCGCCGAGAACCGCGCATCGACGTGGCGCCGGGCGGCGCCGGTCTCCACCGCGAACCACGTGCCGCCGAGCTCCCCGCGTGCCGCCGCGAAGTTCTCGTGCACGTGCACGGTGGCCAGCTCGTCGTAGTCGAGCCCGGCGCGGCGCACCGACTTGCGGTCCAGGCGGAAGCCCAGCGGCTTCACCAGGTGCAGCTCGCAGCCGGTATTGGCCGCCAGCCGGATGAGGTTGCCGGTGTTCGGCGGGATCTCGGGCTCGAAAACCACGATGTGGAACATGGGTGCGTAGTCTACGGGAACGGAACGCCGGGCGATCCAGCCGCCGCCGCCCAAGTCAACAGACCCGAAGATCTATGGGGATCCCCCGCCCGCGCGGTTAAGGTGCATGCGCCTCAGTAGTTAGTCACAGGGGGAAACATGTCCACGCATTCGCGAAGGCATCTGTGGATGCCGCTGGCCCTGTGCGCCACGCTGTGCCACATCGGCACGGCGGAAGCACAACTCACCGATCTCACGCAGGCGCCGAACATCGAGAATGCCGGCATCGTGAAATCACTCGAACAACAGATCGGCGCAGGGGTCGGCAACCTCAACACGCCGGGCTCGTCGACCTTCATCACCGCGCGTGACCCGGCACGGGCCATCCGCCGGGGACGACAGTTGTTCCAGCGCAAGTTCACGGCGGAGCAGGGTTTTGGCCCACGCCAGGGCTCGGGCAACATCTCGACGAGCGCCAACATCGGTGCCGGCATGATCGACAGCTGCGCCGGGTGCCACGGGCGGCCACGCGGCGCCGCGGGTTTCGGCGGTGACGTGGTCACGCGGCCCGACAGCCGCGACGCCCCACACCTGTTCGGCCTCGGCCTGCAGGAAATGCTCGGCGACGAGATCACGGCGCAATTGCGCGACCAGCGCCAGAACGCCATCAACGAGGCGCGCAGCCGGCGCACCACCGTGACGCGACAGCTTTCGAGCAAGGGCGTCAACTACGGGCAGATCCGCGCATTCGCGGACGGGCGCGTCGACACCAGCGGCGTCGTGGGCGTGGATGCGGACCTGCGCGTGAAGCCCTTCTTCGCGCAAGGTGGTACTACCTCGATCCGCGAGTTCGTCGTGGGTGCGTTCAACGACGAGATGGGTCTGCAGGCGGTCGATCTGCTGACTGCGCAGGCCAACGGCGGCGCCCGCGTCACCACGCCCACCGGCATGGTGCTGAACGGCGCCACCGACGTGGTCAAGCGCAGCCCCGTGTCGACCGCACAGGACGACGCGGACCAGGACGGCGTGGTCAACGAGCTGCCGCAGTCACTGGTCGATTTCATGGAGTTCTACCTGTTCAACTATTTCAAACCCGGCCAGTACCAGCACACCAACAACGGCCAGCTCGGGCAGAACATGCTGAACCAGATCGGCTGCACGGCCTGCCACATCCCGAACATGGTGGTGAACCGCGACCGTCGCATCGCGGACGTGGAGACGCGTTTCGACCCGCAGCGCGGCATCTTCAACCAGCTGTTCGCGGTGGCTTCACTGCAGGTTTCGGAGAATGACGACGGCAGCGGGAATCCGACCATCAAGATCCCGAACAACAGCTCGTTCACGATCCGCAACTTCTACGCGGACATGAAGCGCCACGACGTGGGGCCCGCGTTCTACGAGCGCAATTTCGACGGCACGCTGACGCGGCAGTTCATGACCGAGCCGCTGTGGGGCGTGGGCTCGTCACCGCCGTACGGCCACGATGGACGCAGCGTGAACCTGCGCGAAGTCATCCTGCGCCATGGCGGCGAGGCGCAGGCCTCGCGCAACCGCTTCGCCAATCTCTCGGAATCCCAACAGGACAACATCCTGAAGTTCCTCAACGAGCTGGTGTTGTTCCCGCCGGACGACACGGCGTCGAACCTGGATCCGGGTGATCGCAACAATGCGAACTTCCCGCAACGCGGCCACGGCAGCATTCGCCTGCCCGAGCTGTTCAACAACCCGGCCGAGCTCGAATAGCCGGCCTTCCCCTGGCGGCCCCGCATCTCGCGGGGCCGTTTTTTTCAGTTCTGCAGCTTGAACGCGATGCGGATGCTGCTGAGCCCGTAGTCGCAGTCACTGGCGAATTTGCCGCTGCGGATCGTCGCGATGGCGGCATCATCGAGCGTCGCGTCCCCGCTCGAGGTCACGATCTCGGCATCGGTGGGCACATCCGCGCCGGGCGGGACCCAGTAGCGCACCACCGTGCTGCCCTCGGTGCCCCGCGCCCTCGCAGCGTCCGGGTAGAAGCGCTCCACGTCGATGCTGCCCTGGAGCTTGGCCTTGCACTTGCCCGCGGCCAGGTTGGCGGCGAGTTTCGGCATCGGCGTGCACGTGGCGGTCAGTGATTTCTTGTCGGGGTTGTCGTTGACGTCGGTGAGCAGCAGCTTGCGAGAGGCCTGGGGCCCGATGAGCACCTGCCGGCGCGCAGGTTCAGCCTCCGCCGTGCCGGTGACGAAATCGCGGCCGCGCAGTTCCAGCTTGCACGCGACGAACTCCTTGTTCTTGTTGGTGACCTCGACATAGGCCAGGCGCTGCGCGCCGCGACAGTTGTTCTTGAGGTTCCACTGGCACTCGTGGCGATAGTCGACGCTGTAGCCGACGTAGCTGGCCTTGCCACCCGCATCGCCGCGCGCGAACTCCGCCGGCGGCACGGTTACGAAGCGTTCGTGACGCTTCAGCATGGCGGCGAGGATGCTGGCGGCCTCACTATCCGCGCGGCTGCGGTCTGCCGCCGACAACGTCTTCTCCATCTCCTGCAGGGCGGTCGCATCGAAACCTTCGCGCGCAACGGTGAGCTTGTTGGCTTCCCAATAGCCCGCGGCGACGCGCGCATAGATGTACTGCTGGACCTTGGCGTTCGGCTCCGTGCCGTTGCGATAGAAGATGATGAGGTCTTCCGCTGCGCGTGGGTAATCGAGCGTCACCGCTTTCTTGAGCCAACGTTCGAGCTGCGCGCGGTCGACGGTGCCGCAAGTGGCATTGCCGGCCAGTTGCGCGAGCTGCCAGGCGGCCTGGTCGCTGCCGAGCTCATCGGCCTTGGTCAGTGCCGCGCGCGCGTTCTCGCAATCACTGGGAGTGAGCGCCCGGTATGCGGTGTATGCGCCCACCAGCACGCCGGCGCGCGCGCGGCCCGCGGCGAGCTCGGCCTGCCAGCGTTCCACCTGTTGCTCTTCGGTGTAGCTCTTTCCGCCGAAGCGGATTTCGTCGAGCGAGTACGCATCGCCATACCCCTCGGGGTTCGGGATGTCGTCCGAGAGGCTG
>DATEII010000101.1:0-3562 GCA_035279135.1 Steroidobacteraceae bacterium
TCAGGACACTGCGACGTTGTTGCGACGCGCGGCCCAGGCCGCGTGAGGCGTCACGGTTCCGTAACCTGACAATATTTGCCTTGACAACTATTGCAGCGGCACGGAACACTGCGCGCCCATGCCAGCCACCGCCCGTCGCAGCCGCGAAAACACCGATCCCGTCCCGCCACCCGAAGACGACGTTCATCGCTCCATTTGCCGCCAGGTGAAGATGGTCGGCAGCTCGCTGGTGCGCCGCGTCGACCAGCACATGCAGCCGCTCGAGCTCACCGGCATGCAGTGGGAGCCCGTGCTCATGTTGTGGCTCAAGCGGGCGGACACCGTGGCCGGCCTCGCGCGCGTCAGCCAGATGGGCTTCGCCTCGATGTCGCGCATGCTCGACCGTCTCGAGGAGAAGGACCTGCTGCGCCGCGAGCGCAGCGAGTCCGACCGCCGCGTGGTGCACCTGCACCTCACCCCGAAGGGCAAGAAGGTGGCGAACAAGATCTGGCCGATCGTGGTCGAAGGCATGCACGTCCACCTCGATGGTTTCAAGAAAGAAGAACTCGTCCAGTTCAGCGATTTCCTGGGTCGCATGCTGGCCAATGGAGCACGCGATGCCGAAGGGAAGTAGTTTCATCCGGGCCCTGGCCACGGCCACCGCGGCTGCGCTGCTGCTCGCGGCCTGCGGCAAAGACCAGGGCGGGGCGCCGCCGCCTCCGGAAGTCAGCATCGTCACGCTGAAGCCGCGTTCGGTCGCCATCAAGGACCAGCTGCCGGGACGCACCACGGCGTTCCGGGTCGCGGAAGTGCGCCCGCAGGTCACCGGCATCGTGCAGAAGCGGCTGTTTGCCGAGGGCACCGAGGTGAAAGCGGGGTCGCAGCTGTTCCAGATCGACTCCGGCAGCTACCGCGCCGCGTTGTCCTCGGCCGAGGCCGCGCTCAAGCGCGCCGAGGCGCAGGCCGTGACCGCCAAACTACTGGCCGAGCGTTACGAGCCGCTGATCGCCGCCAACGCGGTGTCGAAGCAGGAGAACGACGAGGCCATCGCCTCGCGGGCCCGCGCCGACGCGGACGTGGCTTCCGCGCGCGCCGCGGTGGACGCCGCGCGCATCAACCTCGTGTACACGCAGGTGTTGGCGCCCATCACCGGGCAGATCGGCCGCACGCTGGTCACCGAAGGTGCGCTGGTCACGAGCGGGCAGCAGGCGCCGCTCGCCACCGTGCAGCAGCTCGATCCCATCTACGTCGACATCACGCAGTCGAGCACCGACATGCTGCGCCTGCAGCGCCAGCTCGCCAACGGCGAGCTCGTGAAGGACGACAAGAACCAGGCCGAGGTCACGCTGACGCTCGAAGACGGCAGCGTCTATCCCGAGCGCGGTCGTCTCAAGGTGTCCGAGGCGTCGGTCGATCCGAGCACCGGCTCGGTGGTGTTGCGCGCGGTTTTTCCGAACCCGCGCCGCGAATTGCTACCGGGCATGTTCGTGCGCGCGCAGCTCGCGCAGGGCACGCGCTCCGCGGCGCTGCTGGTGCCGCAGCGGGGCGTCTCGCACAACCCCAAGGGTGAGGCCACGGTGCTCATCGTCGACAAGGACGAAAAAGTTGCCGAGCGCGTGGTCACGGCCGATCGTTCCATCAATGGCGAGTGGCTGATCACCGCCGGTCTGAATGCCGGCGACCGCGTCATCGTCGATGGCCTGCAGAAGGCCAAGCCGGGCTCACCCGTGAAGGCCGTGCCCTCTGCCGAGGAGCTCGCCGCCAATGAAAACACCACGGGCATGCACGCCGGCGCCGCGAGCGACGTGGCCAAGCGCTAGGAAGTCATGCTGTCCAGATTCTTCATCGACCGGCCGATCTTCGCGTGGGTGATCGCGCTCATCATCATGATCGCGGGCACCTTGTCCGTGTTCAGCCTGCCCATCCGCCAGTTCCCCGCCATCGCGCCGCCGACCATCGGCATCAACGTGAACTACGCGGGCGCCTCGGCGCAGACCTTGCAGGACACGGTGGTGCAGGTCATCGAGCAGCAGCTCAACGGCATCGACAACCTCGACTACATGCAGTCGGATGCGCAGGCCGACGGCACCGCGACCATCACCCTCACGTTCACGATCGGCACCGATCCGGACACGGCGCAGGTGCAGGTGCAGAACAAGCTGTCGCTGGCCATGCCGAACCTGCCGCTCGAAGTGCAGCAGGCGGGCGTGCGCGTGAACAAGCCGGCGCGCAACTTCCTCGTGGTGCTCGGGTTCATCTCCACCGACGGCAGCATGAGCAACGAGGATCTCACCGATTACGTTGCGACCAACCTGCTGGATCCGCTCAATCGCACCAAGGGTGTCGGTGACGTCACCATCTTCGGTGCGCAGTACGCCATGCGCATCTGGGTGGACCCGGCCAGGCTCAACAACTACGGCCTCACCACCAACGACGTGGTGACGGCGATCCGCGCGCAGAACGTGCAGGTGTCCGCGGGCTCGATCGGCGGACTTCCCGCGGCGCCCGGTACGGCCATCAACGCCGCCATCATCGGACCAACGCGGCTGTCCACGCCCGAGCAGTTCCGCAACATCCTGCTGCGCGTGAACACCGACGGTTCGCAGGTGCGCATCGGCGACGTGGCACGCGTGGCGCTCAACTCCGAGAGCTACATTCGCGACACCAAGTACAACGGCAAACCCGCGGCCGGCGTGGCCATCCGTCTCGCGGCGGGGCAGAACGCGCTCGACACGGTCAAGGGCATCCACGAGACGCTGGATCGCATCGCGCCGTTCTTCCCGCGCGGCTTCGACGTGGTCTATCCACTCGACACCACGCCGTTCGTGCGCACCTCGATCGAAGAAGTCGTGAAAACGCTGTTCGAGGCCGTGGTGCTGGTGTTCCTGGTCATGTACCTGTTCCTGCAGAACGCGCGGGCGACCCTGATTCCGACGATTGCGGTGCCCGTGGTATTGCTGGGCACCTTCGGCATCCTCGCGGCGTTCGGATTCTCGATCAACACGCTGACGATGTTCGGCATGGCGCTGTCCATCGGCCTGCTGGTCGACGACGCC
The DNA here is from genome assembly GCA_035279135.1 of Steroidobacteraceae bacterium. Lineage (GTDB taxonomy): Bacteria > Pseudomonadota > Gammaproteobacteria > Steroidobacterales > Steroidobacteraceae > CADEED01. The sequence goes on from DATEII010000101.1 coordinate 3,036, forward strand.
ATCGTCGTCGTCGAGAACGTCGAACGCGTGATGTCGGAAGAGGGCGTCGGGCCGCGCGAAGCCACGCGCAAGTCCATGGACCAGATCACGGGTGCGCTCGTCGCCATCGCGCTGGTGCTCGCCGCGGTGTTCGTGCCCATGGCGTTCTTCGGCGGCTCGATCGGCGTGATCTACCGCCAGTTCTCGATCACGCTGGTCTCGGCGATGGCGCTGTCGGTGCTCGTGGCCCTGGTGCTGACGCCCGCGCTGTGCGCGACCATCCTCAAGCCACTGCCTCCCTCCGGGCACGTCGAGCACAAGGGCTTCTTCAAGTGGTTCAACAAGTGGTTCGATCGCGGCCGTGCGCGCCACGCGCGCGGGCTCGACTCCATGCTGTCGCGCACCGGCCGCTCGATGCTGGTGTATCTCGGCATCGTCGTGGCCATGGGATTCCTGTTCACGCGCATCCCGAGCTCGTTCCTGCCGCCCGAGGACACGGGTTTCATGTATGGCCAGGTGCAGACGCCGCCGGGCGCATCGAAGGAACG
>DATEII010000102.1:0-22332 GCA_035279135.1 Steroidobacteraceae bacterium
GGTGCCCGGCGCGGGGCGGCCGGTGCCGGCGTCCGTGCGGTCTGCGGCGGCGGCTCCTCCGGCGGAAGCGGTGGCAAATACAGCGTGATGGGTTCGCTCGCGAACTCGGCCTCGCCAACGGGCACAGGGTTCTGCAAACGCAATGCAAAGATGAAGAGCGCATGCGCGAGCAGCACGCAGAGCAATGCCGCCAAACGCCGCCCCATCATTGCCGCAGTCTGACAGGTTTAACCGGGATGTAGTTCCTGCCCTACAGTCCGATGGGCAGTGGCCGTGGGAGGTCTGCACGGCCGGTTCGGGTCACGGGCGGACAGGATCGTGGGCGGTGGGCGGACGACCGTAGCGCGCCTGCAGTCCAGAATCCGGCCCTAGCTACTCGCCGACGCCCGACCGGAGTTCTCGATGACCTTCATCAACCGCCATCTCGCCAACATCATTGCCATCGCTTTCGGTCTGACCGCAGCCGTGGCCGGCGCGGTGATGCTGGTCCATCGCTGATCCCGGTCAGGCATCCAGCAGCCGGTCGACTTCCGCAGGATCGATGGGCTTGATGAGGTGCCGGTCGAAGCCTGCGGTGCGCGCACGCACGCGGTCGTCCGGCTGACCCCAGCCCGTGACCGCGATGAGCTTGATGTCCCGCCCCCAGGGTTCCGCGCGCACGGCCTGCGCCACTTCGTAACCCGTGAGCCCAGGCATGCCGATGTCGAGGAAGGCGACATCCGGCCGGAAGTCGCGCACGGCGTCGAGTGCTGCCGCACCGTCGTGCGCAACCCGGACCTCGTGACCCGAAAACGACAACAACATCGCGAAGCTCTCCGCGGAATCCTCGTTGTCGTCGGCAACGACGATTCGTCGTGGCGACCTCTGCTCCATCACTGCCCCGGCGCAAAAAGTAGGCGGCGATTGTAACGACCTTTGGCATCGATCCCGTTGTCAGACCTTCCTGACTTCCCCGCGCGCCGAAATCAACGCGCATCCACGGCGCATGCGCCTGTCACCGCGTCGGTCAATCACCGACATTGCGTCCGATGCCCAACACCACGGACGATCGTCCAGACCCGAAACTCGTCAAGGCCGTCTGGCTGGTGGCCGTCATGGGCGCGGGCGTGATCCTGTACTTCGCGCAGGACGTGCTCATCCCCGTGGCCATGGCGGTTTTCCTCACCCTGCTGCTGACGCCCGCGGTCGATCGGCTGCAGCGCTGGGGATTGCGGCGCGGATTCGCGGTGGCCATCGTGATGTTCGTGGTCTTCGCGGCGGCCGCAGTCGCGGTGAATGCCGCATGGGGTCCCGCCACCGAATGGCTGGCACGGGCTCCACAGACGTTGCGCCAGATCGACCCGCGACTCAAGCCGCTGCGCGAGATGTTCGAACGCGTCGATGCCGTGGCGGCGCGTGCCGGACAGCTCACGCAAGGCAGCGCGGCCGTCGCGGGCAAACCCGCCATCGTCACACCGGTCGCCGGACAGAGCACCGCGATCGCCATCACCAAGTCTTTCCTGGAGTGGCTGACCGTCATTCCCCTCACCTTGTTCTTCCTGCTCGGCGGACCGCCATTGCTCGCGCGGCTGGGTGCTTCGCTCGCGGGCAACGAAGCCAGCGTGCGCACGCTCAAGCTCACCGAGGCGATCCGGACCGAGGTCGGACGCTACTTCGGCACCGTGGCACTGATCAACGTCGGTCTCGGAATCTGCACGACGGCCGCCATGTACGCGCTCGACATGCCCAATGCCATCCTCTGGGGCGTCATGGCCGCGTTGTTCAACTTCGTGCCCTACCTGGGCCCGATCGCCGCGTTCTTCATCCTCGCGGTCGCCGCGCTGCTCACCTTCGAAAGCCTCGGGCGCGCGCTCTCGGTGCCCGGCGTGTTCCTGTGCCTGCATCTCATCGAGGGACAGATCGTGCAGCCGCTGACCGTCGGCCGGCGCTTCGAGGTGAATGCGCTCGTCGTATTGCTCGCCGTGTGGTTCGGGTACGGCTTCTGGGGAATCCCGGGAATGCTGCTCGCCATGCCGGCGGTGGTCGCCGTGAAAGTCGCCGCGCAGTACCAGCCGAACTGGCGCACGGTGCGCGATTTCCTCTCACCCAATGGCTACTGGCGCCCGAAGGTACTGCGCCGCGAACGCGTCGCGAAGGATTCCCGCGCCAGCGTGCCGGCGCGGGAATCCGATTCGGTGGCCTCGGGACGGTAGTTAGTGCGTCTGCAGTCCGCGCGAACCGCCGTTGCGGCTCTTGCGTGCAGCGGCCGGCATCCCCGACGCCGCACCCATCTCGCCCTCGAGCTCGGCCTTGCGCGCCGCCAGCTGCTCGCCCAGCGCCTTGAGGTCCATGTCCGCCTTGCGGGCTTCGGCGAACATGCCGCCGGGCTGCTCCTCTTCCTTGACGTGGTGCTTGATCATCTCCGACAGCACGGAAACCCTGGCGTCGAAGAAATCGTCGTCGGGGCCCGACGCCTCGATTTCCGCGATCAGCTTCTTCGCCCCATCGTGCTCGACGATGGCCTCGTGGTGGATGTCCTCGTCCTGCGCGGCTTCGAGGAAGGCGGGATAGAAGATCTCTTCCTCGATCATGGTATGAACCTTGAGCGCATTGCAGATGCTGGTGGCGAGCTCCTGCTTGCGCTGGTCATCGCGCGCCTTCTCGAACTGCGCGAACCATTGCTCGACCTGGCGGTGATCGGCCTTGAGCAGCGCGATGGCGTCATTGCCACCCCGGCTGCGCGCCGTGCGTCCCGCACTCGAACGCGCCGAGCTCGACCGTGTGCGTCCCTTCGACTTCGATTTCGACTTTGCCTTTGCCTTGCCCCTGGCCATGATGTCTCCTCCTGGGTGTGTGAGACCGACCTTAATGCGCTTGCGATGAGCCTCGATAGCAATGGATCATTCGAATGCATGTAAGGACGCTCCCACGACAATTGCGATTCGCTCTCATCCACTAAAGCCGTGACTCTCGTCGCCGTTCTTTCCACTTTGCTGGTCGCCGCGCTGGTGTTCGCCATTGGCGCCAACGTGAAGACCACGGAGCGGCGTCTGCTGTACCGGCCGCGTCGCCTCTACACCAGCGGCGACGCCGACTTCCGGCGTGCGCTCGGCATCCTGCTAGGTCCGCCGCTCGTGGCCGGCAACCGGATCACCACGCTGGTCAACGGGTCCGAGATCTACCCCGCGATGCTGCAGGCCATCCGCGAGGCCAGGACCAACATCACCTTCGAGACCTTCGTATTCCGCGACGGCGTGGGCGCGACGTTCGTCGAGGAGCTGTCCGCGGCCGCGCGCCGCGGCGTGCAGGTGCACATGCTGCTCGACTGGCTCGGTTCGCGGACCATGAATCAGCACCTGCTGCAGGCAGCGCGCGCCTCGGGCTGCGACCTGCACGTGTATCACCCGCCGTCCTGGTACCACCTCGGCCGGCTCAACAATCGCACCCACCGCAAACTGCTGATCGTGGACGGCCGGGTGGGCTTCACCGGCGGCGTCGGCATGGGCATCGAATGGAAGGATGGACTGCAGGGGTTGCCGCCGTGGCGCGACTCGCACTTCAAGGCCGAGGGCCCGGTGGTAGCGCAGATGCAGGCCGTATTCGTCGACAACTGGATCAAGGCGACGGGCCGGGTGCTGCACGGCGCGGAGTATTTCCCCAAGCTCACGCCCGCCGGCGACATGGACGCGCAGATGTTCGGCAGCTCACCCGTGGGCGGCTCGGAGAGCATGCACCTGATGGTGCTGCTGGCGCTGACGGCCGCGAAGACCTCGATCGACATCGAGAACGCGTACTTCGTGCCCGACAAGCTCACGGTCGAGGCGTTGTGCTCGGCGGCGCGCCGCGGCGTGCGCGTGCGCATCGTGGTGCCCGGACGTTACACGGATGCGCGTGTCGGTCGCTGGGCCGCGCAGGGGCTGTACGGGTCGTTGCTCGAAGCCGGCATCCAGATCTACGAATACCAGCCGACGATGATGCACTGTAAGGTGCTGGTCATCGACGGAGTCTGGAGCTCCGTGGGCTCGGCGAACTTCGACGACCGTTCCTTCCGCCTCAACGACGAGGCCAATCTCAACGTGTTCAGCGAGCAACTTGCGCGCCAGCAGATCGAGCTCATCGACGAGGACATCAGGCATTCGCGGCGCATGGGGCTGCGCAAGTGGCGCAGCCGGACCCTGGGACGGCGCGTCAACGAGCGGCTCGCCTTGCTACTGCGCTCGCAGCTTTAATGGGGACACTCCCCATTTACTCGAGTCCGACTTCGAAGTGGCCTTCGGCGTAGGTGCGGTGGAAGTGTTCGACGGCGCATCCGGTGCAGCGCTGCACTTCGAGCTCGAGGTGGCGGAATTCGAGGGAGCCGGGTTTGAACGCGTAGAAGCCGCCGATGGAGCTCACGGGAATACCCGGCGCACCCGACACGCTCGAGTCACCGCTGCCGGCCAGCAGCACGGCGCGCAGGTCGACACCCGGCGCTGCCTCGATCCGCCAGTCGACCGGCTGGTGTGAGGACAACACCAGTACGACGGGACGCCATGCGGGCTGGACTCGGACGCGCACCGGGTCGCCGCGACCGGGCGCGCGATCGATGATGGCTTCGTAGACGCTGACCGGCTCCGGGCGTGCATCGCGCATGGCGCCGACGGCCAGCCGGTGATGGGCAGGGTCGGGGCGCGGCGCGGCATCGCGCGCGGCGCGTACCTCGGCGGAATCCTCCTCGTATGACTCCTGGCGCCGCAGGTAGGCGCCGAATTCCAGCGGACCGAAGTTCATCTCATTGACATAGTGTCACGAGGCCGGAAAAACTCTCACCCCTAAGGCCCCGGTGCGAGTAGTTCGATGAGTATTTCGGGCTCGACCGGCTTGGTCAGGTGATGGTCGAACCCCGCGGCGCGCGAGCGCGCCCGGTCCGAATCCTGCGCCCAGCCGGTGATCGCAATGAGCAGCACGCCGGTGCCGCCGGGCTTGGCGCGAATTTCCTTCGCCACCTCGTAACCATTGATCTTCGGCATGCCGATGTCGAGCAGCGCCACGTCGTGGCGCCGGAGTGCGAACGACTCCAGCGCCATCGCGCCATCATGCGCAAGTTCGACCTCGTGTCCTTCGAGCCGCAGGATGATGGCCAGGCTCTCGGCGGCGTCGCGATTGTCGTCGGCCAGCAGGATGCGCCGGTGGGTGGCATGACCATTGAGGGCGACTCGCGTGGCCGGCGCGTTGACGACGGACCGGGACGCGCCCGGCAGGTATACCGTGAAGCGGCTGCCCTTGCCCGGCCCGGCGCTCGAAGCTTCGATGCGCCCGCCGTGCAGATCGACGATTCCCTTGGCGAGCGCCAGCCCGATGCCGAGCCCGCCGGCCGCATGCTCCTGCGCCGACCGCACCTGCGCAAACATGCCGAACACCCGGGACAGGTCCTCGGAGCTGATGCCGATGCCCGAATCCTCGACGCTCATCCTGAGCTCGCCGTCGAGCTCGGTGGCCACGACGCGGATCAGGCCGCGCGGATTGGTGTATTTCGCGGCATTGGTCAACAGGTTCGACAACACCTGCGCGAGACGCAGCGGGTCGCCATAGACGTGCAGTGTGGCGGGCACGTCGATCTCGAGCCGGTGCTGGCGTTCATCGATCAGCGGTCGCGCGGTCTCCACCGCGGCGCTGACCACGGATTGCAGGTCCGTCTGCTGGCGGCGCAGCTGGAGCGTTCCGTGCGTGATGCGGGAGACATCCAGCAGGTCGTCGAGCAGCAGGGACATGTGCTGCACCTGGCGCTCGATGACATTGTTGGACCAGCGACGCTGCGCCTCGGAGGCCGTCGGGTTGCGCGCGATGCTTGCGGCCTGGCGGATGGGTGCCAGCGGATTGCGCAGCTCGTGTGCCAGCGTGGCGAGGAACTCGTCCTTGCGGCGGTCGGCCTCGACGAGCTCGCGCTCCTGCGCCTTGCGTTGCGTGATGTCGGCGAACCACACCGCGAGGTCGCCATCGAGCGGCGACGCGACGATGTGGTACCAGGCGTGGTTGCCATCCGCCGCGGACTGCCGCTCTGACTGCAGCACCTCGTTGCGGTCCAGCGCCTCGATGTACATCTGCAGGCGCCCCGACTCGTCCCACGCGCGCGGCAACACGTCGAGCACCCGCTTGCCGATGTATTCCTGCGCATCGATGCGCATGACCTGCGCGGCGGCCGTGTTCACGTAACGGAACCGGAAGTCGAAGATTTTTCCCGCCTCGTCACGAACCGGCGACCAGATCAGGAACGGCACGCCCGAGGCTTCGAGCACCGACTGGAAACGCCGGTCGCGCTGGCTGACCAGCTCCTCCGCGCGGGCACGCTCGATGAACACCGAGGCCTTGCGCGCGCAGATGTCGGCGATGCGGATCTCGCGTTCGGTGGGCTTGCGGGGCTTGTCGAGGTGCACGGTCAGCGTGCCGAGCACGTGCCCGTCGCGCGCGATCAGCGGCGTCGAATGCACGGCACGCGTGCCCTCCTGGCTCCACAACTCGCGCAGCCGCGTGAAACGCGCGTCCTGCATGGTGTCGTCGATGACCACGCGCGAGCGGGTGTCGCGTGCGAGACCGCCCATGCCCTCGCCGCTCTTGATCTCGCCCAGTGCCGCGAGTGTGCGCGGTGCGAACCCGATGCTGGCGGCGATATCCACGGCGTCGCGCGTGGCGTCGTAGGTGGTGATCAGCCCCTTGCGGCTGCCGTGGATGCGCACGAACGTGGCGAGGATCAGGTGCAGCTGCTCGGGCAACGTCGGGATCGATACGAGCGTGGCCGAGAGCTCATGCAGCTCGTGCAGATCCGAAAGCTCGCGGCGCGACAGCGAGCGGTAATAGTCGCCGACGATGATGACCATCACGGAGACCAGCGCCGAGGAAATCAGCGCCACCTGCTCCGCGGAATTCGGGATCCAGATCGCGCCCGGGGTCTTCATGAGCGCGGAGTTCACGAGACCCATGATGGCCACCAGCACGCCGGGCCAGCGGCCCATCAGCGTCGTGGTGAGCACGATCGCGGGAATGAAGAAGATGAAGGTGATGCGCGCCTGGGTGATCGGGAAGATCGCCCAGTGCAATGCGCCGGCGAGAACGCCCACGAGGGCCGCGAATGCGAAGCGCCGCCACGGCGACCTGTCGATCCACGGCCACAGTCGTGCCCACCGGACTTCGGTTTTCAGGCGCGCGATCAGACCAGGAACCCCGTTGACGCCATGCGGGCAAGACTACCCTTTTTCAGATCCTGCTTTTCAGGCCCGGCCCTTCACGCCACGGGCGGCGGCTGCCCGCGATGCTGGGGCAGCTCCTCGTCGATCCAGGCCCACTCGGGCGCTTCCGCGGTCCAGATGGTGGCGCCGGGTTTCATGAGGTTGGTGTCGTCGAGCGCGCCGTTGCGCACGATCACCAGGTGCGGCCTCTCTTCCGCGGCGCTGAACAGCTGCGTTCCGCAGCCCGGGCAAAACCGCCGGTGCATCACGCGCCCGCTGTCGGCCACGCTGCGATAGTCGGTGAGCTCGCCTTCGACGCTCAGCGCTTCGCTCGGAAACACCACGTTGACCGTGGCATTACCCGCGGCCAGGTACTGGCACAGCCGGCACCAGCACAACCGCATGGCGATGGGTTCGGCCGTGATCCGGAAACGAACCCGCTTGCAGAGACAACCCCCGGTGTATTCCATCGCATCCCCTATACTGCTCGCCATGAAATTCTACTCGTGGAACGTCAACGGCATCCGCGCCGTCGTGAAGAAAGGCACCTTTCAGGAATTCGTGGCGAAGCACAAGCCCGACATCCTCTGCCTGCAGGAAACCAAGGCCGAGAAAGGCCAGGCCGAGATCGACCTGCAGGGCTACCACGAGTACTGGAACTCGGCCGAGAAGAAAGGCTATTCGGGCACGGCCATCTTCTCGCGGGAAGATCCCATCAAGGTGACCTGCGGCTTTCCCGATTCGTTCGCGAAGAAATTCACGTTCGCCGACGAGCTCAAGCGTGACGCCTGGAACGAGGGCCGAGTCATTGCCGCGGAGTATCCGAAATTCTTCGCGGTCACCGTGTACACGCCCAACGCCAAGGACGACCTGTCGCGCGTGAAGCTGCGGCACGAGCACTGGGACCCGGCCTTCCTCGCGTACGTCAAACAACTCGAGAAGAAGAAGCCGGTGATCTTCTGCGGCGATCTCAACGTCGCGCACACCGAGCTCGATCTCGCCAACCCCAAGCCGAACCGCGGCAAGAAGGGTTTCACGGACGAAGAACGCGAAGGCTTCCAGAATTTCATCGATGCCGGATTCGTCGACACCTTCCGCATCTTCACCCAGGGCAACGGCCACTATTCCTGGTGGTCGCATTTCGCGAACGCGCGCGCGCGCAACGTGGGATGGAGAATCGACTACGTGCTGGTGTCGGGCGCGCTCAAGAAGCACGTGAAGAAAGCCGAGATCCACGCCGACGTGCTCGGCTCGGATCACTGCCCGGTGAGCATCACGCTCGACCTGTAGCCCGAACGCGGGCCAGGCCCCTTACCTCTTCCGAATGACTTGACCATCGCGGTGTCGTGCTCCTATATTCACCCATATGGGTGAATATAGATCGGAGCAGCTCGACGGCGTCTTCAACGCGCTGTGCGATCCCACGCGCCGCGCCATCCTCGCGCGGCTCACGGACACCGACGCGCGCGTCACCGACATCGCAGCCGAATTCCCGATTTCGCTGAATTCGATCTCCAAGCACATCCGCATGCTGGAGCGTGCGGGACTCGTGCGGCGCGAGATCAACGGGCGCGATCACGTGTTGTCGCTCAATGCCGAGCCCTTGTCCGAAGCCGCGCAGTGGATCGAACGTTATCGCCGCTTCTGGGAAGGCCGCCTCGCCGCCCTCGAGAAATACGTGACCACGAAGAAAAGGAAGACCAAATGAATGCCGTCACCAATTCCCTGGCGCCTGCCGCGGTCATCGTCCGCCGCACCATCGCCGCGTCCGCCGAAGACCTGTTCGATGCCTTCCTCGATCCGGAAGCGCTCGCCACCTGGATGCGCCCCGGCACCATCCGCAGCACCGTGGCGAAGGTCGAGCCGCGCGTCGGCGGTCGCTACGAGATCACCATGCAGGGTGAATCCGGACCATTGCCACACACCGGTGTGTATCGCGTGATTGATCGGCCGAAGCGGCTGGTGTTCACCTGGCACTCGAACGGCACGGATCAGAAGGAAACGCTGGTCACCATCGATTTCCTGCGCGCCGGCGCGAAGACCGAAGTCGTGGTCACGCACGAGATGCTGGCCGAGTCCGCGCGCGCGGCGCATTCACGCGGCTGGAACAGCGGCCTCGAGCACCTCGACGACGCCTGCCAGAGGGGACTCATCGGATGACGGAGGAAACCATGTCCAGGATTCGTATCACTGCATTCAAGTGGGTCCCGCCTGTCGCCCAGGGCCTGGTGCGCGACCTGCGCGTGCGCTGGGCGCTCGAGGAGGCCGGCCTGGCCTACGAGGAAAAGTTGTTGGGAGCCGGTGAACAGAACTCCGCCGAACACCGCGCCGTGCAGCCTTTTGGCCAAGTGCCGGTGTACGAGGAAGGCGAGCTCACGCTGTTCGAATCGGGCGCCATCGTGCTCCACATCGGCGAACGCTGCCCCGCGTTGTTACCCGGGGATCCGGCCAAACGGGCCCGCGCGCGTACCTGGGTGCTGGCCGCGCTCAACTCGGTGGAGCCCCATATCCTGAGCTTCACCGCGCTCGACGCCTTCTTCGCCAACGAGGAATGGGCCCGGCTCCGACGTCCCAGCGCCGAGAAGATGGCGCAGGCACGGCTCGATCAGCTGGCGACGGCGCTCGGCACGCGCGACTACCTCGAGGGAGAATTCACGGCCGGCGACCTGGTGATGACCACGGTCCTGCGCTTCCTGCGCAACACCGATCTCGTGAAGAGCCGCCCGGCCCTCGCCGCTTATCAGGCACGCTGCGAAGCGCGGCCCGCATTCCAGCGCGCGCTCGCGGCGCAGCTCGGGCACTTCGCGAAGAATGCGCCGACTGCCGCGGCGTGATCAGAACGGCATGCCGATCACGAAACGCCAGGCCGAGAGCTCGCCCGCGAGCCGATAACCGAAGCCCAGGCGCGGCACGTCGAAGCGCCAGACCTTGTAGCGCGGCCGTGTGCTGAACGTGAAACCGAACTCGGCCTGCATCGGGTAGTTGCGCCCGCCGGCGAGCGGCGCGGCGGGCGAATCGACGACGAGATCGAAGATGCCGTAGAGGCCGAGCTCGGTGGCCCGCGTGCCGATCTTCCATCGCAGCGCGCGCGTGAGGTCGAAGCCCTGGCGCAAGCGCACGAAGCGGTCGTCGGGGACGTCCTGGCGATAGTCGACGCCGGCATAGGCGAGCTCGCTGCGCACCAGCGAGTCCCAGCCGTGGAACTCGCCATGGCGCTCGAGCGCGAGCCCGGTGCCGAACAGCCAGCCGTCGACGCTGCTCGACGCCACGCTGAAGCCGGCACGCGCGTACGGCAGCAGGTGCCACTCGTTGCGCAGTAGATAGTCGAGCTCGATGCCGGGTACGGCGGCGAAGCTGTCGATGCGCGTCGGCAGTCCATGCGAGACCACGTCCACCGGCGAGAAATCGAAGAAGCCCAGCGTCACCGGCAGCTCGAAACGCGCGCCAAACTTCTCCGGCGTGGGCTCGCGCAGTTCTTTCGTATAGGTCAGCCGGTAGATCTGCAGCGTGCGGCCGCCGAGGTCGTAGACGCCGCTGCCGAGATCGGTGGCGAACACGTAGCTGATCGAGGTGCTGATCGCCTCGTCACGTTGTCGCGGGGCCGTGGACTGCGCGACGGCGCCCGTCGGCAGCAGCGCGCAGCCGGCGCCGACCGCCAGGCCCAACGCCCGGAAAGAGTGCTTCATCTGGCGGGCAACAATGCCACATCCGGGTGTCTACGCCATCAAGTGCGCCGCCGGCCGGCGCGGCTCGACCGGCCGGAACTTGCGTGTGAGCGCGTCCTCGACGCGTTCGGCCGCCAGCTTGCCCGCGAGGAACACGTGATCGGGCTCCGTGCGCCATTCGGCGAACTCGCCGGCCAGCTCGATGTCACGCGCGCGCAGCCAATGGCGGATCAGCTCCACGTTTTCCGGCGACCCGTCTTCCGCCTCGACACGGGCGAATGGCAGGTCGAACTGGTAACGCGCGACCACCGCCGCGTCGGCGTCGAGGATTCCGGTTCGCTGACACTCCGCGACGCATCGGTCGATCAGCGCATCGGCGTCGCTGGGCAACGGATCACGGCGCGAATACGGGATCTCGAGTGCCAGCGCCGGGCCTTCGAGCGACACCACGCGCTTGATCAATCCCTCGTCCGGCTGAAAGTCCCTGCAGGGCACGTGCAGCGGCGCGCTGGCTGCCAGGCCGAGATATACCCACCGGGACGACTGGTGGCGCAACTCGCAGGCCGCGCGACGCACCCGCGTCGGCGCCTCTTCGCCCAGCAGATCCACCAGCGTGGGCAGCGGCACGGTCGCCACCAGTTTGTCATAGGAGTAGCTGGTGCCGTCGGCCAGCACCAGCTGGTGCTTCGAGGGCAACACGCGGGTCACGCGTGCGTTCAGCCGCAGCTGACCGCGCAGCTGCGGCACGAAACCGTTCATCAGCGACTGCATTCCGCCGCGGCCCGCGGCGTTGCCCAGCATGGCGTACATCTCGAGCACGTAGGGATCGCTCGATGTCATGGCGTGTCCGCCGTGGTCGAACACGAAGCCGCACTCCTCGAAGGAGCGGCAGGAACCGCCGACGCGGTCGTGCTGCTCGAGCAGCAGGCAGTCCTTGCCGAGGTGATAGGCGGTCGACAACCCCGCCGGACCGGCGCCGAGCACCACGGTGCGCCGGTGTTCCGGCGCACGCGTGCCCGCGGTCGACGGGGCACGGCGCTTCTGCTGGCGATGGGCGACGTCGTCGATCAGCGAGAGCATGCGCTCGGCCGTCGCATCCCACGACGTGGCCTTGACCACGTTGCGCATCATCGCGGCGCGTTTCTCGCGCATCGCCGCGGGTTCGCCGAGCGCGCGCTCGCAGGCGCCCACGAACGACTGCGCGTGCCGGCCGACGTGCACGATGTGACCGAAGGGTTCGATGACGTCGGGCAACGCCGTGGTCACGATGGGTTTCCCGGCCGCCATGTACTCGAGCACCTTGGCGGGACTCACGAAGCGGGTCGCGGCATTGACGGCGAACGGCAGCAGGCACACGTCCCATCCGGACACGAACTGCGGCAGCTCGGCATAAGGTCGCTCGCCCATGTAATGGATGTTGGGCCGGCGCGGCAGCGTACGCAGGTCGATGTTCGCCACCGGCCCCACCAGCACCACCTGCCAGTCGGGATGCGCGTCGGCTAACAAGGACACCGACACCGGGTCGAAACGCTGGTCGATGACGCCGAAGAAACCGAAGCGCGGACGAGCAAGCGTCGCCTGCTCCGGGTGATCGATGCCGGGGCCCACGGCGGCGAAGTGCTCCTTGTCGACGCTGCTCGGCAGGCTGTGCACGTGCTCGTGCAGCGCCTGCTTGTGACGGAACAGGCTGGGCCCGCCCGTGAACACCAGGTCGGCCAGCTTGAGCAGCGAATGTTCGCGCGCCTCGAGCTCTCGTGCGCCGTCCTCCGGTGCCGCGGGCTCCTCGATGCAATCGTAAATGATGGTCTTGGCATCGAGGCGCTGCAACAACGGCAGTGCCCAGGGCGTGTACATCCACACCACGGGAGTTCCGAGATCGTGCGAGCTGATGAGGTTCTCGAGCAGCTCGGCGAGCACCGGCATCTGCGAATCCGCGAAGCCGCGCTCGGGCACGCGGGTATGCGGCCGGCACACGTGCACGTTCGGCGCGGGCACCCGGATTTCGAGCCACGCGCCGCGCGGGTCGTAGACCGGCTCCTCGAAATAGAAGACGCGGAAGTCCCGGGCCAGGCGGGTCATGAGGTGCTGGGGGCGACGCAGCGCGAAATCCCAGCGGAACTGCGAAAAGACGATCAGCGATTGCATGCCAGACCCGGAAACGGCGCGCTCATGCGCTGCGCGAGTCTGCGGAGGCGCGATTGCGCGCGCTGTAGGTTGCGGCTCCGGGCCGCGGCCGGAGTATTCCGTCAGCCCGGCAAATGCAGGTTGGCGGCGCGGGTCCGCGTGATGGTGGCCAGGACATCCGCCAGTTGCGCCTCGCTCACGGGCTTGACGAGGTGATGGTCGAAGCCGGCCTCGCGCGACTGGCGCTTGGCAGCCTCGTGGCCCCAGCCGGTAACTGCCACGATCACGTAGCGCGAAGATGACGCCCGCAACGCGCGCGCCACGTCATAGCCGCTCATGACCGGCATGCCGATGTCCAGCATGATGACCTCGGGCGTGAATTCCTGGGCCATGGCGATGCCTGACGGGCCGTCGTAAACGGCGCGCACGGTGTGGCCCATCGACTGCAGCAGCAGGCAGAGGCTGTTGGCTGCATCGACGTTGTCATCCACCACCAGCACGCGCATGGGGCGCTGTACGACGTCCTGCGAACGGTCCGTTCCCTCGGGCGGATCGCCCGCCGGGCGCGGACTCAATGGCAGCCGCACGATGAATTCGCTGCCCTTGCCGAGGCCATCGCTGACGGCCTGCACACTGCCCCCGTGCAGCTCGACGATCCGGCGCACCAGCGCCAGGCCCACGCCGAGGCCCCCGAGCGCACTGCCGGCGTTGGGATCCACCTGCATGAACAGGTCGAACACGCGGTCGATCATGTCGCGTTCGATGCCCCGGCCGTTATCGCGCACGCGCAGGTCCACGCTCGAACCGTGACGCTCCGCCGCCAGCCAGATGTCGCCACCATCCGGCGTGTACTTGGCCGCGTTGTTGAGGATGTTGACCACCACCTGCGTGAGGCGCATCGGGTCGCCGTAACAGTCGATGGGCTCGTCAGCGATCGACACGTGCAGATGGTGCGAGTGCGCGTCGATGAGCGGCCGGCTGGTCTCCACCGCGCGCGCCAGCACGTCGCGCAGGTCGATGGACTGCCGTTCGATCGTGAACTGCCCGCGCGCCACGCGATTGACGTCGAGCAGTTCGTCGACGATGCGCGTGAGGTTTTGACTCTGGCGATCGATGGTCTGCCGCATGGCCTCGACCAGCGGGTCCTTGACTTCGCGCCGTGCCATGAGCGCCACGGCATTGCGGATCGGCGCGAGCGGGTTGCGCAACTCGTGCGCCAGCATGGCGATGAATTCGTGCATGCGCTGCGCGGTATCCGCCAGCGTCTCGGCATGGCGGCGCTGCGAGAGGTCTTGCGTAACCATGTAATAGGCACGGCGCCGCGTCTCGCTTTCCGGCAAGGCCGCGATGACATTGTTGGCCCAGTACTGCGTGCCGTCGCTGCGGATGCGCCAGGATTCGTCATTGACGCGACCGCGTTCGCGCGCGCCCGCAAGCTGCCGCCACGGCTTGTTGGCGCGAATGTCCTCGGGCGGGAACAGGCGCGAGAAATGTCGTCCAACGATTTCCGCCGACTTGTAGCGGTTGATTCGCTCGGCGCCGCTGTTCCAGCTGGTGATCATGCCCTCTTCGTCGAGCGTCACGATGGCGTAATCGACCACGCTCTCCACCAGCAGGCGGAAACGCTCCTCGCTTTCGCGCAGCCGGGTCTCGTGCCGCACGCGTTCGGTCAGGTCACGCGTGATCTTGGAATATCCGAGCAGGTTGCCGCGCTCGTCGCGGATCGTCGTGATGACCACGTTGGCCCAGAAGCGCGAACCATTCTTGCGCGTGCGCCAGCCCTCTTCCTGGAAGCGGCCTTCCTGCGCCGCGATCGAAAGCTCGCGGCGTGCGCGCGTCATCTGGCCGCCGTCGGGCACCAGGAAACGCGAAAAGTGCGAGCCGATGACTTCCGGCGCGTCGAAGCCATGGATCTGTTGCGCGCCGGCATTCCAGGTGGCGACGTGGCCATCGGGGTCCAGCATGTAGATGGCATAGTCGCGCACGCCTTCGATGAGCGTGCGAAAACGCAGCTCGTTGTAGCGCAGCGATTCTTCGTGCCGCCGGCGTTCGGTCAGGTCGCGCGTCACCTTGGCGTAACCCATGAGCGAACCATCGGGATCGCGCAGGGCCGTGATGATCACGTTCGCCCAGAAGCGCGTGCCGTCCTTGCGCATGCGCCAGCCTTCGTCCTCGAAACGTCCTTCGCGATCGGCCATCACGAGCTCGTGCGCCGGCAAGCCGCGCTCGATGGCCTCGGGTGGATAGAAGACGGAGAAATGCTGGCCGACGATCTCGTCGGCCTTGTAGCCCTTGATGGCCTCGGCGCCGGGGTTCCAGCTGATGACACGCCCGGTCGGATCGAGCAGCAGCAACGCATAATCGCGCACCGTCTCGATGAAGACGCGAAAGCTGGCGTCGTCCACGCTGCGGATCGACCCGCGCGCGTCCGTTTGGAACATGGGTTTCATCGAGCCCTTGGGCGCCCTCGCGACGCGGCCTACTCTAACGCCGGGCGCGTGCGCACCCTGTCAGACGAAGCCCACATCGTCATCGTGCCGGCAGCTTGCTGGCGAGTTGTTTGTGCTCCTGGAGCTTTGGCAGCGTCTTGCGGGCAAAGCCGGCGAACTCGCGGTCGGGCGATTTCGAGGCGCCTTCGAACAAGGCGATCGCCTTGTCGTGGTCCATGTTCATGTGTTGCGAGTAGGCGGCGTCGAAGTCCGCCCCGCTCTTGGTGCGCAACGAATCGATCACCGCCTGGTGCTCGGCATCCAGTCGCTGCGGCGTCTCGATGCCCTTCGCCTTGGCCAGGCTGGCAAGTTCCAGGTTCGCGCTGCCGTGGTCATTGATCATGCGCTGCGCGAAGCTGCGGATCTCGGGGTCATTCGACTTCGAGAGCGCGACTTTTCCGGCCTCGACCTCGGCCATGCCGGCCTGGGCGGCCATCTTCACGAAGGCCGAGGGTGCCGGCACGCCACTTTCGGCGTCGGCTGCGGACGCGGCGCTCGACACACCCGCGAGCGCCAGGCTCAGCACGATGGGGGGCAGACTGCGGGAAACGGTCATCATGGTACGGTCCCTCGTATTAGATGAACGCTGATCGTGGGCTGTGCGCGGAACCTGCGCTGTCCGCGCCGGGCCCGCGTGCCTGTCAGCGGACCACGTCGCGCGCCTTGCGCTTGAGCAACACGCCTACGAGGATGCCGGAGAGGGCCGCGGCCAGCGTGGCCTGGAGTATGGCTTTCATGGCGCCGAAGTTACGGCGCCGGGCCGGGGCGAGATGTCCGGCCGCGGCGCCGATCCCTGTCAGTGCGCTCCTATCTACTTGAGCGGCAGCGCGAACCGCAGGCTGCCGGCGCCACCTTCGCGGAAATCCGACTGCTGGTGCGAGTACGACAGCCCGAACGTGAAGCCGCCAGCGGCCTGGTACTGCAATCCCGCTTCGCCCACCACGTGCGTGCGGTCGAGGTCGGAGCCGATGCGCACGTAGTCCGCATAGTCCGGCGCTCCCGCCAGGCCCGCGTGCACCCCGGTGCTGGTGCCCGACAGGTACTGCAACACGCCCGCGCGCAAAAAGGTCCGCAGCGACGCGCCGCTCGTGAAGGTCGCGGTGTATCGCGCACCCACTGCCGGTTCGATCCAGAGGTGGGATTCGTCACCGCCGGCGATGACCGCATTCTGCCCGCCCGCTCCCTGCTCGGTCATGTCACCGTAGCTCAACAGCGAGGTGCCGAGGTTCACGCTCGGCTGTACGCTGAAGCCGGCCACGTCGAAGTTCCAGGTGTAGTCGAGCACGCTAGTGATGAAGTGCACATCCCGGCTGCCCCGGGCGTCGTACACGCCCGTGACTCCGACCCTGCGCGTGACATCCTGCGACTGGTTGCCGATCTGCAGCGTGGCGCCGAATGAGCCCGCGCCGAACCCGCGTCGCGCGCTGCCGCCGAGCTCGACGAATTTGCCCTCGGCGGTCCACAGGTCATCGTAACCACGCGAGTCGTGATTCTCGATGTCCACCGCCACTCCGACGACCCAGCCGCCGTCGAGCGGCCGCTGCAGGCCAGTCGAGATGCTGAAGCCCGTGCTGTCCGCCGCGGGGAAACCGTTCACCGCTTCGCGTGAGCTCGGGTTGTCGTCGTAGCGCGCCCAGAGGCAGCCGTTCTCGTCACCCACGGTCTCACCGATCCCGAGCGTGCCGCAGTTCTGCAGGTTGCGCGCGAAACGCTGTGCGCTGCCGAGCGCCAGAGCCTGCTGCTCGGCGTAGAACTCGGTGTCGAGCTGCGTGAGCATGTCGGCATACACGTCGATGTTGGTCTGCGCGACCGCGGTGGCGATCACGTCGCCCACGCCGGTCGCGTCGCCGCGGCTCGTGACCCGGTTGAGGTACTCGCCCACCGCGGCGCGATTGCCGCTAAGCTTCCCATGCGCCGCGAAATCCACGTCGTACGCCACGCCGAGCTCGGTCGGCATGCGGTACAGGTCGTAATTGATGACGATGGACTCCGGCGCATGCAACTCCGCGCCCGTGTTGGCCACGCCACGCGCGCCACTGAACAAGGGCTGCCACGTCGTACCCGAGCGGATCCGGTGTGTGTCCAGGAACGACAGGTTGATGCGCCCGCCCACGCTCGCCGTGCCGGTGGCGAACACCCGATCCGTCACGTGCCGAGTCAGATCGATCTCCATGTCCGCCACGCCGGTCGACGCCTGCACGTAGCTGCCGGAGAGCTGCGTCTCGACCGCGAGGCGATCGGCGCCCGGCGAGATCAGGCCGTCATTGGTGAACACGTTGGACGGATCGCCGAGGTTGATCAGCGTACCGGAGTACAAGGTCGCACCGGCCTGGTTGGCGAAGGCATTGGCGCCACCGCCGAGATCGATGTTGCCCATCAGCGCACCACGATTGTCGATGGAGTCACCACCCGCGCCGCCGCGGAAGGCGAGGCCTTCCGTGCTGGAAAGCGTCGCCAGCGAGCCGTAGTTCGTGAAGCGGTTCGCGGCGCCGCCGTCGAATTGCACGGCGATGCCGTTCGTGCCGCCGAAGAGTCGTTTGCCGGCCGCGAGCGTTGCCGTGATGTTGCCGCCCAGTCCATCGGCGCCCGTGCTCTGCGCGAACAGGCCTGTGGAACCTTCGCCGAACGCGAGCACGTCGCCGTCGAGCACCAGGTCGATGCTACCGGCGCCACCCGAACCACCCGCACTGCCCGCGAAGCTGGCGTCGACGAAGCCACCACCGCCACCCACGCTTTGCGCGAATACCGCGTAGGCGAGAGCTCCCTGCGTGGCAATGCTGCCGTTCTGCGTGAACGACAGGTTGCCGCCGCTGCCGCTGTTCTGCGCCGAGAGGGTGACGTTCGTCGTCGTCGCGTTCGTGAACACCGCGCCGCCACCCCCGCCGATGGATTGCAGGAACACGCCGTGCGCACGCTCACCCGCCGTGATGACGTCGCCGGTGTTGACCACCGCGAGCGAGCCGCCATCGCCGCTGGCGTTCGCTGCTCCGCCCAGCGTCACGTCGAGCGCGTCGACGCCGAGCACGGTCGCCACGCCGCCGCCGGCGCCGACACTCTGGAACACCAGTCCCGATGCATGGTCGCCTTGGGTCGAGATGCCCCCGTCGAGCTGCAACGACACCTGGCCACCCTTGAGCTGCGTCCCGCCATGGCTGCCCAGATCGATCTTCGAAGTGCCTGCCGTCGCCACACCTTGTGCGGTCTTGCCCGGCGAGGCCTTGTAAATGCGTCGCTCACGCGCCGCTGCAGGGGCCGCGCCGGTCTGCGTGCCACCCTCGACCATCAGGGCCAGCGTGCCGCCACCACCGCCGACACTCTGGAACACCCCACCATGGGAGGCCGTTCCCTGCGTGGACGTGGCGCCCGCCTGCGCGTGGTCGATGTCGCCACCTTCCTCGTGCGTGCCATCCGCACCGCCCAATGTCAGCGTGGTATCGCCCAGCGAGCCGAACGTCGAGCTCACATCGAGGTTGGCACGACCGCCGCCGCCGCCGATGGACTGCACGATCGCACCCACGGTGTTATCGCCCTCGGTCACCAGGTCGCCGTCGTGCGTCGACGCGATGTCGCCGCCGCGGTTGTCGGTGCCCGAGATGCCACCGAGGCGGCCCGAAAGGGTCACATCGTCGGCCGTGCCTTCGGTGTCATGGAGTGCGAGCTCGAGATCGTAGGTGCCGCCACCGCCGCCCACGGCCTGCACCGAATTGGCGGCGCCGTTGTCGCCGACGACGCCAAAGGTGCCGTGCAGGTTCAGCGTGACCTGCCCCGCGTTCGAGGAGCCCTGGTGATCACCGCCGCCGAAGAACTGCAGGCTGGACGTCGGCTCGATGCCCTGCGGCAGTTGGACGACGTTGTAGATCTGGTCGGGCACGCCGGGCAGCGTCGCGACACCGTTGAAGTCCAGTACCACTTCACCGCCGCCGCCGTTGATGCTTTCGGCGACCACCGCGCGCGAGCCGTTGCCGAGCACGGTGATGTCGCCGGTATGGTTCACGGTCACGTGGCCACCGAGGCCGCCTTCGCCGCCCTGGCCACCGAACAGCGCCGACATGGTGCCGGCGATGGCCATGGTGCCGGGATTCAGCGACGCGCCGAAGCCGACGCCCGCGTTGCCGCCGCCACCGCCGATGGACTGCGCGAAGATGCCGTGCGCATGATCGCCGCGCGTCACGATGCGGCCGTTGTTGTTGACGGTCACGTCGCCGGCGTCGTCGCCGGTGCCGCCGGCGCCGCCAATCGTGAGCAGGCCTTCACTGGCCGGCTCGCCCGCGGCCAGCAGCGCGTTGGCCGCGAGCACCAGCCCGCCATTGCCGCCACCGCCGCCGACGCTCTGCGCGAAGATGCCATGCGCCTCGTCGCCCTCGGTGTCGATCACCGAATCGTTGGTGACTGTCACGTTGCCGGCCTTCGAGCCCTGGCCGCCCTTGCCGCCGAGGGACATGTCGAGCACGGTGACCTGCGCGCTCATCGACACGCCCAGCGTGGACGACAGCACCGAACTACCGTTGCCGCCGCCGCCACCGATGCTCTGCGCGAACACGCCGTGGGATTCCCGGCCGTGCGTGATGATCACGCCCGTGTCCGCGGCATCTGCCTGCGCGCGATTCGTGACCTCGACATCCCCGGCTTCGCCACCGATGGCGCCGTCGCCACCCACGCTCATCGAGACCCGCGTGACTTTCTGGCCGGGAGTCGCCTTCAACAGGCCCATGTTCAGCACCAGGCCGCCGTCGCCGCCCTTGCCGCCGACACTGCGCGCACGCACGCCCACCGAGTTGTCGCCTTCGGTTTCGATGCTGCCTTCGTTGAGCACCGTGACGTCGTCGCTGGTGCCGCCGATGCCGCCCTTGCCGCCGACGTTCAGCGATAGCGCCTGCGCGGTGTCGTCGCTCATCGTGGAGATGCTGAGCACCGCGCCGCCGGCGCCACCGCCACCGCCGGTGGACTCGGCGTTGATGCCGTGGGATTCACGTCCGTGCGTGACGATGTTGCCGCGATTGGTGACGTCGACCGTGCTCGAATACGAGCCTGTGCCGCCTTCGCCACCGAGGCTGATGGCCACCGTGCGGCTCACCGGTCCTTCGGAATCCGGCGAGAGATCCACCGCGGCCGTGTAGCCGCCGGTGCCGCCACCGCCACCCACGCTTTGCGCGTAGATGCCGTGCGACTTTTCACCCTCGGTTTCGATATCGGCATCGCTGTCCACGTCGACCGCGCCACCGATGCCGCCGTCACCACCACTGCCGCCCACACCCACCACGATCTGCTGCGAGGCCGTGGCCGCGGGCTGGCGTTCGATGCCGCCGCCCGAGCCGCCGCCGCCACCTGTGCTCTGCGCGAAGATGGCGTGCGAATCATCGCCCTTCGTGAAGATGCCGCCGTGCGCGGTGACGTCGACGTCGCGCGCGACGCCGCCGGTGGCGCCCGCGATGCCCACCTCGAGCGAGGCTGCCTTGTCGCTGCCTTCCTGCTTGGCCCTGGTCAACACCTCGATGGAATTCGAGCTGCTCTCGCCACCGCCGCCGCCGACACTTTGCGCATAGATGCCGAAGGCGCGCCACCCCTCGGTAGATAGAGTGCCGTCCGACTCGACGCGCACCTGCCCGCCATCGCCGCCGGTGCCGCCAGCGCGCCCCATCGACACGGTCAGGCCCTTCTCGGAATCCGAGCTCGCGACCATGTCCGTGCCGGTGCTGCCGCCACCGCCGCCCACGCTCTGCGCGAAGATGGCGATGGAGTTGTCGCCCTCGGTGGAAATGTCGCCGGCGTGTTTGACCAGCACCTCGCCGGCATCACCGCCAGGGCCGGTGGAACCGCCGATGGCGATGTTGACCGCCGTGGCCTTGGTCTTGTTGTCGCTGACGTTGTAGTCGGCGCTGCCGCCGCCGCCACCCACCGATTGCGCCAGCAGGCCGAAGCTGCGGTTGCCATGGGTGGTGATGTCGCCGGTGTGCAGCACGTCGACCTGCTTGCCGACGCCCGGCGTACCGCCATTGCCGCCGACGCCCAGGTTGATGGCGCGACCCTGGTCGCTGCTCTCGCTGTACATCATGTTGACGCCGGCATTGCCACCGCCGCCGCCGATGGACTGCGCGATGAGGCCGCCGGAGGCATTGCCAAAGGTCTCGATGAGCCCGGCTTCGACCTGGCCGCGTTCGACGTACACCTCACCGGCATCACCGCCGCCACCGCCGCTACCGCCGACACCCACGGTGAGCGTCTTTCCCATGGGCGCGATGAGCCCGGTGAGATTCATGCCGCCGGCGCCGCCGCCGCCGCCGATGCTCTGCACCAGCACGCCGGTGGCGTGTTCGCGGTATTCGAGCGCCGCGATCTGTTCGGCCGTGAGTTCCTCGTCGGACTCGGGCGCTTCGCTGCCGTCGACGCGCACGTTGCCGTCGCTGGTCAGCGTGACGCGCCCGGCATCCGCGCCATCACCGGCGCTGCCGCCGATACCGATCGACGCGTTGTAACCCTTGCCGCGCACCAGGCTGCCGGTGACATTGAGTCCACCCGCGCCACCGCCGCCGGCCACGCTCTGCGCCAGCACGCCGATGGAATTCCGTCCCTGCACGTTGACGTTGCCACGCTGCGTGGCATCCACCGTGCTGCTGACATTGCCGGCGCCGCCGAAACCGCCGATGCCGAAGTTCAGCGTGGGTTTGTCGGTATCGCTGCTGCCCTGGATGCCGCCGCTGATGTTGATGCCGCCATTGCCGCCGCCGCCGCCCAGCGACTGCGCGAAGAAGCCGATCGCGTTGGTACCGACCGCCGAGATGTCCGTGGTCGCGGTCGCGTTGACCGCGCCCGCGGTGCCACCGGCGCCGCCGAAGCCACCGATGCCCGCCGTGATGATGCCGTCCATGGAGATGC
>DATEII010000103.1:0-6361 GCA_035279135.1 Steroidobacteraceae bacterium
TGAACTGGGCAGGCACACTGCCGGGCGGTTTGATCAAACCTGACGCCAGGGAGCGATTCAGGACGTAAATGAACAAGAACGGTCGCCACCAGTTCAGACGTCGCTACGTGCGCCTCAAGGGATGGCTCACGCTCGGCAGTATTGGGATTTTGCCGCGACTGATCATTGCGTTCGCTTCCGTGGGTGCCCTGGCGGCCACCGCCAACCTGATCGTCGAGAAAGGCGTGTCCATTCTCGAGCAGCAACGCAACGTGGCGTTGGAGCGCAGCGCGCTCGATGCGCAACAGATCGTGGCCCTGCGCGAGTCGATGGGCCGCGCACGGCACGCGGCCATGTCCTCCGAATTGCGCGGCGCCCTCGGGGATTTCGAGCGCGCCACCCAGGAACATGCGGACGCGGATTCCCGCGCATCGGCGGCGCACTACGCGCAGGCGCGCACCGCGCTCGACCAGGCGCTCGACAGATATCTCGAACAGGGCGGCCAGGTTCCGGAGCAGCTCCCGCGCCTCGTCACTGAACACAAGAAGAGCGCCGACCGGCTGGTGCAGTCACGCCGCGTTCGCCGCGAGTTGCTGACCCAGTATTCGGGCCTGCTCACGCGACTCGAGATGCGCGCCAGGACTGCCATCGAACAGAGCTGGAAGAGCGCGAGCCGCGCTGCGGCGCGTGAGCCGTTGTTCGATGTTCGCGCGCAACTCGATGTGGTGCGCGCGGCCTTCGCGGCGCGTGGCGCTTTCGATGCGCGTGAGCTCGACACCGGCGCCTTGTCCGGCGCGGAGCGGGCGCTCGGCACCACGCTGCGCGACCGCGAGTCCGCCTTGCGGCGGTCGCCGGGCGCCGAGTGGTACCACGCGATGACCGATGACGTGCAGGAGCTGACCATCACGCGCGTCGCGCTGTTCAGGACCGAGGAACGCCGCATGGCAGCGATGGACGCCTTCGCGCGCGAGCTGCGCAGCATCTCGGCGCTGCTGCCGGCGCATTTCCCGGATGCGCCGCTCGAAGCGAACCAGCCGGGTACGACTGCCGACGCGACCGCCACCACCGCGGAGACGGCGCCGGATCGCTCGCTGGTGGCCTGGGTCAGCGCGGTCGTGCTCGTGGTGCTGGTGTACCTGTGTTTCGCCACCATCTTCAGCATCGTGCGTCCCGTGCGGCGCCTGCTGGCCGCGACCAAACGACTGGCGCGTGGCGAGAACACGCGCGTGGTCGCCAGCGGTGGCATCCGCGAGCTCGACACGCTCACCGCGGCATTCAACTCGATGGCACAACAGCTCGCGGTGGCGCGCGCGGCCACGCGGGAAGCCCAGGCGCGCCTTGAAGCCAAGGTCGAGGAGCGCACGCGCCAATTGCAGGAGCTCGCCGAGCAGGATCCCCTGACCGGCATCGCCAACCGCCGCCGGTTGTTCGTCCAGTTGAACGAGGCACTCGACCGGGCGCGCGCCGGCAACCAGCGCGTCGGCGTGTTCTTCCTCGACATCGACAACTTCAAGACGCTGAACGACAGCATGGGCCACTCGTATGGCGATCGCGTGCTGAGCGCCATCGCGCGCCGCCTCGAGTCGATTGCGCCGCATCACGGCTTTGCGGCGCGCTTCGGTGGCGACGAATTCACGCTCGTGCAGCGCGATGTCGTCGACGAGGACGGCATGCTGGCCTTCGGCACCGGCATCGTGCGCGCGTTCGACACGCCGCTGCACGTGGACGACCGCGAGGTCATCGTCAGCGTGAGTGTGGGCGCCAGCATGTTCCCGGATCACGAACGCGACGCCGAGGCGCTGTTGCGTGCGGCGGACGCGGCGCTGTTCCACGCCAAGGCCTTGGGGCGCAGCCGGCTGGCGACGTTCACGCCGGAGCTGCTGACCACGGCCTCCGCGAAATTCGCGATCGAGCAGAAATTGCGCCGCGCCATCCAGGGTGACGAGTTCGAGCTGTTCTACCAGCCGCTGGTCGATTCGGAGACGCTCGAGGTGGAGGTGGTCGAGGCGCTGATCCGCTGGCGCATGCCGGATGGCAGCTACCGTGCGCCGGACGAATTCCTCGCGGTGGCCGAAGAGTCGGGGCTGATCGTCGAGATCAGCGACTGGGTGCTGCGCACCGCGATCCGCACCGCGGCGCGCTGGCATCGCGGCGCGTGGCCCAAGGCGCGCGTGGCGATAAATGTGTCGCCACGGCATTTCCTCGACTATCGCTTCGTGAGCCGCGTCGAGGCCCTGTTGCGCGAATTCGAGCTGCCCGCGCATTGCCTCGAGATCGAGCTCACCGAAACCGTGCTGCAGACCGGTGCGCACACCATCAAGACCCTGGACCAGCTGCGCGCGATCGGCGTGTCCATCGCGCTGGATGATTTCGGCACCGGTTATTCCTCGCTCGCTTCGCTGCAACGCCTGCCGCTGACGCGCGTCAAGCTCGACCGCAGCCTCATCGCCGGCATCGACGACAACGAGCGCTCGGCATCGATCGCGCGCGCCACGATAGCGCTGTGCCGCGGCCTGGGTCTCGAGGTGACGGCCGAGGGCGTGGAGCGCGTCGAACAGTTCGCGATGCTGCTGCCGCACCGCGCGATCTCGCTGCAGGGCTACCTGTTCTCCCGGCCGGTATCCGAGCACGGCCTGCTGCCGCTGCTCGAGCGCCTGCCGGCGCAATGCCAGGAGCTCAAGCAGTCCGCGCAGAAACTCTCGCCCCAAACCAAGTTTGCCACGCGCACCGGCGAGCGACGCCGCGGAACGCTGGCGCTGGTCGTCGATCGTCCGGAATCCACCTGACCGATCGATGTTGCGACGCGGAGTGACGCAGATGTCACCGCGAGCGTGTGCACAACGAGCGCAACAGAAGTTAGGGCGGCGCCTTTGCGGCCGCGTTTCGCGCTTGACTATCCCCGGGCATTGATGGAAGTTGGCGCCGTGGCAAGGACTGCCGGTCTCGACAAGGCAAAGGATCCCTGCCTCGAACTCGGAACCCTCGTTTACAACTAACAAACGGTTCATGCGGTTCTTTTCTCTGCACCGCGCAGGACCGTGCAAGGGAGAGTGGACATGAGACTGATCAGTGCGGCCTTCAGTGCCGTGCTGGTTGCCTTCCTGCTGGCAACCAGCTCACCGGCGAACGCGACCACCGTCAAACACTTCGATCTCAGGGGCATGACCGGATCCGCGGCGCGCGTGTTCCGCGGCACCGTCACCGACGTGCGCCCGGGAACCGTCAAGGTCGGCGGCGGACAACTGGCGACGACTATCTACCGGATCCGCGTGACCGAAACCTTCAAGGGTGAGTTCGCGACGTTCAAGAACATCACCTACGCCGATGTCGAGATGATCGGCAGCATCAAGACGGAACACGAGCAGAAGGGCCTCCAGCACTTCTCCGCGTTCCGCGACATGCCGCAACTCGAGCGGGGACGCGACTACCTGTTGTTCCTGACCGCCGAGAGCAGCATCGCGCTCTCGAGCCCCGTGGGACTCGCACAGGGTTGCTTCGAAATCGACACCTCGCTGCCCGGCGAACCCACCGCGAACCGGCTGAACAACGCCGGCCTCGCGGCCGACGTGGCGAGAGGCCCGGTTCCATATTCCGATCTCGCCGAACGCCTGCGCGTCATCATCTCCGGCAAGGGAGAAAAGCGATGAACCGCCTGGCACGGATCGCGCTGGCCTCACTGGCGCCTGTCTTCATCGCTGTCACCGCCAACGCCGCCGGCCCGCTGGCGAAGTGCACCGATGGAGTTCCCTATCTATGGCCGAATGGCGGGCGGAACATCACCTGGAATGCGGACCTGGGCGACCTCGGTGCCCTGACCAAGGTCGATGCCGACAACTTCGTGCGGAATTCCTTCACGCAGTGGCAGAACGTCGCGTCCGCCACGATCAGCTTCGTGCAGGGTGCGAATCTCCCGGTCGACGTGGACGAGACCAACTTCCTCGCCTACCTGGAAGCGCCCGCGCCCGATGGCCAGAGCGCCATCGTGTATGACGACAGCGGCGCCATCTTCGAGCTGTTGTTTGGAGCCGATTCGGGTGTGCTCGGCTTCGCCGGTCCCGAGTTCGGAGACCCCGCGACGTGCACGATCACCGAAGGCTACGCGTTCCTGAATGGACCGGAGTTCTCTCCCGCCGATCCGGAGACCGCGCTGTCCATCATGGTCCACGAGTTCGGCCACTTCAGTAACCTGGCGCACACGCAGACCAACGGCGGCATCCTGCTCGGTCTCGCCGTGGGCACCCCGGAGCCGAGCGGCCCCGCGCCCAACAACACCTTCGGCGCCCCGACGGTCGCGGACTTCGTGAACGACGGATTGCTCGAGACCATGTATCCGTTCTTCTTCGGTCCGCAGTTCGGCGAGTCGAGCCCGGGGCTGGACGACATCACGTCGATCTCCCGCCTCTATCCGGAGGCTGACTACTTCGCCGCGACCGCGAGCGTGTCGGGAAGCATCTTTGCGCCCAATGGCACGTTGCGGCTCTCCGGTGTCAACGTGATCGCGCGAAATGTCGCCAACCCGTTCCTCGATGCGGTCTCGGCATTGTCGGGTGATTTCACCGACGAGACCGATCCGGACGTGAGCGCCGTGGTGGGAACGTACCGCTTCACCGGCCTGACTCCCGGGGCGCAATACGCGGTCTATGTCGACCAGATCCTGGAAGGTGGTTTCTCGACGGAACCGCGCACCTTGCCGGGGCCCGAGGAGTTCGCAAGTGGCGCCGCCGAGTCGAACGCCGACCCGACGGGCACCTTCGCGGCCGTGAGCGCCGCCGCGGGTGGAACCCGCACCGGTGTCAACGTGATCTTCAACGTGCCGCTCGCGGGCCAGCCGCTGCCGGTGGGAGATGACGGCTTCGTCGAATTGTTCCCGCCGTTCCCCATCGATTTCTGCGGCACGCGTTATGCCTCGCTGTACGTGAACGCCAACGGCAACATCACGTTCGGAAGCCCCGACAGCACGCTCTCGGAATCCACCGCGGCACACCTCAACGGTCCGCCGCGCATCGCCGGCCTGTGGGATGACCTGAATACCACCGCCGGAGGTTCCGTCACGTTCGAGCAGACGGGCAACACGTTCACCGTGCAATGGCAGGGCGTGCCGGAATATCCCGCGGTGGGCGCGAACACGTTCTCGATCACGATCAACAGGAAGAACGGACTCGCGGAAATCCTGGGCCGCGTGATCGGCAATCCTTTCTCGATCTCCTATGGCTCCCTGAGCGCGGCCGACGGTCTTGCCGGGTACAGCTGCGGTGGCGGGAGCACGAGTGGATTCGAGCAGGAGACCGACCTCAGCGCGATGCGCGGTTCCATCGGCGGCCTGATTCCCTTCCCGGCGATTTTCGAAGACCTGGTGGGCAACAGCCCCGCGGAAACGGTCGACCTGCACGGCACCTTGCGCTTCAACGGTGTGAACCGGATCGTCGATCTGACCGAGATCCGGCGCAACGACAGCATCGCCAGGGCAACGCCGCTGGTGCGGCTGCCGTTCGACAGCGCGAACCCCGCGTTCGCGACGGCCATCGATCCGGACCGTGACGACGTCGACTTCTACAGCTTCCGCGTGCGCGCGGGTGATGTACTGGCGATCGAGGTCGTTCGCGGCACGCTCGACAGCGTGATCGGCGTCTTCGATGCCGACACGGGAGAGCTGCTGGTCACGGACGACGACGGCGGCAACGGCACGCTCTCGCGCCTGCTGCTGCAGGCCAATGTCGACCTGCGTCTCGCGGTGGCGGTGTCTACCTACCCGGACTTCCAGTTCGTGGGTCTCGGCGAGTCGAAAGGCCGTTACTCGCTGTACATCAACACGTACCGCGGAACGCCGGTCGCGCTGGACGATGACGACTCGGTGCCGGTGCCGCTGGCGAGGCCGTTCAACTTCCAGGGCAAGGCGCGTAACACGGTGTTCGTGAATTCAAACGGCAGCCTGTCGTTCGACGCGGGCGACACGGATTTCGAGGCCACCGTGCCCAACTTCCTGGCCGGGCCGCCGCGGATCTCGCCGCTGTGGACCGATCTCGATCCAACGGGATTCCTCGGCAACACGGGCCTGGTGCTGGTCGATACCAGCTCGAGGCCCGCGGCGGTGCACTTCGTCAGCGTCAGTGAGTTCTTCTCCAGCAATCCGAACTACTTCACCGCGGAGCTCGGCGACCAGGGCAAAGTCGCGCTCAAATGGGGCCCGACGGCGCGCGGTGCGGCGCTGGTGGGTGTCACGCCGGGCGCAGGCGCTGCGGACCCGGGACCCGTGGACCTGAGCCGGCGCGGATTGCGCACGCTCGGGACGTCCTACGAAGACTTCCAGTTCAACGTCTCGACGAGGGGCGTCAGTGACTTCGATCTGTTCTTCGACGAGGTGAGGAACAAGTAGCGGGTTCGT
>DATEII010000104.1:0-13191 GCA_035279135.1 Steroidobacteraceae bacterium
GAAGGCGTCGATCGAGAACAACCAGCGGCACGGCGCCGCCAAGTTCGAGACGTTGACCATCGAGAGCGAGAAAGCGCTGCAGAACCGGCTGGCCTCGTACGGCGGCGCCCTGCTCGGCGCCGCCGGTTTCATCCAGGGATCGAACCAGGTGTCGCGCGACGAATGGCGCATCTACGTCGACGCGGTCGGTCTGCGCGAGAACTTTCCGGGCGTCAACGGCATCGGCTGGATCCAGCCGGTGGCACCCGCCGACATCGACGCATTCACCGCCGCGGTGCGCGCGGACGGCGCGCCGGACTTCTCCGTGCACCCGGCCGGCGACGGCGGGCCTAACTACGTCATCCGCTACATCGAACCGCTCGACAACAACCGCCCGGCGCTCGGACTCGACATCGGCTTCGAGCAGCGGCGCCTCGAGGCCGCCAACCGCGCGCGCGACAGCGGCCAGGCCGCCATCTCGGCCCCGGTGGTCCTGGTGCAGGACGAACGGCGCTCGGTGGGCCAGATCCTCGTGTACCCCGTCTACCAGCGGGGCCTGCCGCAGACCACGGTGGAACAACGCCGCGCGGCGCTGCGCGGCTGGACCTTCGCGCCCATCATCGCGCGCAACCTCCTCGCCGGTCTCACGCATGGCCAGAGCTCGGAGTACCGGCTGCGCATCTACGACGGCGACAGCGCCACTCCCGCGGCGCTGATCTACAGCAGCGATGCCGTACCCGCCGCGCGCCCGGCGTTCACGCGCCGCATCTCGCTCGACGCGATGCAACGCCGCTGGCTGCTGGTGTGGGAGAGCACGCCGGCCTTCGAACGCGCCGAGCGCTCCGCCAATCCGCTGTTCATCCTGATCACAGGCCTGGTGTTCACCGCCCTGCTCGCGCTGCTGCTGATCGTGCTCGCCGCGCGCCGCACCGAGCAGGTCGAGCAGATGATCGGCGAGCGGCGTTTCCTCGTTCCGGCGCTGGTATTCGCCGTGCTCACGGCGGGCAGCTTCGGGCTGCACTGGCAGTTGCAGGAACGCGAGAACGACTTCGTGGACCGGCGCCTGCAGGACGAAACCAGCAAGATCGAGTCACTGCTGCAGTCGCGCGTGGCGGAGCGCACCGGTTCGCTGGCGCGCATGGCGGCGCGCTGGGACGCGGCCGGCGGCGCATCCGAGGCCGCGTGGCGCAGCGATGCCGCCAACCACGTCGGCCAGCTGTCCGGCCTGCGCGCGCTCGAGTGGGTCGACGCGGGCTACCGCGTGCGCTGGATCGAACCGCGGACGGGCAACGAGAACGCGCTGGGCCTCGACATCCGCTCCGACACGCGGCGGTCGGCCGCGCTCGCGGGCGCCGAACGGCGCGCGGGCGCCACGCTGACGCCGCCGCTGCACCTGGTGCAGGGTTACCCGGGATTCATCGCCTATCTACCGGTGCATCGCGACGGCGCTTTCGACGGCTTCATCGCCGGCGTGTTCTCCATCGAGGACTTCTTCCACGGCGCGGTCAGCGACGAGCTGTCGCGCAACTACACCATGGCCATCCTGCACGACGGCACGGTGTACTTCACCAACACGCGCGAGGCGGCGCGCCTGTCGAGCGCGTGGATCAGCGAACGCATCATGCGGATCGGCGACGAGCCCTGGACGCTGCGCGTCGCGCCCACGGCCGCGTTCATCGCCACGCAGAAATCCTCGCTACCGTCGCTGGTGCTGGCCGCCGGCCTGCTGGTGGCGGCGCTCGCGGCGCTGTCGGTGCGTTTCATGCTGATCTCGCGCCTGAAGTCGCTGCACCTCGGCAAGTCGCTGGCGCTCAACGCCGGCATCATCTCGAGCAGCGCGCACCTGGTCATCGCCATCGATTCGAACTACCGGATCATGATCTTCAACCGCGCCGCCGAGCAGGCGCTCGGCTACCGCGCTGCCGAGGTCATCGGCCACCGCGCCATTCCCATCTTCCTCGATCCCGCCGAGCTCGAAACCCGCGCGCGCAGCCTGTCCGAGGAGCTCGGCGAGAAGATCGAGGTGGGCCCGGAGATCTTCACGCGCATCCCGCTGCGTGAGGGCTACGAGAAGCGCGAGTGGAGTTTCATCCGCAAGAACGGCACGCGTTTCCCGGTGAACGTGATCATCACGCCGCTGCGCGACCAGTACGGTGCGGTGGGTGGTTTCCTCGGCGTCATCGAGGACATCACGCTGGCGCAGGAGATGGAGCGCATGAAGAGCGAGTTCACGGCCGTGGTCAGCCACGAGCTGCGATCGCCACTCACCTCGATCCGTGGTTCGCTGGGCCTGATCCTCGGCGCCATGTCGACCAGCCTGCCGCCCAAGGTGCGCGACCTGCTCGAGATCGCGCAGAGCAACTGCGAGCGCCTGGTGCTGCTCGTCAACGACATCCTCGACATCGAGAAATTCTCCGCGGGACAGATGCGTTTCGAGATGCGGCCGCTGGCGCTCGCACCCGTGGTGCTGCAGGCCGTGGAGGCCAACGAGGGCTACGCGCGCCGCTTCAACGCGCGCATCGAGCTCGCGCCCGTGCCCGAGAGCTGGGCCGTCGAAGTGGATCCGGAGCGCCTCATCCAGGTGTTGACCAATTTGCTGTCGAATGCCGCCAAGTACTCGCCGCCCGGCGGCACGGTGCGCGTCTGGTGCGAGCGCCGCGGCGATGCGCTGCGCATCTGCGTGCGCGATGACGGCCCCGGCATCCCCGAGGAATTCCGCGCGCGCATCTTTGAAAAATTTTCCCAGGCGGACGCTTCGGCCACGCGCGAAAAAGGCGGCACCGGCCTCGGCCTGCACATCGCGCGGCGTTTCATCGAGCACATGCATGGCCGCATCGGCTTCGAATCCGAGGTCGGCGCCGGCTCGACGTTCTGGGTCGAGTTGCCGGCCGCGCCCGCCAGGAGCGCCAGCAGTGTCGCGGCCGAGACAGCGACCTGACCGGACCGGACAAAAGCAAAGCGTGAAATTCCCGGCGCGCGTTCCCGCGCGGGTTGTTAGTTCCCGCAATTGACGGCGCCGCGAAAGCACGCCAGCGTGCCGGCGCGGATCCACCCCTCCCATTCATCGGGTCCGCTGGAGGACGTATGACCCAAGGACTGGCCCGGGTCGCGGCGCGCCGCACCCACGGATTTCTCCTGCTGTCGATGATCCTGTTAGCCCTGCTGGCGACCGCCGCGCGCGCCGCCGGCGCCGGCTACTGGCACACCAGCGGCAACCGCATCCTCGACTCCGCCAACCAGCCGGTGCGCATCGCGGCCATCAACTGGTATGGCTTCGAGACCACCACCTTCGTGGCGCACGGACTGTGGATCAACGACTACAAGGCCATCCTGGATCTCATCAAGTCCTCGGGCTTCAACACGGTGCGCATTCCGTATTCGGACCAGATGGTGTCGCAGAACCCGGTGCTCGGCACCACCAACATCAACCGCAACGGCATCAACACCGACATCGCGGCCGACGCGCGCTCGCTCGACGTGCTCGACAAGATCGTCGCGTATTGCGGGCAGATCGGCCTGCGCGTGATCCTCGACAACCACCGCTCGAACGCCGGCAACTCCGCGCAGGAGAACGGCCTGTGGTTCACGAGCGATTTTCCCGAAAGCACCTGGCTCGCAAACTGGCGCGCGCTGACGACCCGCTACAACGGCAACACCACCGTGATCGGCATGGACCTGCGCAACGAGCCGCACGCCAGCGCCTGCTGGGGCGGCGATCCCTCCGGCTGCAGCTCGGCCAGTGACTGGCAGGCCGCCGCCACGCGCGCCGGCAATGCCATCCTCGCGATCAACCCGAACCTGCTGATCCTTGTCGAGGGCAATGATCACTACAACAACGCCTTCACGTGGTGGGGCGGCATGCTGCGGGGAGTCGCGAACCGGCCCGTGACGCTGAACGTCGCGAACCGCGTGGTGTATTCCGCACACGACTATGGCCCGGCCGAGGCCAACCAGTCGTGGTTCAACGGCAGCACCACGCCCGCCTCGCTCGCGGCCGTGTGGGACCAGAACTGGGGCTACATCCACAACCAGAACCTCGCGCCGATCTTCATCGGCGAGATGGGCACGCTGAACTCCAACGCGGACATCCAGAGCTCGACGCCGGGTTCTCAGGGCCAGTGGTTCTCGAGCCTGGTCTCCTATCTCAACGGCAAGTCGTCGATGGGCTGGGCCTACTGGGCCATGAACGGCAACGATCGTTACGCGCTGTTCAACAACAACTTCAATGGCATCGTGAACCAGGCCAAGCTGTCCTTGCTGCAGCCGCTGCAATTCCCGCTGGACCAGCAGCCCGGCAACACGCCCGCCATCAACGGCGTGAACCCGGCGGGCGGCGCCGTCGGCAGCCCGGTCACGGTCTCGGGCAGCAACTTCGGCGCTTCGCAGGGCACGAGCACGCTGCGCTTCGGCAATACCAGTGCCGCGGTGAGCTCCTGGAGCGCGTCCCAGATCGTGGCGAGCGTGCCCAACGTCGGCGCCGGCGCCCAGTCGGTCACCGTCACCGTCAACGGCGTGGTGAGCAATGCCGCCACGTTCACCGTGGCCACGCAGCAGCAGCCACCGGCCATCACGTCGCTGAATCCCACCAGCGGCCCGGTGGGCGCAAGCGTCACGATCTCCGGGAGCAACTTCGGCGCGAGCCAGGGCACGAGCAGCGTGCGCTTCGGCAGCACCAATGCCACGGTGACGGCGTGGAGCAACACGCAGGTCACCGCGACCGTGCCCAGCGTCGCCGGCACCGTCGCGGTCACGCTGCTGGTCGGGGGCGTGGCCAGCAACGCGTCGAACTTCACCGTAAGCACCACGCAGACGCCTAACTATTCGCTGGGCGCGGCGCCGGCGTCGCTCACGGTCAACCGCGGCGCGAGTGGTTCGGTGACCGTGAGCATCACGCGCACGGGCGGATTCACGGGCAGCGTGGCACTCGGCGCGACCGGCCTCCCGGCCGGCGTCACGGCGAGCTTCAGTCCCGCGTCGACCACCGGCAACAGCAGCACCCTGACGCTCACCGCCTCCGCGACCGCGACGCTCGGCAATGCCACGGTGACCATCGGCGGCAGCAACGCCACGGTGGGCGCGCGCAGCGTGCAGCTGGCGCTCACGGTCGGCAGTGGTGGCGGCGGCGGAGGCAGCGCCACGATTTCCGGCGCGGTCGCGAGCAACAGCCCGTGGTTCATCGAGGAGCAGGTGCGGCTCGCGAACCCGGCGCCGATCACCGCGATGACGGTCACGATCTCGATTGCCCGCAATCCCGCGGGGCTGTCGGTGAGCGGCCAGTACAACACGCTCGGCGGCACCGTGACGCAGAGCTCGAGCACGAGCTCCGGGCAGCTCACTTATGTATGGACCCTGGCGGCCGGCCAGACCCTGCCCGCGGGCACTGGCCGCGTGTTCGCCGCGCAGGTCGGCGGCACGGGCACGGCGCATCCAACTACCGGCGATTCGTGGAGCGTGACGTACACCAGCGGCGGTACCACGACCACGTCTTCGGGCACGTTCTGAGCCTGTAGGGCGGCGACTACACGGTCGCCGCCCTCTTTTCCGCCTAACAAGGTTGTAAGGGAAACCACTACCGGTTTTCAGTTCGACCGGTGCAGCGTTTACTCTGCGGCGCTGCAATGTACCGAACACGGAAGACCGAGCTGCTGATCCGGGCCAGTTTCGTGGCCGCCATCGTATTGCTGGCGGTCATCGTCGTGACCGGTTACCTGAGCCTCGCGCGCGGCAGCGCGCTCGCCGAGGAGCTGATCGTCGGCGCGAGCGTGCTCGCCCTGGCGCTGGTGTTGCTGTCGATATTGGCGCTGCGCCGCGATTTCCTGGGACGCACCCGCGCCGAGGCCGACCTCGACCGGTTCTTCTCGTTGTCGCTCGACTTCCTGGTCATCGCCAGCGTGGACGGCTATTTCAAACGAGTCAGCCCGGCGGTCACCGACGTGCTCGGCTGGTCGCCCGAGGAATTCACCACTCGTCCCTTCATGGAATTCGTGCATCCCGACGATGCCGTCCGGACCCTGCACGAGGTGGAACGCCAGGTGAAGTCGGGCGAACGCGTGCTGCATTTCGAAAATCGCTACCGGCACAAGGATGGTTCGTGGCGGGTGTTGTCATGGCGCTCGATGCCGGAACGGGGACTCATGTATGCGACAGCGCGCGACGTCACCGAAAGCTTTGCGGCCGCGAGCGCGATGCGCGTCTCGCACGAACTGCTCGAGGTGCGCGTCGAGCAGCGCACCTCTGAGCTGGCGGCGGCCAATGAGACCCTGCGCAACAGCGAGACGCGGCTCAGCGACCAGCTGCAACGCCTCGCGCTGTTGTCGCGCATCACGCGCGCCATCGGCGAACGCCAGGACCTGCGCAGCATCTTCCAGGTGGTGGTCCGCGCGCTCGAGGACGAGCTGCCCGTGGATTTCTGCCTGGTCAGCATGTACGACGCCGCGCAGAACCAGCTCAGCGTGAGCTGCGTCAGCGTCAAGACCGAGCCTCTCGCCCAGCAGATTGGCCTGGTGCAGGAAACCATCATCCCGATCGACGAGAATGGCCTCGGCCGCTGCGTGCAGGGACACCTGGTCTACGAGCCCGACATCGCCGCCACGCAGTTCGAATTCCCGCGCAAGCTGGCGGGCGCCGGCATGCGCTCGCTGGTCATCGCGCCGCTGCTCGTGGAGAGCCAGGTGTTCGGAGTGCTGATCTGCGCGCGACGTGCCCCCGATGCCTTCGTCAGCGGCGAGTGCGAATTCCTGCGCCAGGTGAGCGAGCACACCGCACTGGCCTCACACCAGGCGCAACTGTACGGCGCCCTGCAACGCGCCTACGACGACCTGCGCCAGACCCAGCAGCAGGTCATGCAACAGGAGCGCCTGCGCGCGCTCGGGCAAATGGCCAGCGGCATCGCGCACGACATCAACAATGCGATCTCGCCGATGTCGCTGTATGCCGATGCACTGCTCGAGCGTGAGCCGCATCTCACCGAGACCGGCCGCAAGCAGCTCGAGACCATCCAGCGCGCGGTCGACGACGTGGCCGCGACCGTGGCTCGCATGGGCGAGTTCTACCGGCTGCGCGAGCCGCGCGCGGCGCTGCATCCGGTCGACCTCAACCTGCTCGCCGAACACGTGGTCGACCTCACGCGGGCGCGCTGGAGCGACATGGCGCAGCAGCGCGGCGTGGTGATCCAGATGCGCCTCGATCTCGACCCGGACCTGCGCCAGATCGCCGCGGTGGAGAGCCAGATCCGCGACGCGCTGGTCAACCTGGTGTTCAACGCCGTGGATGCCATGCCGGGCGGTGGCCCGCTGACCATCCGCACGCGCAGCGATGGCACCGGACGCAATCGGGTTTCGATCGAGATCGTCGACGCCGGCGTGGGCATGGACGAGGACACGCGCCGCCGTTGCCTCGAACCCTTCTTCACCACCAAGGGCGAACGCGGTACGGGCCTGGGCCTCGCCATGGTGTATGGCGTGGCGGAACGCCATGGCGCCACGCTCGAGATCGAGAGCCAGCCCGGCAAGGGCACCACGGTACGATTGTCGTTCGCACCACTGATGCAGATGCCGGGCAAGACGCCCGAAGAGCAGCCCGTGTCGGTGGGGCCGCAGCGCATCCTCATCATCGACGACGACCCACTGCTGTTGCGTTCGCTGCGCGATGCGCTCGAATCCGACGGGCACGAGGTGACCGCTGCAAACGGCGGCCAGGCGGGCATCAACGCCTTCGTCGAGTCGCACGCCGAGGGGCGGCCGTTTCCCGTCGTGATCACCGACCTCGGCATGCCCAACATCGACGGCCGCAAGGTGGCCTCCACCATCAAGGCGGCGGTGCCGGCCACGCTGGTGCTGATGCTCACGGGCTGGGGAAGACGGCTGGTCGCGGAAGGCGACATTCCGCCCGGCGTCGACGAAGTGCTCAGCAAG
Source organism: Steroidobacteraceae bacterium (assembly GCA_035279135.1). Lineage (GTDB taxonomy): Bacteria > Pseudomonadota > Gammaproteobacteria > Steroidobacterales > Steroidobacteraceae > CADEED01. Next base: position 7,893 of record DATEII010000104.1, read on the forward strand.
CCGCCCAAGCTGATCGACCTGCGCAACGCACTGGCCTCGCGCATGGTCATGCGCAAGTAGATAGTCACGCCGGCGTTCCCTGCGCTGTTGGAAGTTTTCCGCTCCGGAACGCTTCCCTGTGTTGCACCGTAAGAATACCCTGAGTCAGTGGAAGCGCGCACCACCGTGGCAAATCGCGGGACTCCCCGGTGGGTACCGTACGCGGCAGCCGCCGTCCTGACGGCCGCGACGGTCGCCTTGCGCCTCGCGATCAGTCCCTGGGTGGGCGATCGGCCCCTCCTCATCCTCTTCTTCATTCCCCTGATGATCAGCGCCTGGTGGGGCGGGCTCGGCCCCGGGCTGTTCGCCACCGCGCTCACCGCGCTGGTCACCGATCTGTACCTGTTCCCGCCGCTGGGCTCGTTGTGGTTCGAACGGCCGCTGGATCTCGCGCAGTGGCTGTTCCTGCTGCTCGAAGGCGCGCTGGTCAGCGTGTTGTTCGGGGTGCTCGGGACACCGCGGCTGGCGGAGCGCTACCGGCTCTCCGATCCGCGGCGCGTCTCCACCGAACGCAAGGTCTTCCTCGGCTTCAGCATCGCGCTCGCCTTCCTCGGCGCGATCGGCGTGGTGTCCTATCTATCGGTGGTGCGGCTCACCGACACCTCGGCGCTGGTCACGCGGTCGCACGTGGTGATGTCGAGCATCGATGCACTCGTGGCCACGTCGTGGGAAGCCGAGTCCGCGCAGCGCGGCTACATCATCAGCGGCGAGGAGCCATTCGCAGCCCAGTACACGCGCGCCGCGGGGCGCGTCGAAGGACTGGTGCAGCAGCTGCGCGACACGGTCCGCCAGGTGCCAGCCCAGCTGGCACGGGCCGACGCACTGGCCAGCGCGGTGCGCGAGCGCATCGCGCAGAGCACCTCGATCCTCGAAGTGCGCCGCTCCGGTGGCCTCGAAGCCGTGCAGCGACGCCTCGCGCAGAGTGCCGCGACACCCGGCTCCTCGATGCAGGCTCGCATCCACGAGCTGGCCCAGGAGATGAAGACCGCCGAGATCCGCCTGCTGAACGAACGCGAGGACGATGCGCGCGACAGCGCCCGCGTCACGCAGTCGGTGATCGTCGGCGGCAGCGCGCTCGCCGTGTTGTGCCTCGGCCTCGCGCTGGTCGCGATCCGTCGCGACATCGCCGGCCGCGAACGCGCCGAGGCCGAGCTCAACCAGTTCTTCGATGCGTCGGTGGACCTGTTCGTGATCTCGAGCGGCGACGGCTACTTCAAGCGCGTGAGCAGTGCCGTCACGGACATGCTCGGCTACAGCGTCGAAGAGGTGTTGCGCATTCCCTACCTGGAGCTGATCCACCCCGACGACCGCCTCGCCGCGCGCGCCGCGGTCGACCGCCAGCTGCTGCGCGGTGAACGCGTCGACCAGTTCCTGAACCGGTACCGGCACAAGGACGGCAGTTACCGCACTCTCTCTTGGCGCTCGATTCCGCGCGCCAACCTGATGTTCGCCTCGGCGCGCGACGTGACCGACGCCGTGCGTGCCGAGCAGGAACTGCGCGAGGCCAAGGAGCAGCTCGAGACCCGCGTGGCCGAGCGCACGCGCGAGCTGCAGGAATCCATCGAGGCCACGCGGCGCAGCGAGCGGCGCTTCCGCGCGCTCATCGAGCATGGCTCGGACAGCATCGCGCTGACCGACCTGTCGCGGAAAATCCTCTACATGAGCCCGGCCGTCATGAACGTCGAGGGTTACACGCCGGAAGAACTGATCGGCAAGGATGCCGCCGAGCAGACCCACCCTGACGACATCCCGATCCTGCAACGGCGCGTGGCGGCATTGCTCGAGAACCCGGGCGAGCCCATCTCCGCCATCTGGCGTCGCCGCCACCGCGATGGACACTGGATCTGGCTCGAGGGTGTGGCCACGAACATGCTCGACGACCCCTCGGTGGGCGCCATCGTCACGAACTACCGCGACATCACCGAGCGCCTGGCGCACGAGGCGCGGCTCGGTGAGCAGCTCAAGCGGCTCGCGCTGCTGTCGCGCATCACGCAGGCCATCGGCGAGCGCCAGGATCTGCGCAGCATCTTCAGCGTCGTGGCGGCGCACATCGAGGACGAGTTGCCCGTCGATTTCTGCGTGGCCTGCCTCATCGAACCCGGCGAGGACTCGCTCACGGTGACCTGCGTCGGCGCGCGAAGCGAGCCGGCGGCACAACAGCTCGACATGATGCCCGGGAGCACCGTGCCCATCGACGAGAACGGCCTCGCGCGTTGCATGCACGGACAGTTCGTCTACGAGCCGGTCATCTCGGAAATGCCTTTTCCGTTTCCGCGACGCCTGGCGAGCGCCGGCCTCGGCGCCATGGTGATCGCCCCGTTGCTGGTCGAGAGCCAGGTGTTCGGCGCATTGGTGTGCGCGCGGCGGGCGCCCGACAGCTTCAGCAGCGCCGACTGCGAGTTCCTGCGCCAGGTGAGCGAACACACGGCACTGGCCGCGCACCAGGTGCGGCTGTACGACGCGCTCCAGCAGGCCTATGACGACCTGCGCCAGACCCAGCAGCAGTTCCTGCAGCAGGAGCGGCTGCGCGCGCTCGGCCAGATGGCGAGCGGCATCGCGCACGACATCAACAACGCCATCTCGCCGGTGGCGCTGTACACCGAACAATTGCTGGAACGCGAGCCCAACCTGTCGCCGCGCGCACGCGGCCAGCTCGAAATCATCCAGCGCGCCGTCGACGACGTCGCTCAGACCGTGGCGCGCATGGGCGAGTTCTATCGCACGCGGGAGCCCCCGATCGCGCTGGTGGCGGTCGACCTGAATCGCGTGGTGCAACAGGTGATCGATCTCACGCGCGCACGCTGGAGCGACATGGCCCAGCAGCGTGGCATCGTCATCGACGTGCGGCTCTCGCTGTCCGCCGGGCTGCCGGCCATCGCAGCGGTGGACAGCCAGGTACGCGATGCGCTCGTGAACCTGGTGTTCAACGCCGTGGATGCGATGCCCGAAGGCGGGCCACTGACCATCGCGACGCGCCTGGCCGCGAGTGGTTCGACCGTGCAGCTCGAAGTCGAAGATCGCGGCATCGGCATGGACGACGAAACGCGGCGTCGCTGCCTCGAACCCTTCTTCACCACCAAGGGCGCGCGCGGCACGGGCATGGGCCTCGCCATGGTGTACGGCGTCGTGCAACGCCACGGCGCCACGATCGAGATCGAAAGCGTGACCGGGCGCGGCACGCGGGTCCGGCTCGGCTTCAACGTCGCGACCAGCAAGCCCGCGCTCCCGAGTGGCAGCCAGCGGGCGCCCGTGGGTCCGCAGCGCATCCTGATCATCGACGACGACCCGATGCTGCTGAAGTCACTGCGCGAGGCGCTCGAAAGCGATGGTCATCTCGTGGCGATCGCCAATGGCGGCCAGGCTGGCATCGACGCGTTCGTGGAATCGCACGCGGACGGCCAGCCCTATCCCGTGGTCATCACCGATCTCGGCATGCCCCGCGTCGACGGCCGTACGGTCGCGGCAACCGTCAAGTCCAGCGTGCCCGGCACGCTGGTCATCCTGCTCACGGGTTGGGGACGCCGGTTGGTCAGCGACGACGATCGTCCGCCGGGCGTGGACCTCGTGATGCCGAAGCCCGCGAAGCTGACCGAGATCCGGGCCGCGCTCGCGAATTTCTTCTCCAGGCAATAGACGGACGGTCGCTTCGACCGCGTCGTGGAGCGCAGCCCTAATGACTATCGCGTGTGACCTGCGCGCCGCTCTTGCCCACCAGCACGTCGAGATCGGCGCCGAGGTGCGCCTGCTGCACGTGGTCCACGTACAGCTTGTACCAGCCGCGTTGCGGGGTCGGCGCCGGCTGCCAGGCCGCGCGGCGTTTCGCGAGCTCGGCGTCGCTGACATCGAGATGCAGACGCCGCGCGGGCACGTCCACCTCGATGAGGTCGCCGTTCTGCACCAGCGCGAGCGTCCCGCCCGCCGCCGCCTCGGGCGACACATGCAGCACCACGCTGCCGTAGGCGGTGCCGCTCATGCGTGCGTCGGAGATGCGCAGGATGTCGGTGATGCCGCGCCTCAGTAGTTTGGGGGGCAGCGGCATGTTGCCGACTTCCGCCATGCCGGGGTAACCCTTCGGGCCACAGCCCTTGAGCACCATGACGGAGCTCTCGTCGATATCGAGGTTCTCGTCGTCGATGCGCGCGTGGAAGTCCTCGATGCTCTCGAACACCACGGCGCGGCCGCGATGCTTGAGCAGATGCGGCGACGCGGCCGACGGCTTGATGACCGCGCCGTCGGGCGCGAGATTGCCCTTGAGCACCGCGATGCCCGCGGCCGCCTTGAACGGCTCCGCGACGCTGCGGATGACGTCGCGATTCCAGCATGGCGCATCCGCGATGTTCTCGCCGAGCGTGCGTCCATTGACGGTGCGCGCCTTCAGGTCCAGCAGCGAGGAGATCTCCTTCATCACCGCGGGCAGGCCGCCCGCGTAGTAGAAATCTTCCATGAGGTACTTGCCGGAGGGCTGCAGGTTCACGAGACAGGGCAACGCCGAGCCGAGCTTGTCCCAGTCCTCGAGCGTCAGCGGCACCCCGATGCGCCCGGCGATGGCCAGCAGGTGGATCACCGCGTTGGTCGAGCCGCCGATCGCGGCGTTCACGCGGATGGCATTCTCGAACGCCGTGCGCGTGAGGATCTTCGACAGCACCATGTCCTCTTCGACCATCTCGACGATGCGACGTCCCGTGAGCTGCGCCTGCCGATAGCGGCGCGCGTCGACCGCAGGGATCGCGGCGTTGCCGGGCAGCGCGACGCCGAGTGATTCCACCATGCTCGCCATGGTCGAGGCCGTGCCCATGGTCATGCAGTGGCCCTTGGAACGATGCATGCACGATTCGGCGGCGACGAATTCTTCCTGCGCCATCTTGCCGCCGCGCACGTCCTCGGACATCTGCCACACGCCGGTGCCCGAGCCGATCTGCTTGCCGCGGAAGTGGCCGCTCAGCATCGGGCCGCCGGAAATGCCGATGGTGGGCAGGTCGCAGCTCGCGGCGCCCATGAGCAGCGCCGGCGTGGTCTTGTCGCAGCCCATGAGCAGCACAACGCCATCGAGCGGGTTGCCGCGGATCGATTCCTCGACGTCCATGCTGGCGAGATTGCGGAACAACATGGCGGTCGGGCGCAAAGTGGTTTCGCCCAGCGACATCGCGGGGAACTCCAGCGGGAAGCCGCCGGCCTCGTAAACACCGCGCTTCACCAGCTCCGCCAGCTCCTTGAAATGCGCGTTGCAGGGATTGAGATCCGACCAGGTGTTGCAGATGCC
>DATEII010000105.1:0-3018 GCA_035279135.1 Steroidobacteraceae bacterium
CTTCACGTATGGTTTCCACCTCGAGAACGCCGCGTACGCGGCCTATCTACGTGCGCATGCGCTGCGCCAGGGCGTGCGTGAGCTGCCCGCGCCGCTGGCCGAAGTCCAGTTCACGGAGGACGGATCGATCCGCGGGCTGTCCCTGACCGACGGCTCGTCCATCGCCGCCGACTATTTCATCGACTGCTCCGGTCCCGGGGCACGGCTGCTGGGCCGCGCGGCCGCGGCGGATCGCGAAGACTGGTCGAGCTGGTTTCCCTGCGACCGCATGTGGTCCGCGCACGGCCCCGCGATGCAGGAGCCGCCGGCACTCACGCAGACATTGGCGACATCGACGGGCTGGTCGTGGCGCGCGCCGCTCGCCCAGGCCTCGATGGTCGGTCACGTATTCAGCAGCCGCTTCCAGGGCGATGCCGAAGCGCGCGCGGCGCTGGCCGCCTTCGAACCGGCGCTGCGCGGCGAGCGGCTGCTGCAGTTCGCGCCCGGACGCCGACGCGTTTTCTGGCGCAGGAATTGCCTGGCCATCGGCGGTGCGGCCGTCGAGCTGGAGCCGCTCGCTGGTGCCGACATGCATCTCGCGCTGGTCGGGCTCGGCACGTTCATCGAGCTGTTCCCGCGCGATCGCGACAGCGCCATCGAGGCCGCCGAATACAATCGCGTGATGGCCGAACACGCCGATTCACTGCGCGACTTCACGCTGGCTCACTATCGCGCCGGCGCGCCCCGTGCGGGGGGCTTCTGGGATGCCGTACGCGCGGAACCATTGCCCGCGCGCCTCGCGCACAAGCTCGAGCACTACGCCGCCAGCGGCCGCATCGAGCTGCTCGATCACGAAGCCTTCGAGGAAATCGACTGGGCCTGGCTGCTCATGGGCACGGGCTGCCGGCCCGACGCGCTCGAGCTGCAGATCCGCATGCAACTCGGAAAGCTGGCGCCGAAAGAAGTGGCGGCGTTGCGCACGCACGTGCAGCAGGTGGCGGCCTCCATGCCGCCGCACATGGAATTCGTGCGGCGACAGGCGAGCCTGGCGGCGCGCACCGCGGGTTGAGATGGGAAACGACATGCAGAAGAAGGTGCGCAAGATCGTCATCGTGGGCGGAGGCACCGCCGGCTGGATGACCGCGGCCACCTTTGCGCGCACCGCGCTCGGTGTTCCGTACCAGATCCAGCTGATCGAGTCGGACGAGATCGGTACCGTGGGCGTGGGCGAGGCCACCATCCCGCCGATCTACGACTACAACAACCAGATGAAGATCGACGAGCACGAGTTCATGCGTGCCACCGAGGCGACCATCAAGCTCGGCATCGAGTTCGTCGACTGGAAGGGGCTGGGGGAATCGTACATCCATCCCTTTGGTTATTACGGCGTGCAGATGCACGGCATCTACTGCCACCATTTCTGGCTGCGGCATCGGGCGCAGGGCGGAACCATGTCGCCGGACGAGTTCAACATGAACATCGTCGCCTGCCGCCAGGGCCGCTTCGGCCGGCCGCGGCCCGACGATCGCATTCCACTGCCGCCATTGTCGTATGCCTACCATTTCGACGCGGGCCTGTACGCGCGCTTCCTGCGCCGCATGGCCGAGGCCGATGGCGTGAAGCGCATCGAGGGCAAGATCGTCTCGGTGCAGCAGGACGGCGAGAGCGGCTTCGTCACGTCCGTGACGCTCACCGATGGCCGCTTCGTCGAAGGCGATTTCTTCATCGACTGCTCGGGCTTCCGCGGGCTGCTCATCGAGCAGACGCTGCACGCGGGTTACGAGGACTGGAGCCACTGGCTGCCCTGCGATCGCGCCATGGCCGTGCCCTGTGAACGCGTCGCCGCGACCACGCCGTACACACGCTCCACCTCGCGCGAAGCCGGCTGGCAATGGCGTATCCCGCTGCAACACCGCACCGGCAACGGCTACGTGTATTGCAGCCAGTTCATCAGCGACGATGAAGCGGCGGGCCGGCTGCTGCAGCGGCTCGACGGTCCCGCGCAGGCGGCGCCGCGGCCGCTGCGATTCGTCGCCGGCCGCCGCAAGGCCGTGTGGAAGAAAAATGTCGCCGCCATCGGTCTCGCGAGTGGCTTCCTCGAGCCGCTCGAGTCGACGAGCATTCACCTGATCCAGTCGATGGTCGCGCGGCTCATGTTCATGTTCCCGCATGACGGCATCGATCCGGCGACCATCGAAAAATTCAACGCGCTGGCGCGCCTCGAGATCGAGGAGATCCGCGACCTGCTGGTGCTGCACTACACCGCCACCGAACGCGAGGACACCCCGTTCTGGCGGCATTGCCGCGCGATCCCGAAGCCGGAGTCGCTGACCCAGCGCTGGGAGATGTACGAGGGGACCGGCAACATCATCATCGAGGCCGGCCTGCTGTTCAAAGAGCCGAGCTGGTTCGCCATCTACACCGGGCAGGGTGTGCGCCCCCGCAGCTATCACCCGTTCGCCGACATCCCCTCGGACGCGGAGCTCGCGCGCCGCCTCACCATCCTGAGCAGCGACGTGGCCAAGCGCGTCGCGTCGTTCCCGATGCACGATGACTACATCCGCGCGAATTGCGCGTCGCCCGCCATGATGAAGGAGAAGATGGCGTGACCGTCGTGCGTACGGCCTCGATTTCCGGCCGCGACGTGTTCGTGTTCGACGGACTGGTGACGCCCGAAGAGTCGGCGCGCTACTTCAACGCGATTTCGCAAGCCTCCTTCACGCGCACCGAGAGTGCCCGGCCCGATTCACGCGAATTCCGCCACTGGGTCTGCGAGATGCCGCTCGAGAACCTGTCGCGCACCTCGTTGTGGCAGGCCACCGAGCAGGCGGTCTCCCTGGCGCGGCCCAACGAGCACTTTCGGCCGTACCGCGTGTACACCAACTACTCTTCTTATGGAGACATGCTGCTCACGCATGTCGACGCGGTGCCCGGCGCGCGCGAGCTCACCGCGCTCTGGTACCTCTGCGAGAGCTGGGACACGGAGTGGGGCGGCGAGACCCTGTTCTACGACGATGCCGGTGACGCGCAGATCGCCGT
>DATEII010000106.1:0-54737 GCA_035279135.1 Steroidobacteraceae bacterium
AGCGCACTCGAGGTGTCGCGCGAGATCGCGCCCGACACGCCGTTCATCTTCCTCTCCGGCACGATCGGCGAAGAGCGCGCGATCGACGCCCTGCAGCGCGGCGCCTACGACTACGTGCTCAAGACCAACATGGCGCGGCTCGTGCCCGCCGTGCGCCGCGCGCTCAACGAAGCCGCCGCGCAGCGTGCCCGAGCCAGCCTGGAGCAGCAGCTGCGCGACATCGTCGTGACTTCGCAGGACTGGATCTGGGAGCACGATCGCGAGGGTAAGTTCACGTTCTGCAGCGATTCCGTGCGCGCCATCCTGGGCTACGCGCCGGAGGACATGCTCGGCACCAATGCCTCGCAATACGTCCACCCGGAAGACCTCGCGGCGCTGGATTTCGCGATGCACACGCTGGGTCCCACGCAGCGCACCGCGAGCAACCTGCAGGCGCGCTGGCGGCACCGCAACGGCAGCTATCGCTGGCTCGAACGCAACATGCTGGTGTTGTTAGGCGAGGACGGCCAGATCAGCGGCTTCCGCGGCAGTGACCGCGACTTCACCGAGCGCCGTCGCCAGGAGAAACACATCAGCCGCCTGACGCGCGTGCTCAAGATGTTGTCAGGCGTCAATGGCGCGATGCTGCGCATCCGCCAGCGGCGCGAGATCCTCGTGGAAGCCTGCCGCCTCGCAACCTCGGTAGGCGGCTATGCGAGCGCCATGGTGGCGTTGATCGAGCCCGGCACGCGCACCGCGCGCCCCGCGGCCTGGTCGGGCGCGTTCGACCAGCAGCTCGCGACCAAGCTCACCTTCACGATCACGGATTCGGCCACCGATGACACCAGCGTGACCGGCCGGGTACTGCGCACCGGCACGGCGCTGGTCTGCAACGACATCCAGACCATGGCCATCCCGCTCGCGGCGCGCGCCACGCTCATGGACCAGGGCTTCCGCAGCATCGTCGCGTTCCCGCTGCTCGTGGACCGCACGCCCGTCGGAGCGCTGCTGCTGACGTCATACGATGCCGGTGCCGTCGGCGACGAAGAGCTGCGCATGCTGCGCGAGCTGGTGGCCAACCTGTCCTTTGCGTTGCAGTACCTCCACAAGGAGGACGAGATCCGCTTCCTGTCCTATTACGACTCACTGACCGGGCTCGCGAAACGCAGCCTGTTCTGCGACCGCCTGGTGCGCACGCTGGAGCCGCGCATCGGCAGGCGCGGCACGCCCGCCGTGGCCGTGCTCGACATCGAACATCTCTCCACCATCAACGACTCGTTTGGCCGCCATGCCGGCGATCTTCTGCTGCAGCAGGTTTCCGATCGGCTCAAGCGCCACTCGGATTCCACCGAACGCCTGGCGCACTTCGGTGCCGGCACCTTCGCGATGATCATGGAAGCGGACGGTGACGAAGACGAGGCCGTGCACTGGATGCAGGCCCAGGTCATCGAGGTTTTCCGCGCGCCTTTCAACGTCGAGGGCCGCGGCATCCCGGTGGATGTGAAGTGCGGCTTCGCGCGGTATCCCGACAATGGCAATGACGCCAACGCGCTGGTGCAGAACGCGGAAGCCGCACTGCGCAGCGCCAAGAGCAGCGGCGAGAAATACCTGCCGCACCGCCTCGAGTGGTCGTCGGCGGTCGTTTCGCGCATGACCATGGAACATCGGCTGCGCGGCGCCGTGGAACGCCAGGAGTTCGAGCTCCACTATCAACCCAAGATCGACGTGCGCACGCGGCAGATCCGCGGCCTCGAAGCGCTGGTTCGCTGGCGCGATCCCGAGGCGGGCCTGGTGATGCCGGGGGTGTTCCTGTCCCTGATGGAATCCAGCGGACTCATCGTGCCGCTCGGCGACTGGATCCTGCGCCAGGCTGCGAGCGATCTGCGGCGATGGCAAGGCGCGGGCCTGGTGCCCGGGCGCATCGCGGTCAACATCTCACCCGTGCAGCTCAGGCGCCGCACCTTCGCCGACCACCTGCTGGATCTCGTGGGCGAGTGGCGCAGCGAGAACATCGGCATCGACATCGAGATCACCGAGGGCGTGCTGATCGACGATGTGAGTTCGGCGGTCTCACAACTGCGCATGCTCCGAAGGTCAGGCGTCCGCGTCGCCATCGACGATTTCGGCACCGGTTATTCCTCGCTGAGCCGGCTCTCCGAGCTCCCGGTCGACATGCTGAAGATCGATCGCAGCTTCGTGAGCCAGCTGACCTCGAGCGGCACGGGCCGTACCGTGGCCGAGACCATCATCGCGCTCGGCAAGGCGTTCAACATGACGACGCTGGCCGAGGGCGTGGAAACCCCCGAGCAGTTCGACATGCTCGAACACCTGGGCTGCGACCAGTCGCAGGGTTACCTGCACAGTCGGCCGCTCGGCTCCGCGGACCTTGAACCGTTGCTGAAAGTCGCGGCCACGGCCCCTCTGCAAAGAACGGGTACACACGCCGGCGGTTGACACGGAGCGATAACTTTTTAGGGGAACGCGGTGACCCCGCCCTGATCTACACTTGAGTTGGAAATGGGGACATTCCTCGTTTCCTAGCAAAAGGGGACGCACCAGATGCAGGTACGTCCCCTTTTGCCGGCGAAGCCGGGAAATGAGGGATGTCCCCATTTCCAACTCAGTCGGATCGGATAAAACATTGCTCAAACAACTCTCCCGCGCACGCCTCGCATGGCTGATCGCAATCGTCCTCGTCATCGTGTTTGGCATCTACCGCTGCGGCGCCGGTGGTGAGGACACACCCGACTACCAGACCGCCGTCGTCGAGAAGTCCAATGTCGTCTCGCGCGTCAGCACCTCGGGCAGCCTGCAGGCCGTGGTCACGGTCGACGTGGGCAGCCAGGTGTCGGGACGCATCCAGGAGCTGTACGCCGACTTCAACTCCAAGGTGAAGAAGGGCGAGAAGATCGCGAAGATCGATCCGTCGCTGTTCCAGGCCTCGGTGGTGCAGGCCGAAGCCAACGTGACTGCGGCACGCGCCAACGTCACGCGCCTCGAAGTGACGGCCGAAGACTCCGAACGACAGGCCAAACGTGCCTCGGAAGTGTTCGCGCAGCGGCTGATCTCGGAGACCGAGCGCGACAATGCCGTGGCCACCGCACGCGCGGCGCGGGCCTCGGTCGAACAGGCCCGCGGCCAGCTCGCGCAGGCGCAGGCGCAACTCGAGCAGGCGCGCACCAACCTTCGCTACACGGACATCGTCTCGCCCACCGACGGTGTGGTGATCTCGCGCGCGGTGAACGTCGGCCAGACCGTGGCCGCATCGCTGCAGGCGCCCGTGATCTTCACCATCGCGCAGGACCTCGCAAAGATGGAAGTGCACACCAACGTGGCGGAGTCCGACATCGGGCGGCTCAAGCCGGGCATGCGCGTGTCGTTCACCGTCGATGCGTATCCCGGCGAGCCGTTCCGCGGCGCCATCCGCGACATCCGCAACGCGCCGCAGGTGGTGCAGAACGTCGTGACCTACGACGCGGTCATCGACGTGAGCAATGACGATCTCAAGCTCAAGCCCGGCATGACGGCCACGGTGAGCGTGGTCACCGACCGTCGTCGCGACGTACTGACGGTGCCGAACGCGGCGCTGCGTTTCCGGCCCGAGTCGGCGGGTGGCGGGCAGGGCCAACGCGGAGCCCAATCCGGCACCGCACAGGCCGCGGGTGCGGGCGGCGCACGCCAACGCGGCCAGGGTGGTGGCGGAGACGGCAGCTGGCGTCGCGATCGCGGCGGCGAAAACGAAGAAGGCGGTCCCCCGGAACCCGTGAAGCGCACGGTCTACGTGCTGCAGGCCGAGAAGCCCGTGTCGCGCGAAGTCATCACCGGAATCACCGACGGCCGCGTCACAGAGATCACGGGTGGAGAGCTCAAGGAAGGTGACATCGTCGTCGTCTCCGTCGCGGGCCAGAATCCGAACCAGCAGCGCGGCGGTCAGGGCCAGGGCCAGCGCGGCTTCCGGATCCTCTGATGAGCGCGCTGATCCAGCTGCGGAATCTCGCCAAGGTCTACCAGTCCGGCGATTCCGAATTCGCGGCGCTGCACGACGTGGACCTCGATATCGAGCGCGGTGACTTCGTCGCCATCACGGGATCCTCGGGCTCGGGCAAGTCGACGTTGATGAACCTGTTGGGTTGCCTCGACTCGCCCTCGCGCGGCAGCTACCTGCTGGCCGATCGCGACGTGGCCAAGCTCTCGCGCATCGAGCTCGCCAAGGTGCGCAACGAGTTCATCGGCTTCGTGTTCCAGAACTTCAACCTGCTGTCGCGAACCTCGGCGCTCGAGAACGTCGAGCTGCCGTTGATCTACGCGCGCGTGCCGCCCGCGGAGCGCCACCAGCGCGCGCGCGAGTCGCTCGAGCGCGTGGGCCTCGGACATCGCGCGGGCCACACCCCCTCGCAACTTTCGGGCGGCCAGCAACAACGCGTCGCCATCGCGCGCGCCCTGGTGACGCGCCCGCCGCTGATCCTCGCCGACGAGCCCACCGGCAACCTCGATTCGGCCACCAGCGTCGAGATCATGAAGCTGCTGACCGAGCTGCGGCGATCGGGCATGACCATCGTGTTCGTGACGCACGAGCCTGACATCGCGGCCTATGCGGCGCGCAAGCTGCTGCTCAAGGATGGCGCCATCATCAGCGACGTACGCCAGCAACCGACGCTTGCGGAGGTTGGAGTGCAACCATGATCTCCATCGGCGAAACCCTGCGGCTCGCGGGTCGAGCGCTGCGCCGGAACAAGCTGCGCTCCTTCCTGACCACGCTCGGCATCATCATCGGCGTGGGCGCGGTGATCTTCATCCAGTCCATCGGCGAGGGCGCGAAGTCGCGCGTGCGTGCGCAGATCGAGAGCGCCGGCACCAACATCGTGATGTTGTTCTCGGGCGCGAGCCAGGGCCCGGGCGGACGCGGCGGCGCAGGCTCACAACCGACCATCACCTGGGAAGACCTGCGCGCCATCCAGACCGAGCTGCCCTCGGTGCGTGCCGTGGCGCCGCAGATCAACAGCCAGCAGCCGGTGATCTCCGAGACCAACACCTGGAATACACAGATCACGGGCACGACGCCGGACTTCTTCACCATCCGCAACTGGCCGGTATCCGCGGGCGCGCTGTTCACGGCCTCGGACCAGGCCAGTGCCGCGAAGAATGCCGTCATCGGCCAGACCGCCGCCGAGAACCTGTTCGGGCCCGGCGTCGATCCGATCGGGCAGATCGTGCGCATCCGCGATGCGCCGTTCACGATCGTGGGCGTGCTCGAGCGCAAGGGCCAGAACGCCATGGGCACCGACCAGGACGATTGCATCTTCATCCCGCTGTCGGCTTTCCAGACCCGCATGCAGCGGGGCCTCGGCAAGTTCGTGCCTGGCCGCATTTCCATCAGTGCGGTGTCGCCGGAGGCCATCCCGGTGGTGCGCCAGGAAGTCGCCCAGCTGCTCCGGGAGCGTCATCGACTGGGCCCGGATGACGAAGACGATTTCTCCACCAGCAGCATGGCGGAGATGACCAGCATGCTGACCTCGACCCAGGACACCATGACGCTGCTGCTCTCGGCGATCGCGCTGGTGTCGCTCGTGGTGGGCGGCATCGGCGTCATGAACATCATGCTGGTGTCCGTGACGGAACGGACGCGCGAGATCGGGATCCGCATGGCGGTGGGCGCTCAGCCCACGGACATCATGATGCAGTTCCTGGTCGAGGCACTGGTGCTCTCGGCCGTGGGCGGCGCGCTCGGCGTGATCTTCGGTGTAGGACTGGGACAGGTGATCGCGCCCAAGTTCGGCTGGACCATGGAGACCAAGACGCAGATCGTCTTCGTTTCACTGGCCGTGAGCGCCGGCGTTGGCATCCTGTTCGGCCTGTACCCCGCGCGCAAGGCATCACGCCTCGATCCGATCGACGCGCTGCGATACGAGTGACCTATACTCCGGCCACCTTCCTAAACGCGGACGGATTCTGAAGCCATGATTTCACGTCGCAATGTCCTGAAGACGGCGGCCGCGGGGGCGGTCGCACCCTTGTTCCTTCCTTCGCGGGCCTTTGGTGCCAACGACCGCATCCGGGTCGGCCAGATCGGACTCGGGCGCATCGCGCAGAGCCACGACATGCCCGGCGTCATCAAATCCGAGCTCGCGGATTACGTCGCGGTCTGTGACCTCGACAAGAAGCGCATCGCCGACGGCGTGAAGATCGTCGAGAAGTCGTACACCGATCGTGGCGTCAAGGCGCCGCAGATCCGCACCTTCGACAACTACCGCGAGCTGCTCGCGCGCAAGGACATCGACGCGGTGGTCATCAGCACGCCCGACCACTGGCACGCGGAGCTCGCGCTCGCGGCCATCGAGTCCGGCAAGGACGTCTATCTACAGAAGCCGTTCACCATGACACACGCCGAGGGCGTGATCCTGCGCGACGCCGTGAAGAAGCACGGCCGGATCCTGCAGGTCGGCAGCCAGCAGCGTTCGTGGGAACAGTTCCGCCGCGCGGCCGAGCTGATCCGCTCCGGCCGCATCGGCCACGTGCAGCGCGTGGAGATCGGCCTGCCCACGGATCCCACGGCGCCGGATGCGCCGCCGCAGGCCGTGCCTGCGAACCTCGACTACAGCCAGTGGCTGGGCCCGACTCCCGTCAAGTACTACACCGAGATGCGCGTTCACCCGCAGGCGGATTACAGCCGCCCGGGCTGGCTGCGCCACGAGGCGCACTGCCTCGGCATGATCACGGGCTGGGGCTCGCATCACTACGACACCATGCACTGGGCGCTCGAGTTCGAGCACACCGGCCCGAGCAAGGTGGAAGGCAAGGGCGAGTTCCCGCCGGAAGATCGCATCTGGAACGTGCACGGCGCCTATGACGTGACGCTGCAGTATCCGAAGAACGTGGTCGTGAACGTCTCGGACAAATACAACACCGGCCTCAAGTTCTTCGGCGACGAAGGCTGGATCTGGGTCACTCGTGAAGGCACGGGAGCCACCTCGAGCGATCCGCAGGCCAAGGGCGCGAACCTGCCGCCGCTCGACGCCAGCGATCCCAGGATCCTGGATCCGAAGGGCGTCACACGGCCGCTGCCGGTCAGCAAGTCGCATCACAAGAACTGGCTGCAGAGCGTGCAGTCACGCAAGCAGCCGCTGGCGCCGGCGGACATCGCCCATCGCAGCAACACCGCCTGCATCGTGAGCTGGATCGCCATGAAGCTCGGCCGCCCGCTCGAGTGGGACGCGAAGACCGAGAAGTTCAGGAACGACGACCAGGCGAATGCCATGCTGACGCGCGCCGAGCGCGCGCCTTACGGCGCCCTGCATCTCGCGAAGGTGTAAATGGGGACACTCCCCGTTTCTTAGCAAAAGGGGCCGCACCTGGATCCAGTGGCGGCCCTTTTTCTTTTGCCGCGTCGTGCCGCAACGTCTGGCTGCACTTCGTCGGGGCCTTTTTGCAATCAACGGGGTCATCCCAGTGCAAATCGACATGAAAAGGAGGTACAAAGCTGCCCCGAACGCTGCATGAATCTTGCAGCCCCCCACGAACCAAGAAAGAAAAGGGCGCCCCCGTGAGCACTCCCGTCACCCAATTTCCCAACGCGCCGAGCGCCCCCGAGCAATACGACGAAGACCGTGTCGCGCTCACCAAGGACGCGCTCAAGCACGCCTTCCTCGACAACCTGTTCTATATCCAGGGCAAGTTCCCGGCGCTCGCCACCAAGAACGACTACTACATGGCGCTGGCGTACGCGGTGCGTGATCGCATCATGCAGCGATGGATCTCGACCGCCGCCGCATATACCAAGCAGGGATCGCGCACGGTGTCGTACCTGTCGGCCGAGTTCCTCATGGGACCGCACCTCGGCAACAACCTGATCAACCTCGGCATCTACGAGACGGCGCGCACCGCGGTGGCCGAGCTCGGCCTCGATCTCGAGGAGTTGCTGGCCCATGAAGAGGAGCCCGGCTTGGGTAACGGCGGCCTCGGCCGCCTCGCGGCGTGTTTCATCGACTCGCTGGCCACGCTCGAGGTGCCCGCGCTCGGTTATGGCATCCGATACGAGTTCGGCATCTTCCAGCAGGAGATCGTCGATGGCTGGCAGGTCGAGAAAACCGACAAGTGGCTGCGCTGGGGCAACCCCTGGGAGATCGCACGGCCCGAGTGGTGCGTGGCCGTGAAGTTCGGCGGTCACACCGAGGTGTGGTACGACGAATTCCACCGCAAGCGCACGCGCTGGGTGCCGGGACGCACCGTCAATGCGATTCCCTACGACACGCCCATCCTCGGCTACCACGTGAACACGGCCAACACGCTGCGCCTCTGGAAGGCCGAGGCGCCCGAGTCGTTCGACTTCGGCACCTTCAACCGCGGCGACTACTACGGCGCCGTCAACGCCAAGGTCGCCAGCGAAAACCTCACCAAGGTGCTGTACCCCAACGACGAGCAGGTACGCGGCAAGGAGTTACGCCTCGAGCAGCAGTACTTCTTCGTGAGTGCCTCGTTGCAGGACATGCTCCGCATCTGCCGCGTGCAGAAGATTGCGCCCGAGCGTTTCCACGAGAAGTTCGCCATCCAGCTCAATGACACGCATCCGTCCATCGCCGTGGCCGAGCTCATGCGCCTGCTGGTCGATGAGCTCCACATGGACTGGGAGCGCGCCTGGAGCATCACGCGCCAGACGTTCGGCTACACCAACCACACCTTGTTGCCCGAGGCGCTCGAGCGCTGGCCGGTGGGCATGTTCGGCAAACTGCTGCCGCGGCTGCTGGAAATCATCTACGAGATCAACGCGCGTTTCCTCGACGAGGTGCGCATGGCGTTCTTCGGTGACGAGGAGCGCATCCGCCGGCTCTCGCTGATCGACGAGTCCGGCGAACGCTACGTGCGCATGGCGCACCTCGCGAGCGTGGGCAGCCATGCCATCAACGGCGTGGCTGCGCTGCACTCGGAGCTGCTCAAGAGCGACGTGTTGCGCGACTTCGCCGAGCTGTGGCCCGAGAAGTTCTCCAACAAGACCAACGGCGTGACGCCACGGCGCTGGATGGTGCTCGCGAACCCGCGGTTGTCCCATTGCATCACGCAGCGCATCGGCGACGAGTGGATGCGCGACCTCGGCCAGCTGCGCAAGCTCGAGCCGCTGGCTGACGACGCGGAGTTCTGCGCCGAGTGGCGCCGCATCAAGCACGCCAACAAGGCGACGCTCGCCGCGCACATCCAGGAGCGCACCAGCGTCATCGTCGATCCGTCGGCGATCTTCGACGTGCAGGTGAAGCGCATCCACGAGTACAAGCGCCAGCACCTGAACATCCTGCATGTCATCGGCCTGTATCACCGGCTCAAGACGGACCCGAAGTTCACCATGCAGCCGCGCGTGTTCATCTTCGGCGGCAAGGCCGCGCCCGGATATTTCCTGGCCAAGCTCATCATCCGGCTGATCACCGCCGCGGCCGAGATCATCAACCGCGATCCCGGCGTGCGCGACCTCATCAAGGTGGTCTTCCTGCCGAACTTCAACGTGACCAACGGCCAGCACATCTATCCGGCCGCGGATCTCTCCGAGCAGATCTCCACGGCCGGCAAGGAAGCCTCGGGCACCGGCAACATGAAGTTCCAGATGAACGGCGCGTTGACCATCGGCACGGTGGACGGCGCGAACATCGAGATCTGCGAGGAAGTGGGTTTCGAAAACTTTTTCCTGTTCGGGCTCGAAGCGCACGAAATCGCCGCGCTGCGCTCGATGGGTTACAAGCCGCGCGAGTACCTCGAGGCCAACGAGGAACTGCAGGCCGTGATGCACCTGATCCGCGAAGGCTTCTTTTCGCGCGGCAACAGCACGCAGTTCCAGCCGCTGCTCGACAACCTGCTGTGGCACGACCCGTACTTCGTGCTCGCTGACTACCAGTCCTACGCGGACTGCCAGATTTCCGTCGACCAGGCCTATGGCGACGAGCAACGCTGGACGCGCATGTCCATCCTCAACGCCGCGCGCTCGGGCAAGTTCTCGTCGGACCGGACCATCCGCGAGTACTGCCACGATATCTGGCAGGCGAAGCCGGTGCACGTGCAGCTGTTGTCGCAGGAAGAGGTGAAGGCGGGGCTGCTGCAGTAGCGGAAAAGCCGCTGCGAACCGTCTCCTGGAAAATGGGCGGACCGCCCATTAACCTGCGCGCAGCGCGGGAACCAGGAGAAGGGGATGACTCAGGTTCTGAAAGTGGCGGCCTTGTTAGCCGCCGGTTCGTTCGTGGTCGCCGACGCGAAGGATGCGCCGGCGCCGGATCCGAAGGCAGTCGCACTGGTCCAGGAGCTCGGGCTCACGGAAAGTCCGCAAGCCCTGCGCGAGCTTCCCGGCTGGAAGCCGCCGAAGACGCTGCTCATGATCTCGCAGAACCCGCTCGGCGGTTCCAGTCAGAAATTGCGCGAGTCGCTGCAGTCGGCGGCGCCCGGACTCGAGGTGGTGCTCGTCTCCAGCATGGACGAGTTCATTGCGAAGGCGAAGGACGCGGACGCGATCGCCGGCGGCGACGACGTGGTCTGCGATGAGCGTGTGCTCGCCGCCGCGAAGAAGCTGCGCTGGGCCGCGGTCTATTCGGCCGGCGTCGAATCCTGCCTCGGCAAGAAGGGCGTCGATCGCCCCGGTCTCGTCGTCACCAACATGCGCGCAGTGGCCGGTCCCGTGATGGCCGAGCACACGCTCGGGCTCATGTTCGCGCTGTCTCGCTCGCTGCAGGTGTCGATCGGCCGCCAGGCGACGGGCGAGGGCTGGAGCCGCAACTTCGCGGGCTCGCAGCCGCAGGCCCTCGGCGGCAAGACGCTGCTGGTGGCGGGGCTCGGCGGCATCGGGCACGAAGTGGCGCGCCGCGCGCATGCGCTGGGCATGAACGTGATTGCGACGCGCAACAGCTCGCGCGAAGGGCCGGACTACGTCAGCCGCGTAGGCCTCTCCGACGAACTGCCCGCCATGATCGGCGAAGCCGACGTGGTGGTCGCGGCGCTGCCGCTGGTGCCGGCCACGACGAATCTCTTCGACGCGAAGATGTTTGCGCGCATGAAGAAGACCGCGTTCTTCATCAACGTGGGTCGCGGTGGCAGCGTGGTCACCAGCGACCTCGTGGCGGCGCTGAACTCGGGCACCATCGCGGGTGCCGGCCTCGACGTCACCGAGCCCGAGCCGCTGCCCCGGGATCACCCGCTGTGGAAGGCGAAGAACATCATCATCACGCCGCACATGTCGGCGCAATCGGACCTCGGGCAGGGCGCCCGCGAGTTGCTGCTGCGTGAGCAGGTACGGCGCTTCGGTGCCGGCGACAAGCTGCTGTCGGTGGTAGATTTCAAGAAAGGCTATTGAGCCGCCGCCAGCAGGCATCCATGAGCGCGAATCCCACGACCCTTCCTGAAAACCTGGTTCTCGATCGACGCCGGTTCATCGGCGGACTGGGTGGCCTCGTGTTGGTCGCCAGCGTCTCCGGCGTGGTCAAGGCGCAGGAGGCACCGAAGTACGGCGCCGAGGGCATGCCTCACGGCACGGTCGACGACCCGCTGACTTTCGTGGCCATCGGCGAGGACGGCATCGTCACGGTGATCGTGCATCGGTCCGAGATGGGGCAGGGCATCCGCTCGGGGCTGCCGCTGATCATTGCCGATGAGCTGGAGGCCGACTGGAGCCGCGTGCGCGTGAAGCAGGCGCCCGGCGACGAGCCGAAATTCGGCAATCAGAACACCGACGGGTCGCGCAGCGTGCGGCACTTCTTCGAGCCGATGCGACGTTGTGGGGCCGCCGCGCGCGCCATGCTCGAAGCGGCCGCGGCTGCTTCCTGGAACGTGCCGGTCGGCTCGGTGCGCGCCGTGAACCACGAGGTCGTGCACGCGGACAGTGGTCGCAAGCTCGGATTCGGTGAGCTGGCCAAGGCGGCCGCGAAGCTGCCCGTACCGCCGCGCGACTCGCTGCGGCTCAAGGACCCTTCGCAGTTCCGCTATGTGGGCAAGGAAGGCGCCCACCTGCTCGACGGACCCGACATCGCGCACGGCCGTGCGCAATATGGAATCGACGTGCGGCCCCAAGGCTTGTTGTATGCGGTGATCGCACGCACGCCGGTCTGGGGCGGCAAGGTCGCGCGTTTCGACGCGAGCGAGGCGCTCAAGGTCAAGGGCGTGGTCAAGGTGATCGAGATTCCGGGCACGCCGCTGCCGTCGGTCTTCCAGCCGCTGAGCGGCGTGGCCGTCATCGCCAACAGCACGTGGAGTGCGATCAAGGGTCGGGAGGCACTGAAGATCGAGTGGGACGACGGCGAGCACAGGAGTTACGACTCCGATGCCTACCGCGCCGAGCTCGAAGCCGCGGCGCGCAAGCCGGGCAATGTGCTGCGCGAAACCGGCGACGTGAACGCGGCGCTTGCGCAGGCTGCGAAAAAGGTGGAGGCCGAGTACTACCTGCCGCACATCGCGCACGCCACCATGGAACCGCCCAATGCCACGGCGCGCATCGTCGATGGTCGATGCGAGGTATGGGCACCCACGCAGGCGCCGCAGGGTACGCGCGATGACGTGGCGAAGCGCCTCGGCCTGTCCGCCGACAAGGTCACCGTGCACGTCACCTTGTTGGGCGGCGGCTTCGGCCGTAAATCGAAACACGACTTCGCACTGGAAGCCGCGTTTCTGTCGCAAGCCATGGGTGGCCAGCCGGTCAAGGTCACCTGGACTCGTGAAGACGACCTGCACCACGACTTCTTCCACACCGTATCGGTCGAGCACCTGCAGGCGGGCCTCGATGCGACCGGCAAGACCACCGCGTGGCTGCATCGCAGCGCGGCGCCGACGATCATCTCGACCTTCGCGCCGGATCCGAAACAGGAAGCGCCGTTTGAGCAGGGCATGGGCCTCATCAACGTGCCGTTCCAGGTTCCGAACATCCGCATCGAGAATCCGTCCGCTGCCGCGCACACGCGCATCGGCTGGTTCCGCTCGGTATCCAACGTCCCGCACGCGTTTGCCGTGCAGTGCTTCGTCGCGGAACTGGCCGCGGCGGCAGGGCGCGACCACCGCGACTACCTGCTCGAGCTGCTCGGCCCGGGGCGGCGTATCGACCCCACCACGCTCAAGGATTCCTGGAACTACGGCGAGTCGCCGCAGCGGTATCCGTTCGACACGGGCCGGCTGCGCCGCGTGATCGAAGTCGCGACGCGCGAAGCCGGCTGGGGCCGCAAGCTGGCAAAGGGTCGCGGCCTGGGGCTGGCCGCGCACTACAGTTTCGTGAGCTACGCCGCCGCCGTGGTCGAGGTGGAAGTGGCCGCGGACGGCGCGCTCGTGATTCCGCGCGTCGACCTCGCGTTCGACTGCGGTGCCGCGGTCTATCCCGATCGCATCCGGTCGCAGCTCGAAGGGGCCGCAGTGATGGGCGTGAGCCTCGCGACCACGGGCGAAATCACGTTCAAGAACGGGCGCGCGCAGCAGGACAATTTCCACAACTACACGGTGACACGCATCGCCGATGCGCCGCGCGAGGTCCGGGTGCACCTGGCGAAGTCGGATTGGTCGACGCCGCTGGGCGGCGTCGGTGAGCCCGGACTGCCGCCCATCGCGCCCGCACTGTGCAATGCCATCTTCGCGGCGACGGGCAAACGCATCCGGCGGCTTCCGATCGGCGATCAGCTCGCGGTCTGACGCCCGCGCCTTCGATGCGAGTGCTCCTGTGCACGTCGATGATGGCGACGGCGATGGCGGCGGCGGCCGTGGCCCGCGAACGCCCGCCCATCATCGACATGCACCTGCACGCGCACCCGCTGGCCGACTACGGCGGCGGCCCGAGCGTGTGCATGAGCGATGAGCCCATGGAGTTTCACGCACCCGGGTGGGGTCAGCCGATCACCGTCGAATCCATCATGACGTGCAAGAGCCCGGTGAAACCTGCGGCTTCGGACGAAGCGGTGATGCGGGAATCGCTGGGCCTGGTCGACGACTACAACATCACCGCGATCACGTCCGGCTCCCTCGAGACGGTCGAGCGCTGGAAGAAGCACCTGCCCCGGCGCGTGGTGCCCGCCATTTCCTTCCTGACCGACGAAAAACGCTCACCCGAGGAATTGCGCGCGCTGTACCGCGCCGGGCGCTTCAAAGTGTTCGCGGAGATCGGCGCGCAATACCGCGGGCTGTCGCTCGACGATCCATCACTCGAGCCATATTTCGCCCTGGCCGAAGAAGAGGGCATTCCGGTCGGCGTGCATCTCGGCGAAGGGCCGCCGGGCGGCATCCATGTCGGCGGCAATCCGGATTACCGCGTGGCGCTCGGCCACCCGCTGCAACTGGAACCGGTGCTGGTGCGTCACCCGAAACTGCGCCTTTACGTCATGCATTTCGGCTCGCCCTTCGTCGACGAGATGATCGCGCTGATGTATTCGCACCCGCAGGTGTACATCGACATCGCGCAGAACAACTGGGGCTTTCCGCGGGCGCATTTCTACTCGCAGCTCGAGCGCTTCCTCGATGCCGGCTTCGGCAAGCGGATTCTCTGGGGCTCGGACCAGATGGTCTGGCCGCGCGCCATCGAGGTGGCCATCGAGACCGTCGAGAAGGCGCCGTTCCTGACGCGCGCGCAGAAGCGCGACATCTTCTACAACAATGCAGTGCGCTTTCTCGGCGGCGACCCGGCGGGCGATACGATCCAATAGCGGCTATCTACCGCCGCCGTACATCTTCGTGAGGCGGTAGAGGAACTCGCGGCCTTCCATGAGCGACCGCACGCGAATGCGTTCATTGAGCCCGTGCGCGTTGGTCGTGGCACCATCGGCGAACATGCCGGAGACGCCGTAGGTCGGGATTCCGACTGGCGTGAGGAAGCGGCCATCGGTGGCGCCGGCGGTCATCGAGGGAATCACCGCCACGCCGGGGAACATGTCCCGGCTCAACGTCTCGATGGGACCCATGACGTCGCGAGAGAGCACCGGAGGCGCACCCGGCTTTTCGGGCGGCGATTGGAATTCCAGCTTCACGCCGGGATCGCCGATGGCGGCGATGAGCGCCTGGCGGATCTCCTCCTGCGGATGGCCGGGAAAAATGCGGCAGTTCACGTTGGCCGTGGCACGCTGGGGCAGGGCATTTGGCGCGTGGCCACCCTCGATCTGCGTGACGACGCAGTTGGTGCGCAGGATCGCATTCATGGACGGATCTTTCTTCAGCCGTTCGATGGCCGCGGCATCCCCCTTCGCGGCCGCGATCATGTCCGCCCCCTTCGCGCCGCCCTCGATGGCCCCGAACTTTTCGAAGTAGCCGCGCGTGGTGTCGTTGAATTCCACCTCGAACTGGTGCGCCTCGACCTTCTCGAGCGCGTGCGCCAGCTGGTAGATGGCGTTCTCGGGAGTCGGACGCGAGGAATGTCCGCCCTGGTTCTGGGTCGATAACGTGAAGTCCTGGTAGATCTTCTCGGCGGCGAGCACCGAGTTGTACTTGTACACGCCCGTGTCCATGTCGTAGCGGCCGCCGCCACCTTCATTGAGCGCGAACGCCGCGTCGATGAGATCGCGATGGTTCGTCACCAGGAAACTCGCGCCGTTGAACGTGTTGGGCGTTTCCTCGCCGCAGGTGAGTGCCAGCTTGATGCCGCGCCTGGGCCGGTAGTTCTCCTTCTTGAAACGCACCATCGAATCCACGAACACCGCGGCCATCGCCTTGTCGTCGGCCGAGCCGCGTCCGTAGAAGAAGCCGTCTTCCTCGACCAGCTTGAACGGATCGCGCTTCCAGTCCTCGCGCCGCGCTTCCACGACGTCGATGTGTGCGAGCAGCAGCACGGGCTTGAGCTTCAGGTCGCTGCCGGGCAGATCCGCGATGAGGTTGCCCTGCTTGGGCCAGTCTGGCGGCACGATGACGCGTGCCTGCGCGTCGTCGTAACCCGCGGCCGTGAGGTGTGCCTTCATGGCATTGGCCGCATCGGTGCACGAGCCCACGGACAACGTGGTGTTGATCTCCACCAGTTCCTTGTACAGCGCGCGGAACTCCGCCTCGCCGGCGCGCGCCTGCTTCGAGGCTGCGGTCTGGCGCGCGGCCGTGATGTCGGCAGCGGGTGCGGAGGTGGCGATCGCCGTGGTGGCGAGTGCGGCGGCAACGGCGAAGCGTGAAAGGTGACGCATGGATTCCTCGTCAGATGGCGGTGAGCACTTCCTGCTTCTCGACCCTGGCCGGATCGAGTTCGATGCCGAACCCCGGCTTGTCCGGCAGCTGCACCAGTCCGTTGGTGGTCAGCGGCGGATCTTTGAGGAAGTGCAGCTTCTCGGGCACGTGGTTGATCAGGTATTCGCCGAAAGGGCACACGGTGGGCGACTGGCTCGCCACGATGGCGAGCGCCGCGTGCACGTTGTGGCAGTGGGGCAGTAGTTTGACGCCGTGCACGCTGGCGAGGTGGGCCACCTTGACCGTCTCGCTGACGCCGCCGCACCACTCGGGGTCGGCCTGGATGAACTGCAGCGCATCGTTCTCGAAGAACTGCTCGGCTTCCCAGCGACCGTAGAGGTGTTCGCCCGTGGCGATGGGCACCGAGGTCGCCTTGCTGAGGCGGATGAAGCTCTCCAGATCGGACATCGGCACGGCTTCCTCGAGCCAGTACGGCCGGTACTGCTCGACCTTGCGGCACCACTCGAGCGCGTACTGCAGGTCCCAGCCCTGGTAGGCGTCGAACATGATCTGCACGTCGTCGCCGACCGCCGCGCGCAGCTCGCGGACCAGCGCCACGTTGAGATCCATGCCGCGCGCGCCATCGCCGGGTCCGTAACCCAGGAACCATTTCTGGCGTATGAAGCCATCCTTCTTGAGCTGCGCGGCGCGTTTGCCCGCGAGCGGCGGGTCGATGGAGTAGCCCAGGCAACTGCCATACACCGGGACGGGCATCTGCGTCGGGCCGCCTAACAAGCGGAACACGGGGACTTCGAGCGCACGGCCGCGCAGGTCCCAGAGCGCATTGTCGATGTAGCTGATGGCCATCATGTAATGGCTGGCGCGCGAATGACGGTTCGAGCGGTACATCTGGTCCCAGATGCGTTCGACGGCGAGCGCGTGTTGTCCGATGACCAGCGGCCGCAGGTTGCCGAGCAGCACCGGCAGCGCTTCCTTGTCGACGGCGCCGTAAATGCCTTCGGTGCCGCCCTTCGTACGGATGCGCACGTAGTAATGCGTGAGCGGCCGCCGTTCTTCCTTCGTGCCCGGCGGCGGGTCCTTGAACGGCTTGGGCCGCCGCTCTTCGTAGAGATGCAGCGGATTCACCTGGTACTGGCGATTGAGCCCCGGCACGAGCTCGTGGGTGCCCGAGAGCTTGAGGACTTCGACCTCGCTGATGATCAGCGCGTCATCCGCCGTGTTCGCGGCGAAGGATTCACGCGTGAAGGCCGGCAGGAAGGCGAGCGCGGAGCCCGCGCCCAGGTGGGAAAGGAATTCTCGACGTCGCATGCGCTTGCTGACTCCTGGCGCCCGTGGAGCGGCGAGCTTAACCCTGCGCCAGATCCTTGTAGAAGAACACCGTGCTGCAGAAGGTACCGTCTGGCATGAGTGCGTACCTGGGTACCGTGCCGAGACGTTGCCAGCCGCCTCGTTCGTAGAGTCGTTCGGCGTCGGGACTGGCGGTGTCGAGCACGAGCAGCGTGCGGCCCGCGTCACGCGCGGCTCGCTCGGCCGCGGCCAGCACCATCGCGCCGACGCCGTGGCGCCGGGCATTGCGACGAACCAGCATCTTGGAAATGTCGGCGCGATGCGGCTGGTTCTCCGGGCCGGCCCACACGGCCTGCGCCGTGCCCATGAACTCCCCGCGCTCGTCTTCGGCGATGACCACGGCGCGTTCGCCGCGCGCCAGGCTTTGCGCGACATTGTTCCAGTAGCACTCGGCCTTCTGCCGCGTCATCGGCCACATGAAGCTCACCGAGGCGCCACCCTCGACGCAGTCGATGAGCACGTCGCAGAGCCCGGCGAGCTCGCGCGGCCCGATGGCTTCGAGCCGTCGGATGCGCGGCAGGCTCATGAGCTCAGCACCACGATGTAGCGCGCGGCCTTGCGCATGCGGTTGCGGAAGGTCACCGGCGCGTCGAGCCGCATGGCGAGGCAGTCATCCTTGCCGAGCTTGTGCGTGACCTTGCCCACGGTGACTTCGATGGCGCCGTCCTGCACCCACACCTGCTGGGCGACCGACGGTTCGCGCGCGCTCGTTTCGTAGGCCACCTTCGCGCCGGCCGGGAAGTCGACCTCGACGATGCGGATGGGCGAGGGGAAGTTGGCGGGCGAGATGTTGCGCCGGACGTAGCCGGACTCCGGGTCCTTCCACGTCGTGCGATCGGCGGCCGTCGAGACGGGGCTGGCCGGCGCGGCCGCGTCGTCGAACAGCGCGCCGAGCGTGACGCCGAGGCCGGTGGCGATCTTTTCGAGTACCACCGCCGTGGGACTGCTCTCGCCGCGCTCGATCAGCGAAATCATCGAACGGCTGACGTCCGACTTGCTGGCGAGGCCCTCGAGGCTGAGGCCGCCGCGTTCGCGCAGCTCGCGCACACGCGCGGCGATCCGGGAGTTCACGTCTGGCATAGTGGACGCATCCTCCAGTATGTTGGAGGATGCGTCAACGGCCAGGTGATTTACTTCTGCGCGCGTTCTTCTTCGACGCGTTTCGCGAGCCGCTGCCGGGCGCCGTCGGCATAAGCGCGGCAGGCGTTCGGATCGATGAAGGGATTCGAAGCCGGGTTGTTTGCGCGAGCGGCGAGCTTGGCCTCGAGGTCGATGGACTCCGGGTGCGGCGCCAGCAGGATGTCGCACTTCAGCGCGGCCACCACGTCCATGGAATGCGTGAATGTGGCCACGAGACCCGGGTGCGAGGCGTCGCCGGAGAACTTGAATCCCGGCGCGGAGACGGAGTTCAGGCTGTCCGCGTAGACCATCGACTTGCAGGATTTACCTTCGCAGGACGTCCACGTCCACGAGGTTCCGCCCGGTGTATGCCCCGGAGTGAAATGTGCCGTGATGCGCAGCTCGCCCACGCGCAGTTCCTCGCCATCCGCGATCTCGCGGACATTCTTCACCACGGGATAATTGTTGTGTTCCGGTCCGAACGTGAATTGCGGATCGTCGGCCTTGGGGCCACCACCTTCCAAGGCGCGCCGCGCCGCGGGACTGGCGGCCACCTTCGCACCGCTCGCACGTTGCAGGGCCGCGATGCCGCCCGCGTGATCGTAGTGTGTGTGCGAGTTCAGGATCAGCTTCACGTCCTCGAGGCGGAAGCCGAGCTTGAGGATGTTGGCAGCGATCTGCGGTGCCGTTTGCGTGAGGCCGCCGTCGATGAGGATGTGGCCGTCCTTCGAGGTGATGAGGATGGAGGAGAGCGCGCTGCCGACGTACCAGGTATTGCCGTAAACCTTGAAAGGTTCATGGGGGCGGCTCCAGCCCTCGCAGTATTCGCAGGCATGCGGCGGATCGGCTTTCAGCTCGGCGGTACCGGCAAAGCCGGCTACGGACATCAGGCCCAGCGCAACGAAAACAGTCTTCATACGGACCTCGTAATGGGGACATTCCTCATTTCGCTGTAACAATCGTCGAGCTCACCTGGCTGGCGGCGACATCTCCGATTGTTACAACGAAATGAGGAATGTCCCCATTACAGCAGTGACTTCTCCAGCTTGTCGAGCGTGCGCATGGCCGGCAGCACCTGCTGGATGCTGGCATTGGGCTCGCGCCTCTCCTGGATGGCCGCGAAGAACTCGCGGTCCTGTAGTTCGATGCCGTTCATCGAGACATCGACCTTCGACACGTCGATCTTCTGGTCCTTGCCGTCGACCAGGTCGTCGTAACGCGCGATGTACGTGCCGTTGTCGCAGATGTAGCGGAAGAACGTACCCAGGGGGCCATCGTTGTTGAATGACAGCGACAGCGTGCAGATGGCGCCACCCGGCACCTTCATCTGGATGCTCATGTCCATCGCGATCCTGAGCTCCGGGTGCATCGGGCCCTGGACGGCGCGCGCCACCGATGCCGTCTCGCCGGTCTGGTACTGGAACAGATCGACCGTGTGGCAGGCGTGGTGCCACAGCAGGTGATCGGTCCAGCTGCGTGG
Organism: Steroidobacteraceae bacterium; assembly: GCA_035279135.1. Classification (GTDB taxonomy): domain Bacteria; phylum Pseudomonadota; class Gammaproteobacteria; order Steroidobacterales; family Steroidobacteraceae; genus CADEED01. The sequence continues at coordinate 20,015 of DATEII010000106.1, forward strand.
TTTGCCGAGCGCGTTCATGTTGGTTCGGCGGAAGAAATACGTCTGCACGTCCATCTGCTGGATCCTGAGCTCGCCGGCCAGGATCTTTTTTCGAATCCACTGGTGTGACGGGTTGAACCGCCGCGTGTGGCCGCCCATGCAGATGAGGCCGGTTTCCTGCTGCGCGCGCGCCAGCGCCTCGGCATCGGCGAGATTGTCGGCGACCGGGATCTCGACCTGCACGTGTTTGCCGGCGCGCAGACACCGGATGCCTTGAGTCGCGTGCATCTGCGTGGGCGTCGCGAGAATGGCTGCCACCACGCCCGGCTGCGCGAGGCACTCGTCGAGGTTCGTCGACCAATGCGGAATCCTGTATTTCTGCGCGACCTCGCGCGTGGAGTCCGCGCTGCCGCCCGCGAGCGTCACGATCTCGACGCCGGAAATCTTCTGGATGGCTTCGATGTGCTTGATGCCGAACGCGCCCTGGCCGGCGATGCAGATCTTCACGGCGAGACTCCTGTCAGGTCGGCTCGAGGCACAACAGGCCCGACGCCGTGTTCGACGTGGGCACATGATAGAAGCGATACGCCTCGCGCACCTGGCCGCCGAGTGCGCCGCGCATCGCGAGCCACATGACCATCTCGATGCCCTCGGACCCGGATTCGCGCATGTACTGCGTGTGCGAGAGCTTCGTGAGCTTCTGCGGATCGTTCACCATGCCGTCGAGGAACATGGTGTCGAACTCGCGGTTCACGAAGCCGGCGCGTTCACCCTGCAGCTGGTGCGACATGCCACCGGTGCCATACACCACGACGCGCAGGTCCTCGGGAAAATCCTCCACCGCGCGGCGGATCGCCTGGCCGAGCTTGAAACACCGCACGCCGGTGGGCGGCGGATACTGGATCACGTTCACGCACAGAGGGATGACCTTGAACGGCCACTGCGTCACCTGTCCGCAGGTGACGGACAGCGGCACCGTGAGGCCATGGTCGACGGGCATTTCGTTCGCGATGGTCATGTCGAACTCGTCGAGGATCAGGTTTTCGACCAGGTGCCACGCGAGCTTGGGATGCCCGTAGACCGAAGGCACGGGCCGTGGCCCGAAGCCTTCATCGGCGACCGGGAAATGCGCCGCGGTGCCCAACAGGAACGTCGGGATCATCTGCAGCGACAAGGCGTTCGCATGGTCGTTGTAGATGAGGATGGCAACGTCGGGTTTGAGCTTCGCGAGCCACTCGCGCGCCGCCGTGGTGCCATTGAAGTAGGGCGTCCAGTACGGGTTGGTGCTCGTGCCCTTGTCGAGCGCCGCGCCGATGGCCGGCACGTGCGAGCAGGCGATGCCACCCACGATCCGCGCCATTACTTTTTCTCTCCCTGGTTTTCTCCGCCCTTGCGGAGGTTCTCCGGGGTCGGAATGCGTCCGCCCGCCAGCATCATCTTGCCGTACTCGTCCTTGGGCATGCTGCACATCATGCCGGCGACGTCCTGGAACGTGAGGCCGTCGCAGAACGCGATCTTGATGGTGTAGTAGATGTTGCCGCCGACCTTGAGCATGCCTAACCAGTCGCGCTTCAGCACGGCCTGCTTCTGGTCCTCCGTGAGCGGGAAGCGATCGAGGTAGGCCGCTTCGTTCGCCTTGAACGCCTTGCGGTTCTCGGGCTCGTTGAGCGACATGCAGAACATGTTGAGGTGGTATCCGACACGGCCACGTTCCGCGTCGTACACGTAGGTTCCGGGGATGTCTTCGTAATCGCGCGGCGCGGCCATGAAATCCTCGTTGTGGGAGTGGCGACAGCGTCCCACGCTGTCTCGCCGCAAAGCTCGATGATGGCCGAAACGCTTTCGATTCCGAGCGCAACGCGCCACCGGGCGGGGCGAGGGCGGCATTCTAAGCCATGTAAAGCCTGCTTGTTGTGGCCCCCCACGCCGTGCACAATTAATAGTAAGTAGTACTTACTAACGGCGCAAGCGAGGTGGCCGGTGCTGAGCGAATGCGTCGCGTATCACGCACGAGCGCGTCCGGGAAAAACCGCGTGCCTGGACGTGGCGACCGGGGCGCGCATGAGCTACGCCGGCCTTCATCTGCGTTCGTCGCAGATCGCCTCGGCGTTGGCGCGGCTGGGTGCGGCGTCCCCGCGCGGCGCGCGTGTGGCCGTGCTGGCACGGAATTCGGCCGACCTGGTTTCCCTGCACCTGGCGTGTTGCCAGGTCGGTGCGGTGTTCGTACCGCTGAACTGGCGACTCAGCGCCGACGAATTGCAGGTCCTGGTGCAGCTGGCCGCGCCGCTGCTGCTGATCGTCGATGGGGAATTCGCCCCGGTGGCGGCGCGGCTGCGTGAGGTCGCTCCCGGCGCGCGGGTGCTCGAGCTCGGGCGTGAAGGCAGCCTGGACTGGCACGTGGCACGCGCCCCCGATGCCACGTTCCCGCGCGAGCCTGCCGCTGCTGAGCAACTCGTCACCCTGCTGTTCACGTCGGGCACCACGGGCCGCCCCAAGGGCGTCATGGTGACCGCCGGCAACGCCAGTGCCACGGCGCGCAACTATGGCATGTCGGTGCACGTCGACTCGCGCAGCGTGTTCCTCTGCGACATGCCCATGTTCCACGTGGTCGGCCTGTTCACGGTGACGAACACGGTCCTGCAGGCGGGCGGAACGCTGCTGCTGTCACCACAATTCACGGCGGATGAGACACTCGCGCGAATCGGCGATACCGCGCTCGGTGTCACCCACTACTTCTGCGTACCGCAAATGGCGAAGATGTTGCGCGAACACCCTGGCTTCGACCCGCAGCCGTTTCGCCGCCTGACGTCCTTGCAGACCGGTGGTGCGCCCCATGCCGCCGACGCGGTGCGGGCGTGGCTGGGAGATGGCGTCGCTTGCGTCGATGGTTATGGCATGACGGAAGTGGGCACGGCGTTGGGAATGCCGCCAGACGATCTCGAAGTACTGCGACGGAAGGCCGGATGCGTCGGATTGCCGGTGGTGAGTATCGACGTGCGCCTGGTCGACCGTGAGGCACGCGATGTGGAAGAAGACGGCGTCGGCGAGATCTGGCTGCGGGGTCCGTCGGTCACGGCAGGCTACTGGCAGGATGCCGAGGCCACGAGCAAGGCTTTCCAGGACGGCTGGTTCCGCACGGGCGACGTGGCGCGACGCGATGCGGATGGCTTCTTCACGTTGCTCGATCGGTGGAAGGATATGTACATCTCGGGCGGCGAAAACGTGTATCCCGCGGAAGTCGAGGCAGTTCTGCAGGGCTTGCCGGGCGTGCGCGAAGTCGCCGTGGTCGGCGTCGTGGATGAACGCTGGGGCGAGGTGGGTGCCGCGTACGTGGTGCTCGCCCCGGATGCGCAGCTGACGCTCGACGAGGTGCGCGCGCGGTGCCGTCCGCGGCTCGCGGGCTACAAAGTCCCGCGGCATCTGCACGTCGTCGATGTGTTGCCGAAAACGTCGCTGGGCAAGGTGAAGAAGGAAGCATTGCGCGCGCGATGATTCGACGACGACCGCAAATGCATCGATCGCGAGTGAACCGGCGGGGCCCCGGGGCGCTGGTACTATAGCCACCGAAATGCAGCGCCCGATTCCCTGCTACTTCATGCGTGGCGGCACGTCGCACGGCCCGTTCTTTCGTGCCGGTGATCTGCCGTCTGACATCGCGACGCGCGATCGCGTGTTGCTCGCCGCGCTCGGTTCGCCCGACGCGCGGCAGATCGACGGCATCGGTGGCGCGGATCCGCTGACCAGCAAGGTCGGCATCGTCTCGGCGGGCAAGGACGGCGTGGATCTCGAGTTCCTCTTCGCGCAGGTGTCGCTCAAGGAACCGCTGGTCGACACCACGCCGAACTGCGGCAACATGCTTGCGGCCGTGGTGCCGTTCGCCATCGAGAGCGGCATGACAGCGGCGCGCGGTGCCACCACCACCTTGCGCGTGCTCACGAAGAACACCGGCACTCTGTGCGACATCGAGGTGCAGACGCCGGGAGGCCGAGTCGAGTACGCGGGCGATGCGCGCATCGATGGTGTGCCCGGTACGGCCGCGCCCGTGAACATCAACTTCCTCGACACCGCGGGCTCGGTCTGCGGCGCGCTGTTTCCCACGGGCAAACTCGTCGATCGGTTCGATGGCGTGGAAGTCACCTGCATCGACAACGGCATGCCCGTGGTCGTGATGCTCGCCGACGACCTCGGCGTCACGGGCTCCGAGACGCGCGATGAGCTGAACGCGAACGCGGAGCTCAAGAAGCGCATCGAATTGATCCGCCTGCAGGCGGGCCCCGCGATGAAGCTCGGCGATGTGACGAAGAAGGTGGTGCCGAAAATGTGCCTGGTGTCGAAACCGACGCCAGGAGGCCACATCAACACCCGCACCTTCATTCCGCACGACTGCCACTCGGCGGTCGGTGTGCTCGGCGCCGTGACCGTCGCCACCGCGGCGGTGACTCCGGGGACGGTCGCGCACCGAGTGGCCGCGGTGCCGGCCGGATCGCGCAAGACATTCTCCGTGCAACATCCGAGCGGCGAATTCACCGTGGTGCTCGAGATGGACGCGCAGAAACCGCATGAAGTTGCGCGCGCCTCGCTGTTGCGCACCGCGCGGTTGCTGATGCGCGGCGAGGTGATGATTCCCGGCGATATCTGGAAGGATTGAGGAACGCATGAACAAGACCGGCATTGCCGTGCGCCGGATCCAGCGCGCACCGGCCGACGCGGTGAAGGCGCTGTCGCGCTTCGGCGTGGCGACCATCCACGAGGCCATGGGCCGGGCCGGCCTGCTGGCACCCTATATGCGGCCTATCTACCCCGGAGCGCGCCTGTGCGGCACGGCGGTCACGGCGCTCGGACATCCCGGTGACAACTGGATGCTGCACGTGGCCGCGGGGTTGCTCGAACCTGGCGACGTGGTGGTGCACGCCTTGTCCTCGCCCGACGACCATGGTTTTTTCGGCGAGCTGCTCGCCACGTCGTTTCGTGCGCGCGGCGGACTCGGGCTCATCATCGATGCCGGCGTGCGCGACATCGCCGAGCTGCAGGCCATGAATTTCCCGGTCTGGTCGAAGGCCGTGCACGCCAAGGGCACCATCAAGGCGCGCGCCGGGTCGGTCAATGTGCCCGTTACCTGCGCGGGCGCGCTCGTGAATCCCGGCGACGTGATCGTGGCCGATGACGACGGTGTGGTCGTCGTGCCGGCCGCGAAGGCTACCGAGATCGCGCAGGCTTCGCAGGCGCGCGAGGACAAGGAAGCCGCGACGCGCAAACGCCTCGCGGCCGGCGAGCTGGGCCTCGATATCTACGACATGCGCGGCAAGCTCGAGCAAGCAGGGCTGGTGTACTTCGACACACCCGGCGACGTGAAGTGAGCAAGGATCCCAACAAGTCCTGTCTGCCGCCGGACCCGCACCCGGTGAAGCCCACGACCGTATTGCCGCCCGGGGCCTGCGATGCCCATTGCCACGTATTTGGCCCCGCGGCCCGGTTTCCGTACGCGCCGGATCGCAGCTACACGCCACCCGACGCGCCGGTCGAGCAGCTGCGCAAGCTGCACGCGCACCTCGGCATCAGCCGAGCGGTCATCGTGCACGCGAGCTGCCATGGCAGCGACATGGCGGTCACGCTCGACGCGATCGCCACGAGCGGTGATCTGTATCGCGGTGTGGCCGTGGTCGAAGACAGCATCACCGATCGCGAGCTGCAACGCCTGCACGACGGCGGAATCCGCGGCATCCGTTTCAACTTCGTGAAGCACCTGGGAGGCGTGCCGGATCTCGATGTCTTCCATCGATTGGTGGCGCGCATCAAACCGCTGGGCTGGCATGTCGTGCTGCACTTCGATGCCGGCGATCTGCTCGAGCAGCGCGAGCTGCTGGCGCGCATCGACGTGCCATTCATCATCGATCACATGGGGCGCGTGAAGGCGGCGGCTGGGCTCGAGCAGAAGCCGTTCCGGGCATTGACCGACCTGTACCGCGACAATTCGCGGGCGTGGATCAAGATCTCCGGCGCGGAGCGTGTGTCGGTGGGCAAGCGCCCGTTCCTTGACGCGGTGCCGTTCGCGCAGGCGCTGATCGCGATCGATGCGACGCGCCTGTTGTGGGGCACCGACTGGCCGCATCCGAACATCAGCAAGGACATGCCCAACGACGGCGAGCTCGTGGACCTGCTGGCGGAAATGTGCCCGGATGTCCGATTGCGCCACCAGATCCTGGTTGATAACCCCACGCGCATGTACTGGTGAGGGACGGTCATGGACGCAGCGCGCATCGGATTCCTGGGCTACGGTGAAGTCGGGCAGCGATTCGCCGCGGACCTGCGGGCCGCCGGCGCGCAGCGCGAGCTCGCCACCTTCGACCTGTTGCTGCACCAGGCGGCGGCGGGTGATTCACTTCGCCGCCACGCCGCCTCGCAACGCGTCGATCTCATGGCCGATGCGGCCGCGCTCGCCGACGAGACCACGCTGATCTTCAGCGCGGTGACCGCCGATCAGACCCTGGCAGCGGCGCGTGCGCTGGCGGCGCGCGATCTCAGACATGCCGTGATCGTCGACGTGAACTCCGCCGCGCCGCAGACCAAGATCGAGTGCGCCGCGCTGGTGGCCGCGGCGGGTGGTCAGTACGTCGAAGCCGCGGTCATGACCTCGGTGCCGCCGCACGGTATCCGCGTGCCCATGTTGTTGGGCGGCACCAGTGCCGTCGAAGCCGAGAAGCTGCTGCGCGGATTGGGCTTCGTGGCGGAGACCGTGTCCACCGACCTCGGCGTGGCCTCGGCCATCAAGCTGTGCCGCAGCGTGATCATCAAGGGGCTCGAGTCGCTGGTGGTCGAGAGCTTCACGGCGGCGCGACGGCTCGGTGTCGAGCGCCAGGTGCTGGCGTCGCTGCAGGAAACCTACCCGCAGTTCGATTGGGAAAAGCAGGGCGACTATCTGTTCTCGCGCGTGATCCAGCACGGCAGGCGCCGTTCCGAAGAGATGCGTGCCAGCGCCCAGATGATCGACGCCACCGGCGTTGGCGGCATCATGGCCGGCGCGTCCGCGCAGCGGCAGGCGGCGGTGGCTGCGCAACGCCACACCGGTGCCTTCGAGGATCCGATGACTTTGAAACCCTGGCGCGATCGCGCTGACGAGATGCCGCAATGATCATTGACTGCCACGGTCACTACACCACCGCCCCCGAGCCGCTCAACGCCTGGCGCAAGCAGCAGACCGAGGCGCTGAAGACGCCCACGCTCGCGCCCGCGAAGGGCAGTATCACGATCAGCGACGACCAGATCCGCGACTCACTCGAGAACGCGCAGCTCAAGCTGCAGCGCTCGCGCGGCACGGACGTGACCATCTTCTCGCCGCGTGCCAGTGCCATGGGACACCACGTGGGCAACGAGACCACGAGCAGGCACTGGACCGAGCATTGCAACGAGCTCATCCACCGCGTCTGCCAGCTGTACCCCGAGAACTTCGTCGGCGCCTGCCAGCTGCCGCAGTCGCCCGGTGTCGATCCGCGCGGCGTGATCCCCGAGCTCGAGCGCTGCGTGAAGGAATTCGGGTTCGTCGGCGCGAACCTCAATCCCGATCCTTCCGGCGGAAAATTCTCCGAGCCGCCGCTCACCGACAAGTGGTGGTACCCGGTGTACGAGAAGCTCTGCGAGCTCGACGTGCCCGCCATGGTGCACGTGAGCCAGGCCTGCAATCCCGCGTTCCACACCACCGGGTCTTACTACCTGAGTGCGGACACCGTGGCGTTCATGCAGCTGCTGATGTCGGACCTGTTCAAGGATTTCCCGACCCTGCGATTCATCATTCCGCATGGCGGCGGGGCCGTGCCGTTCCACTGGGGCCGCTTCCGTGGCATCGCTCAGGACCAGAAGCGTCCGCCGCTGCCCGAGCTCATGAAGAACAACGTGTTCTTCGACACCTGCGTGTACCACCAGCCGGGCATCGACCTGCTCCTCAAGGTGGTCCCGATCGACAACATCCTGTTCGCCTCGGAGATGGTCGGCGCGGTGCGCGGCATCGATCCGGAGACAGGGCATTACTACGACGACACCAAGCGCTACATCGATGGATCTTCGCTGTCGGCAGCCGACAGGCAGAAGGTCTTCGAGGGCAACATCCGCAAGGTTTTTCCACGGTTGGGGGCAGCCCCCGTTTCCTAGCAAAAGGGGTCAGTCCTCACATGATCTATCTACCATTGTCCGTCAGGCCATCGAGGCCTGACCCCTTTTGCTAGGAAACGGGGGCTGCCCCCATGCAGACACGCAAGCTCGGCCCCTACGACGTCACCGCCATCGGCTTCGGATGCATGAACCTCTCGCATGCGTATGGCCCGCCGCAGCCGCGCGAGGTGGCCGAGCGCGTGATCGCCAAGGCGCTCGATCTCGGCGTCACGCACTTCGACACGGCGGCGCTGTACGGCTTCGGCGCCAACGAGAAACTGGTCGGCTCGCTGCTCGCGAAGCGTCCGGACCACGTGATTGTCGCCAGCAAGTGCGGGCTGTTCGGGCGCGACGGCAAGCGCGTCATCGACGGCCGTCCCGAATCCATTCGGGCCGTCTGCGAACAATCGTTACGCAACCTCGGCACCGATCGCATCGATCTGTACTACCTGCATCGCTGGGACAAGACCGTGCCGTTGGAAGACAGCGTCGGTGCGCTCGCGGAATTGAAGCGGCAAGGGAAGATCCGCGCCATTGGCTTGTCGGAGGTGGGCGCGACCTCGTTGCGCAAGGCCCATGCCGTACACCCGGTCGCCGCTCTGCAGTCGGAATATTCGCTGTGGACGCGCAATCCCGAGATCGCGGTGCTCGAAGAATGCCGCCGTCTTGGGGTAACGCTCGTGGCGTTCAGCCCACTGGGACGCGGCTTCCTGGCCGGCCGCATGCGTTCCCCCGGCGATCTGCTGGAGGGTGACATCCGCCGCACCATGCCGCGCTTCCAGAGTCCCAATTTCGAAGAAAACCTGCGCCTCCTGGACGCGCTCGATGCGATCGCCGCCGAAGTGGGCTGCAGCCGCGCGCAGCTGGCGCTGGCCTGGGTGCTCGCCAAGGCCCCCCACGCGGTCGTGATTCCGGGCACCACGCGGGAGGTACACGTGGCCGAAAATTGTGGCGCCGACGCGATTCGTCTCGATGCTGCAACTGTCGGGCGCCTGGACGCGGTGCTGCCGCCAGGGAGGGCCTCAGGGGCCCGCTATCCGCCTGCGACGCAGGTCGAAAATGACACTGAAGAATTTTGAGAAAAGGCTTGAATCGTTATAGGCTTGCGCGCTTATGACAGAACCCACCGCCGCCCCCGAAATCGCTTCTTCCACGACTGCTCCCGCCAAGGACAACTCGCGCGCCGACGCACGCAAAACCGTGCGTGTCGTGATGCAGGAATACATGCGCCGTGGATCGGTCGGACCGATCTTCCGCTTGCTGCTGGACCTCGCATTCCTCGGCATGTGCATCGGCGGCGCCTGCTACTTCGATGCGTGGTGGGCGAAGGCGCTCATGGTCGTCCCGGGCTCGGTGGCGATCGCGCGCTTGTTCGTCATCGGTCACGACGCCTGTCACGGCAGCTACACCAAGTACGACTGGCTCAACAAAGTCATCGGACGTATCGCGTTCCTGCCGTCGCTCACGCCGTTCTCGCTCTGGGACGTGGGCCACAACGTGGCGCACCACGGCTTCACCAACCTCAAGGGCCGCGACCAGGTCTGGGTGCCGATGTCGGCCGAGGAATGGCAGAACGCCTCGAAGACGCGCCGCTTCCTCGAGCGCATCTATCGTTCCGGTTTCGGCCAGGGCCTCTACTACCTCATCGAGATGTGGTGGAAGAAGCTCATCCTGCCGACGAAGAAACACGTGGGCGTGCGCCGCGCGATCTTCTGGTGGGACAACCTGCTGGTGCTCGGGGTCGGCGCGGTGTGGATCACGGCGCTGGTGCTCTGGGCCGTGTACTTCGGCCACTCGATCACCTGGACGCTGCTCGGTGGCTTCGTGCTGCCGTTCCTGGCCTTCAACTGCATCATGGGTTTCGTGATCTACGTGCAGCACACGCACCCGGAAGTCGCCTGGTTCGACAAGCGCGAGGAATGGCAGAAGCGGCTCGGCTTCATCACCACCACTGTGAACGTCGTGGTGCCGAAGCGCATGGGCCAGATCCTGCACGACATCCTCGAGCACGGCGCGCACCACGTGAACACCGGCGTGCCGCTGTACCGCCTGCGTGAAGCGCAGACCGCGCTCAAGAATGCCGTGCCGCAGCTGGCGCGAGTCTACGTGCTGAGCTGGAAGCGCTACTGGGCGACGGTGCGCACCTGCAAGATCTACGACTACGCCAACCACCGCTGGATGGACTTCAAGGGCCGCGTGACTGCCGCCCCGCTGTTCCCCGAGCCGGCTGGCTCCCCCGCGGGCTAGGCTAACTACCCTTTTGGACTTTCACGGACGGCGCCTGTTGGCGCCGTTTTCCGTTGTGGCGCGTGAGCGCCTCACAACTAACTTTCCCGCGTCAGCTTGACGATCATTTCGCGCAGCCAGGTGTGCGCCGGGTCGGCCTCGTGCCGCTTGTGCCACAACAACACCTCCTGCGTGTGCGGCACCTCGAAGGGCAGTGGCAGGATGCGGATGGGCAGGGCGCTGGCATACAGCTCCGCCACGCGCTCGGGCAGGGTCGCGGCCAGCGTCGAACCTGGCAGCACCAGCGGTAGCTGCAGCAGGCTCGGAAGCGTGAGGTGCACGCGAATCTCGATGCCGAGCAGGTGTCTCACCAGCTGGTCCGCAGCGCCCGTGTAGCCACCGGGCCGGCCGAACATGTGCTGCAGCCCGATGTACTGGTCGAGCGTCAGCGAGTCGTGCACCGTCGGGTGATCCTTGCTCACCGCGCACACCCACTTCACCGAGCGCAGCGGCATCGAGCGCATGGTGTCCGGATAGGCGCGCAGGTCGAACATGTGCAGGCTTTCGAGGCACAGGCACAGGTCCGCCTCGCCGTATTCGAGTCGTGACAGCGCGGTCGGGGACACCATCTCGATGTGCACGTCGAGCTCCGGCGCCTCGGCCGCGAGCGTGCGCAACAGCGGCGGCAGGACGCTCGGCACCGCTTCCTCGGACATGATCACGGTGAACTCGCGGCGCGCGGTCCTGGGATCGAAGGTCGGCTGCGTGCCGAGCATCATCTGGATGCGCAGCAGCGCTTCGCGCACCGGTTCCACGAGTGATTCGCCGCGCGACGTGAGCTCCATTTCACGACCAACGCGCACCAGCAAGGGGTCGTTGAAGTACTCGCGCAGCTTGTGTAGCGCGGCGCTCATCGCGGGTTGCGAAACGAACACACGCTCGGCGGCGCGCGTCACGTTCTTCTCGCGCAGCAGCGCATCGAGCGCGATGAGCAGGTTGAGATCGAAGCGGTTGAGTTGCATGCCCGTGAATCATAACGGACGCGCACGCCGGATCAGGGATTTCCCGATCAGTTGATCCCCCATTCGGCGTGGGTGGAGTCTGGGGGTGGCGAAAGGATTCTGATCCTCGCAAGGGGGGAACTGTGGCGCTGATGCATCGGCGTCGAGCTCCCAAGGGGATTCCGAAATCAATCCTTCCGCAGGGAGTTCGAAATGAGAAAAGAACAGCTTCCCTCGATTTTCACTCGCACCTTGTTGTCCGCGGCAGTCGCCTCGGCCTGCGGACTCACGGCGACGCCGGTGTTCGCCCAGGGCGCTGAGCAACCGCAAGCCACGGGTCTCGAGGAGATCGTGGTGACGGCGCGTTTCAAGGAAGAAAAGCTGCAGGAGACGCCGATCGCGATCACCGCGGTGACGGGCGAGGAACTGCAATCACGCGGCTTCCAGAACGCCTACGAGATCGCATACACGGTCCCCAATGCCAGCCTGCGCCCGGCACAGGCCGCCTTCGGCGCCTCGATGAGCGCATACATCCGCGGCATCGGCCAGTACGACTTCCTGCCCGAATTCGAGCCCGGCGTGGCCATCTACTTCGACGATGTGCTGCACCCGGTCACCTTCGCCTCGGCCGTGGACCTCATGGACCTCGAGCGAGTCGAAGTGCTGCGCGGACCCCAGGGAACCTTGTTTGGCCGCAGCGCCATTGGCGGTGCGATCCGCTACATCAGCAAGCCGCCGCAGGGCAACGATACCGGCGACATCTCGGTGACCTACGGCGACTTCAACCGCGTCGACCTGCGCGCGAGCTACGACTTCAAGCTCTCGGACACGGTGTTCGCACGTGTGAGCGGCGTCGCCAAGAAGCGCGACGGCTACCAGAACGTCTATGACTTCGCCTGCAAGTTCCCGTCGCTGGCCGGCTACGGTGACGGCCTTGCGGCGGACGGTCCCGACGCGGACACGGCGCCGGACGTGGTGGCGGCCGGCAGCGCCGCCGACAATGCGTTCTCGATCCCGACGCGCACGCGCAATCGGGGCGGCAAGTGCAAGGTCGGCACGCAGGGTGGACAGGACGTCACGGGGGCGCGCGCCGCGTTGCGCTTCGCGCCCAACGACAAGTTCGACCTGACGTTCACCGGCGAGTACATCAACGACCAGTCCGAAGCGCGCGCCGACACGCTGGTGCACATCGGCCGCAACCCGATGACCGGCCAGCTGCCGGTGCCGTTCAACTTCTGGAGCAACGCGCAGGTGGCGCGGACCGGCGTGCCGTTCGACGATCGCTTCGTGCCGGACAGCCCATACGTGAGTTACGCCACTTACCAGGACCCGGTGACCGGCTTCACGACCAATCCGCGGACCTCCTTCGAACAGGAGGCGTTGAGCGCCAAGGCCAACATCCGGTTCTCGGACACCATGCTGCTGGAACTGATCGGTTCGTATTCGAAGTTCGATGGCGCCTTCGCCACCGACTCGGACCAGTCGCCGTTCAGCGTGCAGCTCGTCGACGGCATCCAGAATGTCGATGCCAAGACCTTCGAGGCGCGCTTCTCGAGCTCGGTGGGCGACCTGCTCGACTGGACGGTGGGCGGCTTCTGGTACAAGGGCGAGTTCACGAACTCGCAGCAGGTATCGATCCCGGCTTTCGTCCCGACCGCGCTGCTGGTCAATGGCCAGAACACCACGAGCTCCGAGAATCTCTCGGGCTTCGCGCACACTGTCTGGCATTTCGGCGACAAACTGTCGGTGAACGCCGGCGTGCGCTACTCGACCGACAAGAAGGACGAGGATTTCGACAACTCCATCGTGATCACGCAACTCGACACGGATGAGAGCCACTTCGACTGGAAGGCGGGCGTCGACTACAAGTTCACCGAAGGCATGATGGGCTACATCTCCGCGTCCACCGGCTATCGCCCGCAAGCCTTCAATCCGCGGCCGTTCCAGCCGACGCAGTTCGTGAAGGTGGATGGTGAGGAGGCCACGTCGTACGAAATCGGTTTCAAGACCGACCTTGCCGACAATCGCGTGCGCGTGAACCTGGCCGCTTTCTACGTCGACTACAACCAGCGCATCCTGCCGGTGGGTGGCACCGAGTGCACCTTGCTGCCGGGTGGACCGCCGTACGTCTACAACACGATCCCGCCGGCGACCGGCACACCGATTCCGGACAGCCTGGGCAACCAGTGCGTGGCGGTGACGTCGCGAACCTTCTACCAGAACATTCCCGCGACCATCCAGGGAGCCGAGCTGGAAGTAACGCTTGCCCCCGTCGAAGGGCTGATGATCAGCGCGGCATATGGATACACGGACTTTTCCGGCGATGAGTGGGACAACCCGGCCATGCTGGGCAATCCGAATGTCACCGAGATCACCAGCGAGAATCCCATCTACGTACCGAAGGACAACTGGAGCACATCGTTCTCGTACAAATTCCACGTGGGTGACAGCGGATCCATTACGCCGCGCATCGACTACTACGGCCAGACGGAGATCTGCACCGGTATCCGCACCAACATCTCGGTGCAGAACATCGACACGTCGCTGGCGGACGCCTGCTCGCCGGCGTACGAGTTGTTGAACGCGCGTATCGAGTGGTCGAGCCCCGAGGACAACTGGCGCGTGGCGCTCGGTGCGACCAACCTGACAGACGAGGAGTACTACCTCAACAAGTTCGACCTGACCGCCTTCGGTCAGCCGACCCTGGAAGGTCAGCCGGGTGCGCCGCGCGAGTGGTACATCCAGTTCCAGCGCAACTTCAACTAGAAGCCGCGAAGTGAGTAAAAGGGAGGCGCGCCCGGCGACGAGCGCGCCTCTTTTCTTGGTGAGGCCCCCATGGAAACGCTGAAAGACAAGGTTGCATTCGTGACGGGCGGCGCGAGCGGCATCGGGCTCGGCATCGCCAAGGCGATGGTCGCGGCGGGCATGCGCGTGGTCATCGCCGACGTGCGCGAGGATCATCTCAAGGATGCGCGCGCGTGGTTCGTGTCCCAGAAACAGAGCCGGCGCATCAAGTGCCTCAGGCTCGACGTGACCAATCGCAAGGCCTACGTGCGCGCGGCCGACCAGGCGGAGAAGGCCTTCGGCAAGATCCACGTGCTGGTCAACAATGCCGGCCTCGGCTTGTTGGGCGCCATCGACAAGACGAGGTACGACGACTGGGACTGGGGCCTGTCGGTCATGATCGGTGGTGTGATCAACGGCATACTCACCGTGTTGCCGCGCATCCGCGCGCACGGCGAGGGCGGTCACATCGTCAACACCGCGAGCATGGCCGCGGTGATCCCGATTCCGAACTGCTCCATCTACATCACGGCGAAGTCGGCGCTCGTGGGACTCTCGGAATGCCTCGCCGGCGAGCTCGCGCCCGCCCGGATCGGCGTGTCTGCGTTCTGCCCCGGCCCCGTGCAGAGCAACATCCGTGAGCTCGGCAAGTTGCGGCCGGACAAGTACAAGAAGGACTCGGGCCTCGAGGAGTTCGAGCAACAGCTCGCGCAGCGCCCGCAGGGCGAGTTGTGGATGGACCCGGTCGAGTGCGGCCAGCGCGTGGTGCGCGGCATCCAGCGCAACGATCTCTACATCTTCACGCATCCCGAGTTCAAAGCGGGAGCGCGTGAGCGTTGCGACAAGATGCTGGCTTCGTTTCCCGACGAGCCCATCAATGAGCCGCGCGCCGACGCCATCCGCTTCCTGCTGTCCAACCCGATTTTCAAAACAGGGCCCGCGCAGTGACGTAAAGGCCCGACGGTTGCGCCTCGGGGCGGCGACGGCGAGTATTCGCCGCAATGCGCAACCTTTCGACCCTGCTTCTGGTGGCGACGCTCTCCGCTTGCGGTGGCGGCGGCGGTCATGGCGGCTCGCCCAGTCCCTCACCGGCCCCCACGCCGACCCCGACGCCCACGCCGACACCCACGCCGAATCCACCGCCCGTCAGCGGTCCCGCCTGGTCGAGCTTCAGCCGTGACGCCCAGCACACGGCGCAGAGCGCCGTCGCGACGCCGCCGCTGAACCGCATCCTCTGGCAGGCGACGGTGGACCTCGCGCCGCAATACGGGGGCGGCGGCCAGTACCTGCTGACCCATTACGGATCGCCGGTGATTTCCTCCAGCAACACCGTGATGGTGCCGGTCAAGACGGGCGCCCAGGGCGCGTTCCGCATGGAGGCCCGCAATGGCGCCACGGGCAACGTGCTGTGGAGCGCCGACAGCGACTACATCGTTCCGCCGCATCGCTGGTTCCCGAGCTTCAACCTCACGCTGACCGCCAGCGGCCGCGTTTATGCGCCGGGTTCGGGTGGCAAGCTGTTCTATCGGGACAACGTGGACTCGGCCACCGGCACGGTGCAGACCGTGGTGTTCTACGGCGACAGCAAGTATGCCGCCGCGCGCACCGAGCTCGATTCGGTGGTCATGATCAGCACGCCCATCACGGTCGATGCAGCCGGCAACGCCTATTTCGGCTATTACGTGAGCGGCGCCAACTCGCTGGTGCTCGTCAGCGGCGTGGCGCGAGTGGCGGCGGATGGCAGCGGCAGCTGGGCAGGGGCGGGCATACTCGCCAACGATCTGACCGTCGATCGCGTCGCCATGAACAGCGCGCCCGCCTTGTCGGCGGATGGTGCGACGCTGTACGTGGCCGTCAGCGATGCACAGGAGCGCGGCTACCTGCTGGCTCTGGACGCCGCGACGCTCACGCGAAGGGCGGGTGTCGACCTGCGTGATCCGAAGAGCGGCGCGCGCGCGCGGATCACGGGGGATGCGACCTCGTCGCCCACGGTGGGCCCGGACGGCGACGTGTACTTCGGCGTGCTCGAATCCACGCAGTCCGCCAACAACAGCCGCGGCTGGATGCTGCATTTCAACGCGGCGCTCACACAGACCAAGCTTCCGGGCGCGTTCGGCTGGGACAACACGCCGTCGATCGTGCCGGCCTCGGCCGTGCAGTCGTACACCGGCAGCTCGAACTACCTGATCGCCACCAAGTACAACAACTACGCTGGTGCGGGCACGGGCGACGGACAGAATCGCATGGCCGTGCTCGATCCCCTGGCCGCGCAGACCGATCCCATCTCCGGCATCCAGACCATGCGCGAGGTGCTGACCATCCTCGGCCCCACGCTCGATGCGGGAAATCCCGGCGGCGTGCGCGAGTGGTGCGTGAACACCGGCGCCTTCGATCCGGCCACGCGCGCGATGCTGATCAACAACGAGGACGGCTATCTCTACCGCTGGGACCTCGCCACGAACACGCTGTCGGAAAAGATCCGGTTCAACAACGGGCTCGGCCAGTCGTACACACCGACGGCCGTCGGGCCCGACGGCACCGTCTACGCGATCAACAACGCGGTGCTGTTCGCGGTCGGTAGATAGCGCCGGTTGCGGCCCTTCGATCTCATCATCTTCGATCTCGACGAGACGCTCGTCGATTTCACGCCCGCGCGCCGGCTCGAACTCCTCGCGCAGATCACCGGCCTGCCGCAGGATCGCATCCACGCGTCCATCTGGGGCTCGGACTTCGAACGGCTGGCCGAGCAGGGCGCGTATGCGACCGGCGATGCCTACCTCGCGGGATTCAACGAGCGCCTCGGTGTCGAGCTCACGCGCGACCAGTGGATCGCGGCGCGGCGCGCGGCGATGCGCCTGCGACCCGAAATGATCGCGCTCGTGGCCGAGCTCAAGCCGCACTTCGAGCTCGCGCTGCTCACCAACAATGGCGCGTTGTTGCGCGAGGCGTTGCCGGTGCTGGTGCCGGAAGTCTGTGCGCTGATCGACCGGCGACTGCATGCCAGCTGCGACTTCGGCGCGCGCAAACCGGATCCTGAAGTCTTCACGCGGCTGGTCGCGCGATACGGCGTGGCACCGTCACGCGCGCTGTTCATCGACGACCACCATGAGTTCATCGAGGGCGCGCGTCGCGCGGGCCTCGGCACCATCCACTTCCAGTCGGTGGGCCAGCTGCGTGCCCAGCTGCGGTCGATGGACTGCCTCCCGTGGCAGGGATCTCCCTAGTCGCGTTCCCGCGTGTGAAGTGGATGCACGTCACACATTCCAAAGAAATCCGCGGGAAGGTGAGTCATTTCAGCGCTGGCGACACGAAAAAGGCGACTCGCCATAACGCATTGGCGCGCCCGAAATCGTAACCTCCGTCAATGCTTGGCTTGCGGCGAGCGGGCGCTCTGACGCGCCTGTTCATCTACCTGTGGCTGCCGTTCGCATGCGGTCTCGCGCATGCCGGTTGCATCGAAAGTCCTGATCCTGCGATCCGCAGGTTGCAGGCGCTCGCCATCGCCGATCCGCACAAGGCACTCGCCGGCGCGCAGGCCATGCTGGCTCGAAGCAAGTCGACGCTCTCGGCGGAGAAAGTGGCCTGGCTGCACGAGGTACGTGCCGATGCCTACAGCGCGCTCGAGCTCGACGCCGAGGCGCGGGCCGCCGCGGCCGAAGGTGCGAAGTTCGTGGCCGACGCGTCGGCACCCGTGCGCCTCGCGCTGTTCATGACGGACGCCGAGAACGTCTACGACGCCGAGGGTATGGCCGAGGCCAAGCGCGCGGTCGAGGCGGTGCGTGCGCGCGGCAACATCGAACCCGGCGCGCAACGCTGCCTCATGATCACGCTGGGCACGTTGCAGTTCCGCGAGAATCGCGCCGACCTCGCCATCACCACGCTGACCCAGGCGTATCGCGCCGCGGATGCCGCGGGCGACCTTCGCCAGCGCATGCTCGCGGCCTCGCCGCTCTCCAAGGTCATGGGCGAGCTCGGCGACTATCGCCAGGCACTGGCGCTCAATGCCGAGCTCATCGAGTGGAATGCCTCGCACGACGAGACGCTCACGCTGTCCGTGTCGCGTTACCTGCGCGGGATCATCCTGCACGAGATGCACGAATACGATGCCGCGCTGCTGGCCTTTGCCAACGCGCGTGCGCTGTCGGTGACGCTGGGCGACGAGCAGGGCGTGGCCTTCGCCGACATGCGCGTCTGCCAGGTCATGATCGAGCTCGAGGACATTGCCGGCGCGCGCCAGCGTTGCCAGTCGGCACTGAGAACTTTCGCGGCCTCGGGCACGGTCGACGTCATCAAGCAGACGCGTTCGCTGCTCGCGCAGGTGGAGCTCGCGGAGGGACATGCGGACCGCGCGCTGGCCATCCTCAACGACATCCTGTCGAACGATGCCATCGACATGCCGCCGCGCGAGGTCGCGCCGCTGTTCAAGCTGCGCGCCGACGCCAATGCCGCGCGCGGCAACATCGCGGCGGCCTATCGCGACCTCGGCGAATACATGCGTCGCTACACCAACACCATGGAGACGCGGCGCGTGCGCCAGGTGGCGGCGCTGCACGCGCGCTTCGAGATCGATCGCGAGATCGATCGCAATGCCACGTTGCAGCGCCAGCTCACGGAATCCGAGCAGCGGCAGGCGGAATTGCAGCGTCGCACCTGGCTCGCGATCACGTCCGGTTCGCTGGCGGTGCTGCTGCTCACCGCGATGCTCATCGGCGCGCGCCGCCATCGCCGCCAGCTCGCGGCGCTGGCCCACATCGATTCACTGACCGGGCTTCCGAACCGGCGTCACACGGCGCAACTGGTGGAAGCGGCGCTCGAGCGCTCGGTGCGCGCCGGCGAGCCCATGACCATCGCGCTGATCGATCTCGATCACTTCAAGGCCATCAACGACCGCGCGGGGCATGCGGGGGGTGACCAGGTGCTGCGCGAGTTCGCGCGCCTGGCGCGGACCACGCTGCGTGTCACGGACACCTTCGGACGCTGGGGCGGCGAGGAATTCCTGGTGGCCATGCCGGGCACCACGCTCGACGTGGCGCTCGCCATCGTGGAACGGGTGCGCGCGGTGGCGCTCACGATCGAGGTGCCAGGCGCCGGCGACACCATGCGTGTCAGCATGAGTGCGGGCCTCGCGGTCAGCGAATCGCGGCCCCACTCGCTCGAGGCGCTGGTGGCGCGTGCCGACATCGCGCTGTACCGCGCCAAGGACGATGGCCGCAACATCGTGCGCATCGACCAGGCGAGCATCGATGCGGCGTCGTCCGGCATCCGCCGCGCGTTGCGCTGAGCAGCCGAATGTCCGTCGATCGTGCAGGTTTCACCGGCGCGAGTAGTTGGGCTCAGGTGCTGGCCAGGTAACCGTAGCGCAGGTTGCTCGGCAGGCCGCCTTGCGCCGCGTACTCCGTCTTGATCGCATCGAAGTTGTCGGCTGACATTCGCGTGGCGGTGGCCGGATCGATCTTGTAGAGCTTCGAGGCATTGCCCGCGAAGATTTTCGTCTTCACGGGGCCGTCCGCGGCGCCCAGCGGCTGGTAGCCGTACTTCTTCTGCATGTCCGCGGGAATCTCGAGCCGCCGCATGGCCTCGATCTGCCACTGCGGTGAACCCCACCACACCGAGTCGGTGCCCCAGATCACGCGGTCATCGCCCAGGCCCTTGATCAGCGTGCCCATGAGCGCGGCGGCGAGCTTCGGGTGCGTCACGCAGGTGTTGGCGAAACAGGCGCCGAGCTCGCCGTAGACATTGTTCACGCCGAACTTCGCCGGGATGTCGGCGAGATCGGAAACCCAGTCGAAGCGACCGGTCTTCTCGAACTGCGCGAGCTCGCGGTCGGGCAGCTCGAGGAACGGCCGCATGGCGGAGTGGTAGATCACGAAGTTGATCTGCGGCCAATCCCTGGCGGCTTTGCCCACGTCCCAGACCGTGGCGTACTGCCACATGTCGGCCCACGAGGTCATGTAGTCGGCCGGCATCAGGCCCTTGTGGATGCAGATGGTGTTGATGCCGCGCTTGAGCATGGCCTCGTAGAGTGGATAGACGAGCTTCTCGTCATCCATGCGCCAGTTGGTCTTCTTCTTCGTCTGGTAGATGGGATCGCCGATGGTGTAGCCCTTGATGCTGTCGGGCTCGAGCTGGTCCATCACGCGCGTGATTTCCTCGAACCAGCCCGGCGTGCCGGGCGTCACGATGCCGTGGCCGAGGCAGCGGCGCGAGCCGGCCACCTTGTTCACCACGTCGCGCGCGCTCGCGATCTGGTCGTTGGTCAGGAACAGATAGGCGTAGTCGTCGGTCGGCGTCCCGGAGATCATCGCGACCTTGGTGTCGCTGTCGATGAAGATCTCCTTGACGTAGTTCTGGAACTTGTAACGCGTGAGCCCGTCGGCGCCTGCGATGTCGGGATTCCAGTGCTTCTTCGCGAAGTCGGCCGAGAACACCAGCAGCTGCTGGTTGTAGTCGTCGCGCACGAAATGCGTCTGGCAGTCGACGATGAACTGCTTCCTGAGCGCCGTGGCGCGCGCATCGGCCATGCCGGGCGTGGCAGCTTCGGCGCGCGAGGCCCTGAAGACCGGGCCGAACACTTCGTTCATCGCGAGGAAGGCGGCCGACATGCCGGCGGCCGACGACAGGAAACCGCGCCGGGTCAGCCCGTGTTTCGGCGCGAGCTCGTCGGCGAGTGAACCGATGCGTGCTTCGACGCGGCGCTGGTCCTCGCTCTGCGGCAGCGGCGTGAATTCGCCGTTCGATACCACCTGCGTGGGGATGGGCGATGCGACGTCGTGTTGTTCGGCGGGAGTGAGCGTGGCAATTTCATCGTCGCTGACGAATCGCATGGGTCCTCCGAGCGAAGGAATGGGGTCAGGCACCATTTCGATGGAGCCAGACCCCGTGGCTCAATCGAGGATTTCCTCGATCTGGGCGGTGGGCTTGATGTTGGTGAAGTTCGGCACGTCTGCGATCAGCTTGGCCACGTGTTCCTTGCTGGCGGCTTCGTACGCTTCCATCGAAAGAATCTCCACCGTCAGGGCGGTGACGAAAGCGGGCGGCGAGCCGTCACCTTTGCGCAATCCCTTGTGGACCTGCATCTTGCCGACGGACTTGCCATACAGGTCGGCGAGCAACTTCAGGTGCTTGTCACGGTAGTAGTCGTAGTCGAACTTCGCATCGGCCTGCCAGGGGTAGTACACCGCGAGGCAATGGCGGGTGCCGGAAGACTTCCCGGACTTGTCCGCGGCCCCGTCATCCCTGGAATAGAGCGGGGCTGACAGCAACGTGCCGACAGCAGTCATGCCGAGCAGATTCGTGGCGGCCGAACGTCGGGTCAGTTTCATCGAATCCTCCTGTGCGCGTGGAAAATTATCACGACAGCGTAAAGCCGCGCTGTCGCCAAAGGCGAATGGTGCTTCCGTTTGAGTCGAGTGGGGAATCGTGCTCAACTCGCGGGCACTCCGGCGTCGACGAGGGAATGTGGCATGCGTCCGATGGGATTCCTGGTGCTCGCGTTTCTGTCCACGCAGGCCCTGGCGGCCGGCACCATCGACAACACGGCGCTGCGCAACGACACCGACGGTCACAACTGGGCCGCCTACGGCCGCACCTTCGGCGAGACGCACTACAGCCCGCTGGCCGAGATCAACCGCGAGACCGTGCCGCGCCTGAACCTCGCGTGGACCCTGGACCTCGACGTCACCAACAACCTGTCGACACCGCTCGCCGTCGAAGGCGTCATCTATGTGGCGTCGGGTTACAGCATCGTACACGCGGTCGATGCGAAGAGCGGCAAGCTGCTCTGGCGTTACGACCCCGAGGTGGCCCGCGTGGTGGGTACGAAGCTGCGCACGGGCTGGGGCATTCGCGGCCTCGCGTTCTGGAAGGGCCGGCTGTACTTCGGGACACATGACGGCCGGCTCATCGCCCTCGACGCCAAGACCGGGAAGCCCGTGTGGAGCGTGCAGACACTGGACACCAACGACGGCTCGTTCATCTCCGGTCCGCCGCGCGTGTTCAATGACAAGGTGATCATCGGTTTCGGCGGCGGTGATTTCGGCGCGGTGCGTGGCTACGTCACCGCCTACGACACCAACACCGGCAAGCAGCTGTGGCGCTGGTGGACCGTGCCGGGTGATCCCGCCAAGGGCTTCGAGAATCCGGCCATGGAGATGGCCGCGAAGACCTGGACGGGCGAGTGGTGGAAGTACGGCGGCGGCGGCACGGTCTGGAATGCCATGACCTACGACCCCGAGTACAACCGCGTGTACCTCGGCACCGGCAACGGCGGCCCGTGGAACTGGAAGATCCGCAGCCCGCAGGGCGGTGACAACCTGTTCCTGTGCTCGGTGGTGGCCCTGAATGCCGACACCGGCGAGTACGTCTGGCACTACCAGACTACCCCCGGCGATTCCTGGGACTACAACTCGGCCATGGACATGACCCTGGCCACGCTCAACATCGCTGGCGCACCGCGCAAGGTCATCCTGCACGCGCCCAAGAACGGTTTCTTCTACGTCATCGATCGCGAGAACGGCAAGCTGATCTCGGCCGAGAAGTTAGGCACGGTCACCTGGGCCACGAAGGTGGACCTGGCCACCGGGAAGCCGGTGCTCGCGCCGAACGCGCGCTACGAAAACGGCCCGGTGACGCTGTGGCCGAGCTTCCAGGGCGTGCACAACCTCTATCCGCAGTCGTTCAGCCCGAAGACCAACCTCGTCTATGTGCCGACCATCGAGATGCCCGCGCAGTTCGGCGGCGACGTCGACTACAAGAACTGGCAGCCGCTCCCATCGTCCATCCAGTACACCGGCTTCCCGACCGCGGATGGCGACGTGCCCGCCGACGGTGGCAAGAGTTTCCTGACGGCCTGGGATCCCGTGAAGCAACGCGCGGTGTGGCAGCAGCCCACGCCGGGACCCCACAACGGCGGCACGCTCGCGACTGCCGGGGATCTCGTGTTCCAGGGCCAGGCCGATGGCTACATCAATGCCTACGGCGCCTCCGACGGCCGCAAGGCCTGGTCGTTCTACGCCGCCACCGCGGCACTCGGCACCCCGATCACGTTCTCGGTGGGCAAGCAGCAGTACGTGGCCATCCTGACGGGCCCGCTGAATGGCGCGCCCGGGGGTTTCGGCTCCGCGGCTGCACGTTTCGGCTGGGACGCGCGCCTCCATCCGCGCCGGCTGCTGGCCTTCACGCTCGACGGCAAGGCCAAACTACCGCCCACGCCGCCGCCGACGTTCGCGAAGCCGCTCGATGCGCCGGAGATGACGGTCGAGGATGCGCTGGTCAAGGATGGCATCCAGCAATGGTCGCGTTGCCAGCTGTGCCACGGGCCGGGCGCGGTGGCGGGCGGTACGGCGCCGGACCTGCGCGCCTCGACCATCCCGCTCAACGCCGCGCAGTTTTCGTTGTTCGTGCGCACCGGCAGCGAGGCCAGGGGCATGCCGAAATTCAGCGAGCTCAACGACCATGAGCTCGACTCGCTGCGTCATTACATCCGCTATCGCGCGCGGCTCGCCACCCGTCCCAACGGCGTCGCGCCGCCGCCGCCCGAGGCGCCGGTCGCGGCCGAGAAGCCCGAAGAAGAACACGTCGACAAGCCGCCGCCGGGCTCGCTGGAATCCACCGGTACGCCACCGCCGCAGTGAACACGCCGATACTCCGCGCGCCGCTGGCGGAAGTCGGCGGCAAGGTGGCCTTCATCACGGGTGGGTCGAGCGGCATCGGCCTCGGCCTGGCGCGCGCCTTCCGTGCCGCGGGCATGAAGGTGGCATTCACCTGGCGCCGCGAAGATCACCGCGACCAGGCGCTCGAGTGGTTAGGGCGTGACGATCCCGACGTGCTCGCGATCCGCCTCGACGTCACCGACCGCGCCGGCTGGCTGGCGGCCGCGGACGAAGTCGAGCGCGCTTTCGGTCGCGTGCACCTGCTGGCCTGCAACGCGGGTGTCGGTATCCGCGCCGGGGCGGCCGAAGCCACGTTCAAGGATTGGGACTGGGGCCTGGGCGTGAACCTGGGCGGTGTGATCAACGGCATCACGGTGATGCTGCCGCGCATGCGCGCGCACGGCGAGGGCGCGCACCTGCTCGCCACCTGCTCATCGTCGGGACTCATGGCCGGCGGTGGCATCGGCGTCTACATCACCTCGAAGTTCGCGGTCATGGGGCTCATGGAATCACTGCGCGATGAGCTCGCCGGCTCGAATGTCGGCGTTTCCGTGTTCTGTCCGGGCTTCGTGAAATCCAACCTGGTGGAATCGGAAAAGATGCGGCCGCCCGCGCTGATCAACGAGCTTGCCAAGCCCAGCACCAACGCCCCCTCGGCCGAGGAGGAAGCGATGATGCGCAAGTTCATGGCCGTGGCCATGGACCCGGTCGAAGCGGGGCGGCGGGTGCTGGACGGAATCCGCCGCAACGATCTCTACATCTTCACGCACCAGGAGTTCGAGCAGGGCACGCGCGAGCGCATGGAGGCCTTGTTAGCATCGTTTCCGGTCGACAAGGCGCCGGCCGCGCGCACCATGACGGCGCGCCGCTTCATGACCGCGATGTACGCCGGCGAGCGCGACCGCCTTCAGGCGCGACGCCAGGAGTGAAGGGGCTGATTTCCCCGATAGTCGAGAAAGTCATGGGATCCCGTCGAGACCTACGGGATCCCAAAGCCGGATGATCCGCCGCCAATGAGCACCCAGATGGCCGAAGCGGTAGTTCGACTGCGCGAGATGGTCCTGAACGGCAAGCTTGCGCCCGGACAACGCGTGGCCGAGGCGCCGCTCGCCGATCTGCTCGGCGTGTCGCGCACGCCCGTGCGCCAGGCGCTGCCGGTACTGGCCCAGGAAGGGCTGCTGGTCGAGAACGAAACCCGCGGCTACCTGGTGCGTGCCTTCACCTCCGCGGAGATCAGCGACGCCATCGACGTGCGCGGCGCGCTCGAGTCGCTGGCCGCGCAGCGCGTGGCCGAGCGCGGTGTATCCAAGGCGCTGTCGCGTCACCTGCATCGCTGCCTCGAGGATGGCGACGCACTGCTGGCGAAGCGCCGGCTGGAAGAGAGCGACGCGGCCAGCTACGCCGAGATGAATTCGCGTTTCCATGCTGTGATCCTGCAGGCCGCCGGGAGCGCCATCCTGAGCGACGCGTTCGAACGCATCGCGCGGGTGCCGTTCGCGGGGCCGCAGGCGCTGGCCTTCGACCGCACGCAGCTCGACCGGATGTACGACCGGTTGCACTACGCGCACTGCCAGCACCGTTCCATCGTCGATGCACTCGAGTCCGGACAGGCCGGGCGCGTCGATGCGCTGATGCGCGAACATGCGCACGGCGTGAAGGAGAGTCTCAACCTGGTCAGCTTTCACCCGGCGTCGACAGAGGGCGTGGTGAAGGTGGCGCTCGCGCACTGACCGTAGCCAACACGTTTCCTTGGGGGGGAACATGCACAAGAAGACCCTGGTATCTCGCGGAGTTTCACTGGCCCTGTTGATGGCGGGCAGCAGCGCATTCGCGCAGCAGGCCGAACAATCCGACCAGCTCGAGGAAATCACCGTCACGGCCCAGTTCCGCAGCGAGAACCTGCAGGAGACGCCGCTGGCGATCACCGCGGTCACCGGCGACATGCTGGAAGCGCGCAGCCAGACCAGCATCTACGAGGTGGCGCAGCAGGCGCCGAACGTGTTCCTGGCACCGCAGGCGCAGGCCAATGGCTCCGGCCTCATCGCCTATATCCGCGGCGTCGGCCAGACGGACTTCAACTTTGCGCTGGAACCGGGTGTCGGTCTCTATGTCGACGACGTGTACTACTCGACGCTGACCGGCTCGCTGCTCGATCTGCTCGACCTCGATCGCGTGGAAGTGCTGCGCGGGCCGCAGGGCACCCTGGCGGGACGCAACTCCATCGGCGGCGCCATCAAGCTGTTCTCGCGCAAGGCGGAAGGCAAGGGCGGCAACGTCTCGCTGACCTATGGTTCGTACAACCGCGTCGATGCGCGCGCGTCGGGCGACTTCACGCTGGTGGACGACAAGCTGTTCGCGCGCGTCGCCGGCGTGTCGAAGAATCGCGACGGCTACGTCGACCGCATGGACTACGGCTGCACGCACCCGGGATCCGGCGTGCCCACGCTCAAGCTCTCCGATGGCTGCCGGCTGGGCACGTTGGGTGGCATCTCGTATGCCGCCGGCCGACTGAGCCTGCGCTGGCTGCCGTCGGAAAAGGTCGAGGTGAATTTCATCGCCGATGCGACCAACGACAGCTCGGAGGCGGGCGCCGACGTGTTGCGGCGCGCGCAGCAGACGCTGCCAGCGACCGATCCGCGTTACGTGTGGGCCGACGATGGCAATCCGGCCACCGTGCCGACCGTTCCCTACGACTGCCGCTTCGTGCCATACGGCCGCTTCGGTTGCGATCCCAACAAGGACGATCCGTACCTGAGTTACGCGACCTTCGTGGATTCGACGGCGCCGACCAACCAGCGGCCATTCAAGCCGGTCGTGGTGCCCGTGGTCCAGACGCTGAATCAGTACGGACTCTCGGCCAACATCGACTGGCAGCTCTCCGATGCGTATTCGCTGAAGTCGATCTCCGCCTGGCGCAAGTACGACTCCGACTGGGCACAGGACGTGGATGGTTCGCCGGCCGCCAGCCAGCAATTGCTGCAGACGCTCACGCACTGGCAGTGGAGCCAGGAGCTGCGCCTGAACGGCTCGTTCGGCGACGCCTTCGACTTCACGGTTGGTGGTTTCTACTTCAAGCAGGACGGCACGCTGCAGGCGCGCGTCGACTTGAACTATGCGGGCATCGACTTCGTCCACGGCCCGGACCCGACGCCGTCGACCTCGTATGCCGGATTCCTGCAGGGCACCTGGCATGCGACGGATGCGCTCGATTTCACGGTGGGTGGCCGTTACACGAAGGACGACAAGGACTACGTCTATCACCGCCACAATCCCGACGGCACGCTGCCGGTGCCGCCGACCGGATTCCCGTTCGCGCCGACGCAGCCGCCCAACTCGGTGCTGGCGGGCCTCAACGGCACGAGCGCCACTTTCTCGTCCGACCAGTTCGACTGGCGCTTCGTGGCTGACTACCAGTGGAGCGACGATGTCATGACCTACGTCCAGGCATCGACCGGCTACAAGGGTGGCGGCATCAATCCGCGTCCGTTCTACGTGAGCCAGGAGCAGCCGTTCGATCCGGAGACGTTGACCACGTACGAAGTGGGCCTGAAGACCGACTTCGCGGACAACCGCGTCCGTGTGAACGTGGCGGCGTTCTTCAATCAGTACGAAGACATCATCCTGCGCCTGAACAACTGCCTGTATGCGCCCCCGGGCCAGCAGTTGCCCTGCCAGCAGCCGGCGAACGTCGGCAGCGCGGATGTGAAAGGTATCGAGCTCGAGTCGAACATGATTTTGGGCGGCGGTTTCTCGATCGACCTGGCGTTGAGCTGGCTCGATTTCGAATACACCGAGACCAACTTCGCGGTGACGGGCATCCCGACGACGTACATCACGCCGTTCACGCCCGAAGAGAAGGGCAGCCTGGGACTGCAATACGAAACCAAGTTCGCCGGCGACCACACCTTCGTGGCGCGCGCCGACTGGGCGTACCAGAGCCAGGTGTACGGCGATGCCTTCAACAACCCGTACAACCGCATTCCTTCCTATGGCACCGGCAACGTGCGCTTCACCTGGCGCGGACCCGACGACCATTGGGAGGCTTCGGCCGAAGTCATGAACGTGAGCGACAAGCTGTACTACCTCGCGACGAACGACTACTCGGCGTCAGCGGGCTCGTCGAGTTATTCGCCGGGATTGCCGCGCACCTGGGCGATCACGGTGAAGCGCCACTTCGACTGATCTGGATCAGCGTGGATCGAGGGGCGGCAGCGATGCCGCCCCTTTTTGCACTCGGCCGAAGACCTGCGCGTCGCGGCCGCCCAGCTGCAGACCGACACGGCCAAACCTTGACTTGGCGGCATCGGGAGCCATGATCGGGCGCAACCGCCGAGAGGAGTGCGCCATGACCACCGATGTTTCTCCGCAGCAGGCCGAAGCCAATCGGACCGTCACGCTCGCCGTGTACATCCTGCACGCCGCGTCGCTGTTTTCCGGCGGCATCACTTCGCTGATCGCCGTCATCCTCAACTACGTGAAGCGCGACGACGTGGTTGGCACGTTGTACGAGAGTCACTTCACCTGGCAGATCCGGACCTTCTGGTACAGCCTGCTCTGGGGTGCCATGGGTTGGGCGACGGTGTGGATCGCGATCGGGTTCGTGGTGTGGGCCGCGGCCTGTGTCTGGTTCATTTACCGCATCGTGAAGGGTTGGGTGCGCCTCACCGAAGGCAGGCCGATGTACGTGGCGTGACGCCGGCGTATCACCATTAAGTCAAACGGGTGCGACGGCGGTATATATAAGAGTGGTCACGCGGCCCGGCGCTGCGCCTGGGGCACCCACCAGCCGTGGATCTGGCCAAAGATGCGGAACGGCAGCAGCACGCGCGCGAGCGGCCCTTGCGCGATGCGCTGCGCGTCCAGCACCAGCAGCTCGCTGCGATTCTCGAGCGGTTTCTGCGCGACGCCCAGTAGATAGCCGTCGCCCTCGGCGGCATTCGCCGAGCGCGGCACGAAGCAGCATTCCTCGAGACTGGTATCGGCGCCGCCGAAATACGACTGCACCCGTTTCGCCGGGTGGTCGAAGCGGGTCCAGGTGTTCAGCGGCCGGAACGGCGAGCCCGCGAAGCGCGGGTCCAGCGGCTGCGCTTCATCGAGGCAGCGCAGGAAGCCCACGGAGTAGGGCACGGTGTGATAACGATCGTCCTGGCGCGACAACACGCCAGTGTGCGGATACAGCACTTCCATGTCGTATCCGGGACGCGACTCGCGGGCGAGATCCACGGACAGGCGCGTGATGCGGCCCTTCGCGGCGACCGGGTCGTAGGGACTGCCATCCTTGTTCGGAAAAAACGGAAACTGGTTCTTGAGTCCCATGTCGACGTCGACGTAGATGCGGTCGCCGTCGCTGAAGCAACCCATGGTGTGCGTGGCGCAGCGCTCCGGTCCCTGGAACCAGCGCAGGTCATTGCCGTCGCCATCGCGGCGCATGATCCCGAGCCAGGTGGGCAACGCCGGATCCCAGGAAAAATGCACGCGCCCCTGCTTCATGGCGGGCACGTCGGTGCACATCGGGATCACCAGCAACGCGATGTGTTTCTGCGTCACCGCGAAGTCGTGGATCATCCCGGCGTACGGCACCTTGATCCAGGTCTCGCGCAGTAGTTGGCCCGCGCGGTCGATGTGCATGATGGCGACGTCGTCCGTGGACTCACCGCGTGCCTCGTAGCCGAAGGCGAACAGGTCACCGGTCTCGGAATCGATCTTCGGATGCGCGGTGAACGTCAGGCTCGTGAGCCTGCCCCCGAAGCTGTAGTAGTCGTCGAGCGTTGCCAGCGTGTCCGGGTCGAGCACCACGGGCGGGCTGTCTTCCTTGAAGGCCATGAGCTTGCCGTGGTGGAACATCGCGGCCGTGTTGGCCGTCCCGCGCGACACGCCTTTGACGCGCGGATCGTCGGTGTAGGGATTGCGATAGGTGCCGAACAGCGCTTCGCGCGCGGCCGCCTGGGCCTTGTAGCGCTGTGTGCGGATGAAGCGACTGCGGTAATCCACGTGGCCGTTCGCGAAACGGAACATGCCGATGTGGCCTTCGCCGTCGAACGGGATGTTGGGCATGCGCGGCGGGTACTGGAAGTCGGGCCCGACGCGGTAGAACGTGCCCTCGAGGTCCTCGGGCAGTTTGCCCTCGACCTCGCAGTCGACCAGATCGATCTCGGCGCGCAACGGCGTGAGCGGGCCGCGGAACATCGGGGCATCGAAGCGCGGCGCAGTGCTCACGCAGCGGCCCCCGCCGGCACGCCTTGCGTGCGCTCGTACGCTTCGCCGTAGGCCCGCAGGCCCTTCCAGAACACGAATGCGGCGAGTGGACCGAGAATGCCGTGCACCAGCGCCAGCGAGTAACGCAGCTTGTTCGGATCGTGGAACACGGTTTCGGTGATCGTGCTCACGACATTCGGGCCGAGCGCGCTGCCGATGGTGAACATGAACAGGAATGTCGCGGTGATCTTGGCGCGCATCGCGTTGGGCACGATCCCCTGGAAGGCGGCATTCTGCGGACCGGTGCCGATGCCGATCACACAGGTATTGAGAGTGGCGAGGGCCAGCGCCATCCACGGATTCGGCACGAGCGCGAACGACACGCCGAACGGCACGTGCGCGAGCGATGCCCACATCACCACGCGCTGGTTCGCATCCATGACACCGCGTTTCGCGAGCCTTCCGGCCAGCCAGCCGCCGAACAGCAGGCCTGCGGGCGCGAGCACCAGCAATGCCCAGCCTTGATAGACGCCGAAGTCGCCGGGCCCCCAGCCGTGCGTGCGCTGGTAGAACGGCGCCATCCAGAACGAATTGCCGACCAGCGCGATACAGTTGATGCCGAGGCCGATGTACATCGGTCCGAACGCGCGGCGGTTGTCCCAGAGGTAACGGAATACTTCCGCGTAGGAAACCCGTTGCGACGCGGCGGCCGCGACGGCCGGCGCGCGGCCGCGGCGCTTCGCCTCGTGCACGGTGAACAGCACCAGCAGGCCGAGCAACAGGTCCGGGATCGCCATGAGCAGGAAAACGACCTGCCACGAGCGCAGCGTGCCGAACACCGGCAGCGTGTATTCGGGTGTGGACAGCGCGCGCAGCAGGTAGCCGCCGACGAGATAGGAGAGTCCCACCGCGACCATGAAGCCGATGTTCATCGTCGCCATGGCCGACGGTAGTTTGGGCGGCGGAAACAGGTCCGCGAGCAGCGAGAATGTGGCCGGGCCGTTTCCGGCACCGCCCACGCCGCCGATCAGTCGCACGATCAGCAACGCACCGGCCGTGGCGACCACCGCGCTGCCCACGTTGCAGAAACCGAGGATCAGCAGGCCGAGCCCGATGATGAGCGTGCGGCTGTAGCGATCCGCGAGCGGGCTGATGAGGAGGCTCGCGAAGGCGAGCGTGAACTGGCCCGCGAGCCCGAAGATCAGCGCGACCTGCTGATCGGTGAAATTCAGGTCGTGCTTGATCGGCTCGAGCATGAGCGCGACGACGAAGCCGTTGCCGAACAGCGTGAACACCGTGCAACCGAAAATCGCGACGGCGTACCAGGCACGCGTGGGGCTCGGCCACGGTTCTGCGGTTGCGATAGCAGGCAAAACGCGAGCGTCTGTCATGGACTTCAACCCCCTGACTCATCGTAGCGAGAACGAACCGGCAATGGTTTGCGCTCAACATCGAGTTTTGTTTCGCGGTCGATGCGTCGACGAGCCTATAGCTCACATCCGAACAAGCGATTTCAGCAGGCGCGCGCGAATCGCTAATTTGCACGCCGTCCACACAACGCGGCTCTTCGGGCCGAAAGTGAAAACGGTGAATGCAGTGATCAACGCGCCGGAAGCCACGAGCCTCCGCCAGCAGCTGCGCAGCTTCGTCGCAGCCGGTTCCACCGAGGTGACGCCGCACGACGAGAAGTCCCTGGAAGAAATGGCGCGCATCCTTCCCGCGGGTTTTCCCGTGTACGTGGCGAACACGCCGAAGACTTCCCCGGACGACGTGGTTCGTGTCGCGCTGCGCATCCAGGCACTGGGGCTCATGGCATCACCGCACGTCATCGCCCGGCGGGTCGTCGATGCCCAGCGACTGCGCGAACGTTTGCGGGTGCTGGCCGCGGGCGGCGTGCAGCAGGTGCTGCTGGTGGCGGGGGACATCGCGATTCCCGACCCGGCCTTCACGAGCACGTTCGAGCTGCTGGAAAGCGGCGTCGTCCAGGACGCGGGGATTCGGCGCATCGGCATCGCCGGGCACCCGGAGGGTCACCCAGTCGTGCCCGACGAGGTGTTGTGGGCGGCGCTCGAACGCAAGCAGGCGCTGGCCCGCGCCCAGGGGCTGACCATGCACATCGCCACCCAGTTCGGGTTCGACTCGCGCAGCCTGAATGCCTTCGAACAGGGGCTGGCCGCCCGGGGCATTTCCCTGCCCATCCATGCAGGCGTGGCCGGTCCCACGCCGTTCACCAAGCTGCTCAAGTACGCCGCCCATTGCGGGGTCGGGGCATCCCTCAGGGCGGTGGCCGGAAATGCCTTATCTCTCGGCCGGTTACCGCATCTTGTGACCAAGTCCGACGAAATGCTCCTCGGCATTTACAGGGCCAAGCAAGCCAACCGCGATTCGCGTATCTTTGCGCCCCATTTCTTCGCCTTTGGCGGCGTTCTGGAGACGGCGCGGTGGTTGCGCGCCGTCATTTCGGGCTCCTTTGAGCTGGATTCGGCTGAAAGGGGGTTCACCACCACCACTTGAGCAGGGCATGGCAGGCAAGGACGAGAAGAGCGCACTCATCTGCGGATCCGTTGCGTACGACACCATCATGGTGTTCCCGGACCGCTTCCGGACGCACATCCTCCCCGACAAGCTCCACATGCTCAACGTGGCCTTCCTGGTGCCGCAGATGCGGCGCGAGTTCGGCGGCTGCGCGGGCAACATCGCCTACAACCTCAAGCTGCTCGGCGAGACCGGCTATCCCATGGGCGGCATCGGCTCGGATTTCCAGCCGTACCGCGACTGGTTCAAGAAGGTCGGACTGTCCGAGAAGTACCTGGTCAACATTCCCGAAGAGCATTGCGCGCAGGCCTTCATCACCACCGACCTCGACGCCAACCAGATCACGGCGTTCCATCCCGGCGCGATGAATCATTCCTGGAAGATCAAGGTGCCGGCGAATGACGGCATCACGATCGGCGTGGTCGCTCCCGACAGCCGCCAGGGCATGCTCGAGCACGCCGAGCAGTTCAAGGCCGCGGGCATACCCTTCATCTTCGATCCGGGCCAGGCCATGCCGCTGTTCGAAGGCGAAGACTTCAAGCGCTTCATTTCCATCGCCGACTGGCTGGCGGTGAACGACTACGAGTGGCACCTGTTGCAGGAACGCACCGGCTGGTCGGCGGCCGACTGCATGAAACACGTCAAGGCGTTGATCATCACGCGCGGTGGCGAAGGTTCGGTCATCCACGCGAACGGCAAGGTGCACCATATCCCCTGCGCGAAGGCGCGCGAGGTGGTCGACCCGACCGGTTGTGGCGACGCCTACCGCGCCGGGTTGATTCACGGCATCCTTCGCGGTCTCGACTGGGATACCACGGGGCGCATCGCCTCGCTGATGGGCGCGATCAAGATCGCGGTGCGTGGCACGCAGAACCACACGTTCACGAAGACGGAATTCGCGGAGCAGTACCGGGCAGCCTTCGGCGAGCCCCTGCGCATCGCAAGCTAATTCAATTGAGGAAGAGAGTACCTATGTCTACCAGCAGCTTCTTGTTCACCTCCGAGTCGGTCTCCGAAGGTCACCCGGACAAGGTTTCGGACCAGATCTCCGACGCCGTGCTCGACGCCATCCTCGCGCAGGACAAATATTCGCGCGTGGCCGCCGAGACGTTGTGCAACACCGGCCTCGTGGTGATGGCGGGCGAGATCACCACCAACGCGGTGGTCGACTTCCAGCAGGTCGCCCGCAACACCATCAAGAAGATCGGCTACGACAACACCGACTACGGCATCGACTATCGCGGTTGCGCCGTGCTCGTGGCCTACGACAAGCAGTCGCCCGACATCGCCCAGGGCGTGGACGAAGGCCGCGGCCTGAACCTCGAGCAGGGCGCCGGCGACCAGGGCCTGATGTTCGGCTACGCCTGCACCGAGACCGAGGGTCTCATGCCGCTGCCTATCTACCTGTCGCACCGCCTGGTCGAGAAGCAGGCCGAGCTGCGCAAGAACGGCAAGCTCAAGTGGCTGCGCCCCGACGCCAAGTCGCAGGTCACGGTGAAGTACGTCGACGGCAAGCCGGGCGAGATCGACACCGTGGTGCTCTCGACCCAGCATCACCCCGACGTCGAGCACAAGCAGATCGAGCAGGCCGTGATCGAGGAGATCATCAAGCCGGTGCTGCAGGGCCAGACGCTGGCCAAGGGCATCAAGTACCTGGTGAACCCGACCGGCCGCTTCGTGGTCGGTGGTCCGCAGGGTGACTGCGGCCTCACGGGCCGCAAGATTATTGTTGATACCTACGGCGGCGCTGCGCCCCACGGTGGTGGAGCGTTTTCTGGCAAGGATCCTTCGAAGGTGGACCGTTCGGCGGCGTATGCCGCGCGCTACGTGGCGAAGAACATCGTCGCCGCGGGTCTCGCCAGCAAGTGCCAGGTGCAGGTGTCGTACGCCATCGGCGTGGCGCAACCCACCTCGGTCATGGTCACGACGTTCGGCACCGGCAAGGTGTCCGATGATCGCCTCGAGCAGCTGGTGCGCCAGCACTTCGACCTGCGCCCGAAGGGCATCGTGCAGATGCTCGACCTGCTGCGGCCCATCTACGAGAAGACGGCTTCCTACGGTCACTTCGGCCGCAACGAGCCGGAATTCACCTGGGAGAAGACCGACAAGGCTGCCGCGCTGGCCGCCGACGCCGGGGTGCGCAAGACCGCATGAGCAAGCCGGGGACTGTCCCGCAGGGGACTGTCCCCATCTGTTTTACAAAGGTGGTTG
>DATEII010000107.1:0-12991 GCA_035279135.1 Steroidobacteraceae bacterium
CATCTTCGTGAACCCGATGCAGTTCGGGCCGAACGAGGACTTCGCGCATTACCCGCGCACGCCGTCGCAGGACGCGAAGATGCTGCAGGAGGCGGGCTGCGACCTGATGTTCAGCCCCGAGGTGGGCGAGATCTATCCGAACGGCGCCAGCAACGCCACGCGCATCGAGGTGCCCGGCATCTCGCGCGTGTTGTGCGGCGAGTTCCGGCCCGGGCACTTCGAGGGCGTGGCGACCGTGGTGGCGAAGCTGTTCCACATCGTCGATCCGGACGTCGCCATTTTCGGCGAGAAGGATTTCCAGCAGCTGACGGTGATCCGGCGCATGGTCGCCGACCTGTGCCTGCGCGTCGAGATCGTGGGCGCGCCCACGGTACGCGAGGACGACGGCCTGGCCATGAGCTCGCGCAACCAATATCTCTCGCCGGAAGAGCGCAAGCTCGCGCCGACCATCTACCGACAGCTGCAGCAGGCAGTGGCGGCACTGCGCTCCGGCGTGCGCGACTTCCCGCGCATCGAAGGCACGGGGCGCGCGGCGCTCGACTCGTCCGGTTTCCGCACCGACTACTTCAGCGTGCGCGACGCGCGCACGCTCGAGGAGGCGCGTCCCGATACGCGCCAGTTCGTCGTGCTGACCGCGGCGCGGCTCGGCAAGGCGCGGCTCATCGACAACCTTCAATTCACCGCCTGAGTTAGTTAGAGTCCATGCGAGCCCCGCGAGAGGGAGATTCGCATGGACGGTATGACACTGGTGGTCGCGGTCGGTGGCTGGACCGTCACCGGCGATCGGATGTTGTTTGGCGGGCCGGGCGGGGACATCCGCGATGATTTCGTCGCGGCGCTGACGCGGGAACTGCGCGGTGCCCATGCCGCCACGCCACAAGTCCACGTCTGGGCTCCCAGGCTCGCCTTGCACATGTTCTCCGCCCGTGCGCCCGAGGACTTCGCGCGCGAGCTGTTCGGCATGATCGATGCCGAGATCCGCGCGCGCGGCAATGTCGTGAGCATCGTGCTGCTGGGCTACAGCAGCGGCGCAGTGCTGGCGCGCCGCGTGTTCTGCATGGCGCACGGCGTGGGGGAAGACGCGCGGTATTCACGTCCCGCCGCTGCCTGGGCCCATCGAATCGATCGGATCGTGTCACTGTCCGGTATCACGCGGGGCTGGGAATTCTCCTCGGCCACACCCGCATGGATGCGCTTCTTCGGTCCCTCGCTGAAGTGGGTGGTCAAGCTGGGTGCCGGCCTCCGCGATCTATTCAGGTTGGGGAAGCTGCACGACCCTTTCATCTGGCAGCTGAAACGCGGTTCGCCGTTCGTCGTGTCTGCACGTATCCAGTACGTGCGCGTCTTCGAGGAGCTGCGGCGGTCGACGCCGGGCGACGGCACGGTGAGTTGTTCGCCGCTGCGCAACCACGAGGGCCTGCCGACCAGCGTGTTCCTGCTCGGTGCCATCGATGAACTGATCTCGCCGGCGGATACCACCGAGCTCGGTCCGCGCGGCGAATTCGCGTTTGCGGAGCTCCCGGGCTGCAATCACGCCGGCGCGCTGCGCATCGCCGGCGATTTTCCGCAGGAGGCGGCGCGTCGCCAGCGCCTGGCGGCAGCGATAGCCGAGCCGTTCGATGCATTCTGCCGGCACGAGTGGATAGTCCCCGCGGCCGACATCGACGACTACCTGGATCCGATGGACATTGCGGGCAGCGACGTCGACGCCGGATCGGGCCGGGAGGTGGAGCGCGCCGTCATGGTGGTTCACGGCATCCGGGATCACGGCTTCTGGACGAAGCGCGTGGCGCGCGAGATCAAGACGCTCGCGCGACGCGAGCGGCGCAACGTGCGCGCCCCGACACCGTCGTACGGTTTCTTTTCCATGTGGGATTTCGTGAAGCCCGGGGGACGTGAATCCGCTACCTACTGGTTCATGGAGCGGTATGCGGATGTGGTCAGCCACTTTCCCAATGCGCGGATCAGTTTCGTCGGGCACAGCAACGGCACGTACATCGCGGCGCATGCGCTCAAGCTTTGTTCCGCCATCCAGTTCGAAAACGTGTTGTTCGCGGGCAGCGTGGTGCGCAGGAACTTTCCCTGGGACGAGACCCACGGGAGTGTCGAGCGCGTGTTCAACTACGTGGCGAGCAGCGATGGCGTGGTCGCCTTCCTGCCGGCGGCTTTCGAAGCCCTGCGCCTCGGCTGGCTCAATGTGGGTGGAGCGGGTGCATTCGGTTTCGACCGGCTGTTCCCGCCCGCGGCCGCCGTCGCCAGCCCGATGCCTTCACCCCTGGACCTGACGAGCCTCCCGCAGAATCCCTCGCGGATCCCGCGCAAGGTTCCGGAGGTCGATGAATGCCAGTACGTCCGCGGCGGGCATGGTGCCGCGATCCAGGAAGCGCACTGGGCGCAGATCGCGCGGTTCGCGCTCGACGGTCACTGGCCCGACAAATCGACGGCCACTCGCAGCCGGCTCATCAAGCTGCTGTTCTGCTGCGCGCCGCTGATCACGCTGGTGGGGCTGATGGTCGCGGCGACGCTGCTCGCGTTGCCCATCCTGAGCGCTGCTGCCGCTGCCGGTTATGCCGTGTCCAACGACATCGGCCTGCCACGTGCCGTGGTGCTCTCGCTGTGCGCGGCGCTCGGCGGCTGGCTGGTGTCGCTGTTCCTGGGACGTGTATTGCGATTCTGGTGACCGATCACGCATCAGGCCGCGGCGCGGCGCGCGTGCTCGTCCAGGGCCCACGCCACGTGCTCACGCACCAGCGCGGAGGGATCGTCGCGGCGTGCTTCCAGCGCCGCCAGGTTCTCGACGGTCGAGGGCGCATTACCCAGCGAGACCGCGATGTTGCGCAGCCAGCGTTCGTAGCCGATGCGCCGGATCGCCGAGCCCTCGGTGCGCGCCAGGAATTCCGCTTCGCTCCACGCGAACAGCTGCGCGAGCCGCGCCGCATCGAGCCCGTGCCGCACCTTGAAGTCCGGGTGGGCCGCGGCGCGCGCGAACTTGTTCCACGGACAGACGAGCTGGCAATCGTCGCAGCCGTAGATGCGGTTGCCGAGCAGCCGGCGGAACTCGACCGGGATGGTGCCGTGCAGCTCGATGGTCAGGTACGAAATGCAGCGACGCGCATCGAGTTGATAGGGCGCGGTGATCGCGCCCGTGGGGCAGGCGGGGATACACGCCGAGCAGGTTCCGCAATGCGCGCCGACCGCCGCGTCGACCGGCAACGGCAGGTCGGTGAGGATCTCGCCGATGAAGAAGTACGACCCGGCTTCGCGCGCGATCAGGTTCGTGTGCTTGCCGATCCATCCGATGCCGGCCTTGCGCGCCAGGGCCTTCTCGAGCACCGGGCCCGAGTCGACGAACACGCGGTAACCCATGGGGCCGATCTTCGCGACGATGTCGTCCGCCAGGCCCTGAAGGGCATGGCGCAGCACCTTGTGATAGTCGCGGCCGAGCGCGTAGCGGGAAACGTAGGCGGCGTCCGCATCGGCGAGCACCTCGGCCGCATCATGGCTGCCCCCGGGTCCGTCCGACGGCCAGTAGTTCATGCGGGCCGAGAGTGCCCGCACCGTGCCGGGGATCAGCTCGCCGGGCCGCGAGCGGCGCGTGCCGTGTTTCCACATGTAATCCATCTCGCCGTGCCGCCCGGCGTCCACCCAGCGCTCGAGGTATGCGGCTTCGGCGCCGAGCTCGACGTCGCTGACCCCGAGCGCATCGAAGCCGCGCGCACGCGCCAGCGCGGCCAGTTCGGTGCGAAGCTGGTCGAGCTGCTGCGGGGAATGCGCTGACGGATTCATGGCGGGCCGACATTATAATTCTGCCGGTGAATCGACCGACCGCCATCTACTCCGCCGCCCAGGTGCGTGCGCTCGATGCCTTCGAGATCGAGAAGCGGCGCGTGCCGGGGTTCACGCTCATGACGCGCGCCGCGCAGGCGGCCACCGACCTGCTGCGGGCCCGCTGGCCGCAGGCGCGGCGCGTGGCGGTGGTCTGTGGCTCCGGCAACAACGGTGGCGACGGCTACGTGCTGGCCCGCCTGGCGCAGGAGGCCGGCCTCGAGACGCTGGTGCTCGCCGCCACGCCGCCCGACAAGCTGACCGGTGATGCGCGGCGTGCGCAGGAGGAGTGGATCGCGGCCGGTGGCCGCGCGCATCCCTTCGCCGGCGAAGCGTTATCGGGCTGCGACGTGATCGTCGACGCGTTGTTAGGCACGGGATTCCATGCGCCGGCGCGCACCGAGACCCTGGCGGTGATCCACGCGATCAACGCGGCGAAGCGGCCGGTGTTGTCGCTCGACATTCCCTCCGGTGTCGATGCGGACAGCGGCGCGGTGCACGAGGAGGCCGTGCGCGCCGAGATCACGCTGAGTTTCGTAGGCTACAAGGCCGGCCTGTTCCTGGGCGCGGGGGCCGCACACGCCGGCGTGGTGATGCTCGACGACCTCGGCGTCGTGCCGCCCGCGTTACCGGCCTACACGCCGCTCATGCGACGCATCGACGAATCGGAGATCGCGCTGGCGCTGCCGCGGCGCGCACGCGATGCGCACAAGGGATCGAGCGGTCGCGTACTCGTGATCGGCGGCGGGCCTGGCATGCCGGGTGCCGCGCGCCTGGCAGGTACCGCCGCGCTGCGCGCCGGCGCAGGCCTCGTGACCGTCGCGGGCGCGGCCGAGAACATCGCGGCGGTGACCGGCGCGACGCCCGAGCTCATCTATCTACCCGTGTCCTCGGTGACCAGCCTCGAGGAGGCGCTGGCGGCCGCGACGGTCATCGCCATCGGCCCCGGTCTCGGCACGGGGGACTGGTCGATGCGCCTCTGGGCGCAGGTGCTGCGCGCGCGCCGGCCGCGGGTCGTGGTGGACGCCGATGCACTCAACCTGCTGGCGCTCGACCCGGTCAAACTGCCCGCGGACTGGATCTTGACGCCACATCCCGGTGAGGCCGCACGGTTGTTAGGCACCGACACCGCGGCGGTGCAGGCCGACCGGCTCGGCGCGGTGCGCGCGCTGCACTCGAAGTACGGCGCGGTCAGCGTGCTCAAGGGGGCAGGGACGCTGGTGGCCAGCGGGGACGCGACGCCCGAGGTCTTCATTTGCGATCGGGGCAATCCCGGCATGGCGACCGCCGGCATGGGTGACGTGCTCACGGGCGTGGTCGCGGGGCTGCGCGCGCAAATGGACGACAGCGCGCAGGCGGCCCGCATCGCGGTGCTGGTGCACGCACTGGCGGGAGACTCGGCGGCCGTGCGAGGTCAACGGGGGCTGATCGCCAGCGACGTGATCGCCGAGCTGCGCGGCTGGGTCAACCCATGAACGGGTCGGCCTGGGTCACGACAAGCGGCGAGGAAACCGAAGCGCTCGGGGCCCGTCTATTGGGTATGTTGCCCAGCCCGCGTGCTCCCCTGGTCGTCGAACTCTCCGGTGATCTCGGCACCGGCAAGTCGACCTTTGCCCGCGGCGTGCTGCGCGCATTGGGCGTCACGGGCCCGATCAAGAGCCCGAGCTACACGTTGCTCGAGACCTACGAGCTGCCGCCCGGCAATCCATCGCTGACCGCGGTGCATCTCGACCTGTACCGGCTCAACGATCCCGAGGAGCTCGAGCACCTGGGTCTCGCCGACTATCACCGCCCGGGATACCTGTGGCTGGTCGAATGGCCGGAAAAGGCTGCCGGCAGGCTGCCGCGGCCCGATCTGCGCTTCCAGTTCTCCATCGACGATGCGGGACATCGCATCCAGAGGATTGAAACTTTTATCGCGACTAAGTAAATTGCGCCGCAGGTTGGGCGTTGAACTCCATGATGGAGAAGGGTTTTCGGGGGATACATACGGCGCGGAAAATGGCGCGCCTCCTGACGCTGCTCGCGGTCATCGCGGGAGCCTCCTCGCCGCTCGTCGCCGCTGAAATCCGCGAAGTCCGCGTCGCCGCCACCGAGACGGGTGCGCGCGTGGTGCTCGAGCTTTCCGGTCCCGCCAAACACAACGCCTTCGTACTCGATGATCCGAGCCGCGTGGTGCTCGACGTGTCGAAGTCCGCGCTCAAGGCCCAACTACCGGTCGCCGATGCACCGATCACCGCGTTGCGCTCGGGCAGCCTGCCGCACAATGGCACGCGCCTCGTCTTCGAAGTGAAGGGGCCGGTCACCATCCAGACGTCCACGCTGCCCGCGACTCGCGATGCGCCGACGCGACTGGTACTCGACATCAACGGCCCCGCCGCGGCGAGAGTTGCGAAACCCGTATCGGTGACGCCCGCGGCACCAGTGGCCATCCGTCCCGCCCATGCGCCCTCGGAAAGCGGGCGCGACATCATCATCGCGGTGGATGCCGGTCACGGCGGCGTCGATCCGGGCGCCTCCGGGCGCCGGGGCACGCACGAGAAAGACGTGGTACTGGAAATCGCGCGCGCGCTGGCTGCGCGCATCAACCAGGAGCCCGGCATGAAGGCCGTGCTCACGCGCGACGGCGACTACTTCATCTCGCTGCGCGAGCGCAACCTGCGCGCGCAGAAGGCGCGCGCGGACCTGTTCGTCTCGGTGCACGCCGATTCGATCGCGAATCCCGACGTGTCGGGCTCCTCGG
The DNA here is from genome assembly GCA_035279135.1 of Steroidobacteraceae bacterium. Taxonomy (GTDB): domain Bacteria; phylum Pseudomonadota; class Gammaproteobacteria; order Steroidobacterales; family Steroidobacteraceae; genus CADEED01. Next base: position 6,569 of record DATEII010000107.1, read on the forward strand.
TCTACGTGCTGTCCGAACGCGGCGCCACCAACGAGCAGGCGCGCGTGCTGGCCGAGCGCGAAAACGCCGCCGACCTCATGGGCGGCATCGAGCTCGACGACAAGGATCCGGTGCTGCGCGGCGTGCTCATCGATCTGTCGCAGACCGCCAGCATCTCGGCAAGCCTCGTGGCCGCGGACAACGTGCTCAAAGCGCTGGACCGCATCGGCGAAGTCCGCAAGCCGCGCGTGCAGCAGGCGGGATTCGTGGTGCTGAAGTCGCCGGCGATTCCCTCGATGCTGGTGGAGACGGCGTTCATCTCGAACCGCGAAGACGAGCGCAAGCTGTCGCAGCCCGCGCATCGCGCGAAGCTGGCCAACGCGATCTTCTCGGGCATCGAGCTGTACTTCCAGGGCAACGCGCCCGATGGCACGCGGCTTGCGGCCGCGCGTCGCAACGCGGGGGCGGGCCCGCAAGTGGAACTGCGCTGAGCCACGCGCGGTAGACTTGGCGGCCTCGCCGCCATGCCCATCCGCATCCTCGACAACCAGCTCATCGACCAGATCGCGGCCGGCGAGGTCATCGAGCGCCCGGCGTCCATCGTCAAGGAGCTGGTGGAAAACAGTCTCGACGCCGGCGCGCAGAGCATCGAAGTGGACATCGAAGCGGGCGGGGTGCGGCTCACGCGCGTGCGCGACGATGGCATGGGCATCCCGGAACACGAACTGGCGCTGGCGTTGTCGCGCCATGCGACCAGCAAGATCTCCTGCGCCGACGATCTCGCCGCGATCACCACGCTCGGCTTTCGCGGCGAAGCGCTGCCGTCGATCGCCTCGGTGTCGCGCTTCGAGATCGTGTCGCGGCACGTCGATGCCGAGCGTGGCGCCAGCGTCAGCGTCGATGCGGGTGCGGTGGGCGCGCCCATGCCGGCCGCGCATCCGCCGGGCACCACCATCGAGGTGCGCGACCTGTTCTACAACCTGCCGGCGCGCCGCAAGTTCCTGCGCACCGAGGTCACCGAACAGGGTCACATCGTGCGGCTGGTCGAACGCCTCGCGTTGTCGCGCAGCGACGTCGCGTTCCGGCTGCGCAGCGGCTCGCGCACGCTGCTCGATGCGCCGGCGCTGAAATCAAGGGACGGCGGCGGCAATGCCACCGCGGACCGGCTGGCGCGCATCGTGGGACGCGAGTTCGTCGAGCACGCGTTCGAGTTCGAGCATTCGGCGGGTCCCGTGCGCATCTCCGGGTGGATAGGCGCGCCGTCCGTATCGCGCGCCACGTCGGACCTGCAGTTCTGGTTCGTGAATGGCCGCGCGGTGCGTGACCGTCTGTTGATGAATGCCGTGCGCCTCGGATATCGCGACGTGATGTACTCGGGCCGCCAGCCCTCGTACGTGTTGTACCTCGACATCGACCCGGCGCTGGTCGACGTCAACGCGCATCCGCAGAAGCTCGAAGTCCGCTTCCGCGACAGCCGGCAGATCCACGATTTCGTGTTCCGCGCGGTCGAACGTCGGCTCGCGGAGACCAAACCTGCGGCTGGCGCGTTGCCGCCAGCCTGGACGGGCATGGGCCAGCACGCGTCCCCGCTGACGACGCCCTTGAACCTGCGCGTGGCCGAAGCAACGGCGCCGCAGGGTGTCTGGGCGCTGAGCGAGGCGCTGCGTCATCCCGCGCCCGACGATCCGGAGCCGCCGGCGTCGCAGCCGCTGTCACATTCCAGCGCCAGCGGCGCGCCGCTTGGAGAAGCCATCGCGCAGATCCACGGCATCTACATCCTCGCGCAGAACGAATCCGGCCTCGTGCTCGTGGACATGCACGCCGCGCACGAACGCGTGCTCTACGAGAAGATGAAAGCACAGCAAGGAGCGGCCGCGACGCAGCTGCTGCTCGCGCCCATCACCGTATCGCTCAAGGTGGACGAGATCGATGCGCTCATGGCGCAGCGCGCGCAATGGACCGCCGCGGGCTTCGACCTCGAGCGATTTTCGCCCGAGACGCTGGTGGTGCGCGCCGTGCCGGCGCTTCTGCCGCGCGAGGACATCGCGGCGCTGGTGCGCGACGTCGTGTCCGGAGTCGCCGAGGACGGCGCCTCGCATCACCTCGATGGCGCCACCGATCGCTTGTTAGGCACGATCGCCTGCCGCTCGGCCATCCACGCGCATCGCCGGCTCACGCTGGCAGAGATGAATGCGCTGTTGCGCCAGATGGAACAGACGCCGCGCGCCGACCAGTGCAACCACGGTCGCCCGACCTGGACGCAGGTGACGCTGGCCGAGCTCGATCGAATGTTCCTGCGCGGTCGATGACCGCCACGCCGTCCACGAAGCCCGTGGCCGTGTTGACCGGGCCCACGGGCACGGGCAAGACCGACATTGCGCTGGCACTCGCGCGCGAATTCCCGATCGAGATCATCAGCGTGGACTCCGCGCAGGTGTACCGCGGCCTCGACATCGGCAGCGCGAAGCCGTCGCCGGAGATCCGCGCCCGGGTGCCGCATCATCTGATCGACCTGGTCGATCCCGCGGAAAGTTATTCCGCAGGGCAGTTCGTGCGCGACGCGACCCGTGCCATCGACGACATCGAGTCCCGCGGGCGCGTGCCGCTGCTGGTGGGTGGCACCATGTTGTACCTGCGCGCATTGACCGCAGGCATTGCGACATTGCCCGAGGGGAGTGCCGGAGTGCGTGCCGCCATCGACGCGGAAGCCGCGCGCCAGGGCTGGCCCGCGTTGCATGCGCGCCTCGCGGGCATCGATCCGGCCGCCGCGGCACGCATCCATCCCAACGATGCGCAGCGCATCCAGCGGGCGCTCGAGGTCCACGCCGTCGGCGGACGACCCATCTCCGAACTGCAGGCGGTGACGCGGCCGCCATTGGCGCGCGAGTTCCTCGTCTGCGCGTTGTTCCCCACCGACCGCGCGCGGCTGCACGCCGATCTCGAACGGCGCTTCGCGCAAATGATGGCCGACGGGTTACTCGACGAGGTGCGAGCCCTGCATGCGCGCGGCGATCTCATCGAGGCGCACCCGGCCATCCGCGCGGTCGGATACCGCCAGCTCTGGGCGCACCTTGATGGAAGTTATTCGCTCGACGTCGCGGTGCAGAGAGCAGTGGCAGCCACGCGTCAATTGGCCAAGCGCCAGTTGACCTGGCTGCGTTCGATGCCAAACATCCGGACCTTCGATCCCTATGATGCACAACGCTTTGTAGGCATCCGCGAATGCCTCACGCGGCCGTTCTACCCCCTTTGAGTGCATTCCCGCCCACGGGGCGCGTGGTATGCTCGCCGCCGTTCGCTTGCTTGAAAAATAAGGAGAACGTCATGGCCAAGGGCCAGTCACTGCAGGACCCGTTTCTTAACACTTTGCGGAAGGAACGAATCCCGGTGTCGATCTATCTGGTGAACGGAATCAAGTTGCAAGGCCAGATCGATTCGTTTGATCAGTTCGTAGTGCTCCTGAAGAACAGCGTGAGCCAGATGGTCTACAAACACGCGATTTCGACCGTAGTCCCGGCGCGCAATGTGCGCATCACCAACGAAGACGGAACGACGATCGAGGCGGTCGCCGGAGAGTGATGCTGCTGCCGGCGTTCGCACGCGTTTCCGTTTCCTTCTCGATCAACAAACGTGTTCGAGCGACCCCGCGCAGGTGAACGGGCCGTGCTGGTGCGCTTGGGGATAGGCGCTCCCGCGGATCCCGAAGACATCCAGGAATTCGACCAGCTGGCGCGCTCGGCCGGTGCCATTCCCGTGGCGAGTGTCGGCGGACGTCGCGACCGGCCCGACCCGCGTTTCTACGTGGGCAGCGGCAAGGCGGATGAGATCCGCGCGATCGCCGCGGCCGAGAACGCCGAAGTGGTGTTGTTCGACCATCCGCTGTCGCCGTCTCAGGAACGCAATCTCGAGAAGCTCATCGAGCGGCGCGTGCTCGATCGTTCGGGACTGATCCTCGACATCTTCGCGCAGCGTGCGCGCAGCCACGAAGGCAAGCTCGAAGTCGAGCTCGCGCAGCTCAAGCACATCGCCACGCGCCTGGTGCGCGGCTGGAGCCACCTCGAGCGCCAGCGCGGTGGTGGCATCGGCAACCGCGGTCCCGGCGAAACGCAGCTCGAGACGGACCGCCGCCTGCTCGGCAAACGCGTGAAGACGCTCACGGCGCGGCTGGAGAAGATCAAGCAGCAGCGTGAGACCGGCCGCCAGCAGCGCGCCGAGATCCCGATTCCCTCGCTCGCGCTGGTGGGTTACACCAACGCGGGCAAGTCCACGTTGTTCCGCGCGCTCACCGGCGCGGATGCCTATGTCGCCGACCAGCTGTTCGCCACGCTGGACCCCACGGTCCGGCGCATCGTGCTGCCCGGAAACACCCAGGTGGTGGTGGCCGACACGGTGGGATTCATCCGCGAGTTGCCGCACGAGCTCGTGGCCGCGTTCCAGTCGACGCTCACCGAGGCGCGCGAAGCCACGCTGCTGCTGCACGTCGTCGACGTCAGCGATCCGCGCCGCGACGAGCACATCGACGAGGTCAATCGCGTGCTCGGCGAGATCGGCGCCGCCGACCTGCCGCAAATCCTGGTTTTCAACAAGATCGATCGGCTGGGAGTGGAACCCCGCCTCGAACGCGATGAATCGGGGCGCGTGAGCCACGTCTGGCTGTCGGCCGTGCGGGAGCAGGGTCTCGAGCTGCTGCGAGAGGCGGTAGCGGAGCGCCTGGCCCGGGTGGCCCGCCGCGCCACGTTGCGGCTGCCCGTGGCCGCCGGGGAGCTGCGCGCCCGGCTGTATGCCGCCGGGCTGGTGCAGGCCGAACGGATCGCCGAAGACGGCGCTTTCGAGATCGAAACAGAACTCTCGGACTTCGAGCTGCTCAAATGGGCGCGCGAGCCGGGCGTACAGATCCAGGCACTCGACGGCGGCTCTGCTTGTACGCCCGCGGGGGCCTACCTACAATCGTCGCCCGCTCGGCGAAGCTCTCCCTGACGATATGGCCTGGAATCAACCCGGTAGCAACAACAACCCTTGGGGCAAGAAGCCTGCCGGCGGCGGTGGCGATCTCGACCAGGCGTTCAAGGATTGGCAGAAGCGCCTCGAAGGGATCTTCGGTGGTGGCGGCGGCGGCGGTGGTGCTGATGGCGGACGCTCGTCCACGCCATTGTTCATCTTCCTCGTGATCGCGCTCGCGGCCTGGGCGGCCACCGGCTTCTACACGGTGGCTCCGGGAAGCAAGGGCGTGGTGCAACGCTTCGGCGCCTACCACCAGACCGTGCCGAACGGCTGGGGCTGGCGTTTCCCCTGGCCCATCGAATCCGTGACCAAGGTGGATACGCAGGGCGTGAAGTCCACCTCGTACAAGTCACGCGTGCTCACCGCCGAGCCCAACATGGTGGAGATCGACGTGGCCGTGCAGTACCGCGTCAGGCAGGCCGAAGACTATCTATTCAAGGTGCGCTCGCCCGAGCAGACGCTCGCCGAAGTCAGCGAGAGCGCCATCCGCGAGGTGGTCGGCCGCAACGACCAGCAGGCCATCCTCGAATCGGGACGCCAGAAGATTGCAGTCGACACGCAGGACATCATGCAGCGCACGCTGGACCAGTACGGTGCCGGCATCGAAGTGGTCAAGGTCAACATCACCGACGTGCAGGTGCCCGAGGCCGTGCAGCAGGCGCAGCGCGACTCGGTCAAGGCGAAGGCCGACAAGGAACGCGTGATCAAGGAAGCGCAGGCCTATGCCAATGGCATCCTGCCGCAGGCCGAAGGTCTGGCCGCGCGCCAGGTGCAGGAAGCCGAAGCGTACAAGGCGCAGATCGTGCAGCTCGCCACCGGCGACGCCTCGCGCTTCACGCAGCTCGTCACGGCTTATGAGAAGGCACCGAACGTGACGCGCGAGCGCCTTTACATCGAGTCGGTGGAGAGTGTGTTGCGCGGCTCGAAGAAAGTGATCATCGACTCCAAGAGCGGCAACGGAAACGTGCTCTACCTGCCGCTCGACAAGCTGGCCGAGCGCAGCCGCAACGACGATGCCAACACCGTGACGGTGCGTCCGCCGGTGAGCGTCGACTCCGACAGCGGTTCGAGTTCGGACGGTCGCCAGCGGGTGGAACGCTGATGGGCTCGCGGGTCCTCGGAATCCTGGTGCTGGTGCTGGCCGTGATCATCCTGATCACGACCTCGGCATTCATCGTCAGGGAGCAGGAGCTGGCGCTGCGCGTGCAGATCCAGGAAATCATCGGCAAGAACTACAAGCCGGGCCTGCACTTCAAGGTGCCGTTCATCGACGACGTGGTGAAGTTCGACCGTCGCGTGCTCACGCGCAAGTTCGACGGCGAGCAGTTCCTGACCAGCGAGAGCCAGGGCCTCACGGTCGACTACTACATCAAGTGGCGCATCAGCGACGCGGAGCAGTTCTACCAGTCGACCAGCGGCGGCGACGAAGGTCGCGCCGAGTCG
>DATEII010000108.1:0-67791 GCA_035279135.1 Steroidobacteraceae bacterium
CCACACCGCCGAGGGCAACGAGCGCGGCCCGACGCTGTCGTTCAAGGGTATCGACAACGCGTCTTACTACCGGCTGCTGCCCGACCAGAAGCGTTACTACATCAACGACACGGGCACCGGCAACACGCTCAACCTCTCGCATCCGCGCGTGATCCAGATGGTCACGGACAGCCTGCGCTACTGGGTGCTCGAGATGGGCGTCGATGGTTTCCGCTTCGACCTCGGCACCATCCTGGCGCGTGAGCCCGACGGCTTCGACAATCGCAGCGGATTTCTCAAGGTGTGCTCGCAGGATCCGGTGCTGAGCACGGTCAAGCTCATCGCGGAGCCCTGGGATTGCGGGCCCGGCGGCTACCAGGTCGGCCGCTTCCCACCGGGCTGGGCCGAGTGGAACGATCGGTACCGCGACACGGTGCGCGACTTCTGGCGCGGTGAATCCTCGGCCGCCGACCTCGCGCCGCGACTCTACGGCTCGGCGGACCTGTTCGATCACCTCGGCCGCAAGCCCTACGCCAGCGTGAACTTCGTCACCGCGCACGACGGCTTCACGCTCAACGACCTGGTGTCGTACAACGAGCGGCACAACGAGGCCAACGGCGAGCAGAACCGCGACGGCCACAGCCACAACCGCTCCTGGAACTGCGGTGCCGAAGGACCGAGCGATGATGCCGAGGTCAATGCCCTGCGCCGCCGCCAGATGCGCAATTTCCTCGCGACGCTGTTCCTGTCCCAGGGCACGCCGATGCTGTTGGCCGGCGTCGAGTTCGCGCGCAGCCAGAAAGGCAACAACAACGCCTACTGCCAGGACAACGACATCAGCTGGCTCGACTGGAACGACGCCGACCGCAACTTCGCACTCGTGAACTTCGTGCGCGAGCTCACGCACCTGCGCGCCAGGTACCCGATCCTGCGCCGCAGCCGTTTCCTCTCCGCGAAGGAGAACGAGGCCATCGGGCTCAAGGAGATCACCTGGATCAACGCCGGTGGCGACGAGATGGAAGACGGCCATTGGTCGGATGCGCGCATGCAGTGCTTCGGCATGCTGCTCGACGGCCGCGCGCAACCCTCGGGCCTGCGCCAGCGCGGCATCGACGCGACGCTGCTGCTGGTGCTGAACGCGCACCACGATCTCGTGAACTTCACGCTGCCCGAACATGCGGGTGATGGCCGATGGCGCCTGCTCATCGACACCAACGTCGAAGGCAAACTCGAGAAGACCGAATTCGCGCGCGGTGACGTCTACGGCGTCACGGCGCGCTCGCTGCTGCTGCTCCAGCTCTACGGAGCGGAGTGATGGCCAGCGCCGCGCCCCTGGCGCCGCGCGCCACCTACTCGCACGGCCCCACCGCGCTTGCGGGAGGCGGCGCATCGTTCCGGCTCTGGGCCCCGGCGCAGTCGCGCGTCGAGTTGATCATCGACGGGGACGCGCGTGTCATGAAGCGCACGGACGCGGGATGGCACATCGTCGATGCTTCCGACGCGCACGACGGCACGCGCTACGGTTTTCGGCTGGCGGATGGGCGCGTGGTACCGGATCCCGCCTCTCGCTACCAGCCCGAGGATGTACACGCGCCGAGCCAGTGGATAGACACGCGCCGCTTCCGTTTCGAGGTGCCGTGGACCGGCCGCGCCTGGGAAGACGTCGTGCTCTACGAAACTCACCTGGGCACCTTCACGCCCGAGGGCACGTTCCGCGGCGCCATCGAAAAGCTCGATCACCTCGCGGGCCTCGGTGTGACCGCGCTGCAGATCATGCCGCTCAGCGATTTTCCGGGCCGGCGCAACTGGGGTTACGACGGCGTATATCCCTACGCACCCGACGCCTCGTATGGCAGCCCGCAGGATTTCGTCGCGCTCATCGATGCGGCGCATGCGCGCGGCATCGCCGTGTTCCTCGACGTGGTCTACAACCACTTCGGACCCGAAGGTAACTACCTGCACGGCTATGCACCGCGGTTCTTCACGGACAGACACAAGACACCCTGGGGCGCGGGCCTCAACTATGACGGCGCCGACTCGCAGCCCGTGCGCCAGTTCTTCGTCGAGAACGCGCTGTTCTGGTTGCGCGAGTACCGGCTCGACGGGCTTCGCCTGGATGCCGTGCACGCCATCGCCGACGACAGCGCCACGCACCTGCTCGACGAGATCGCCGCGCGCGTGCGCGACGAGATCACCGAGCGGCCGGTGCACCTGGTGCTCGAGAACGAGGACAACGAGTCGCGGCACCTCGAACGGCGTACCGACGGCACGCCGCGCGCCTACTCGGCACAGTGGAACGACGACATCCACCACGTGCTTCACGTCGCCGCGACGCGTGAACACACGGCTTACTACGAGGAATACCTCGACGACACCGCGCTGACCGCACGCGCGATCGGCGAAGGCTTCGCGTTCCAGGGCGAGGTGATGCGCTTCCGCCAGCGCGCGCGCGGCGAGACCAGCACGCACCTCCCGCCCACCGCGTTCGTGTCCTTCATCCAGAACCACGACCAGGTGGGCAACCGCGCGTTCGGCGAGCGGCTCGGCATGCTCGCGTCGCACGAGAAGCTGCGCGCAATCGCGGCGGTCTACCTGCTCGCGCCGCAGATCCCCATGTTGTTCATGGGCGAGGAATGGAATGCGCGCCAGCCGTTCCTGTTCTTCACGGATTTCCACGGTGATCTTGCCGAAGCCGTGCGCAAGGGCCGGCGCGAAGAATTCGCGCGCATGCCCGAGTTTGCCAAAGCCGCGCGGGAGGGAAAGATTCCCGATCCGCAGGACCCGGCGACCTTCGAGCGCTCGAAGCTCGACTGGAGCGAGCTCGCATTGCCGGGTAATGGCGACTGGCTGCTCTGGTATCGCAAGCTGCTCGCGGTGCGGCGCGCCAGCATCCAGCCGCTGCTGCGCGACATCCGCCGCGCGGCACACACCGGCATCATGGGCACCAATGCCGTGCTCGCGAGCTGGGCGGCGGGCGCCGGCCGGCGCCTCACGCTGGCGGCCAACCTCTCCGATGCCGCCTGCCACTTCCCGCTCGAGCGCGGCCGCGTGCTCTGGCACGAGGGACCGACACCGGGCGAGACCGAGCTCGGCCCCTGGTCGGTGCGCTGGACGCTGGGGGATTGATGCAAACACCGCGCGCCACCTACCGGCTGCAGTTCACGCGCGACTTCGGCTTCGCCGCGGCCGCGCGCCTCGCGCCCTACCTCGCGCGGCTCGGCATCAGCCACGTTTACGCCTCGCCCTACCTGCGCGCGCGCCCGGGCAGCACGCATGGCTACGACATCGTCGCGCACGACCAGCTGAATCCCGAGCTCGGCAGCGCACGGGACTTCGCCGCCATGGTCGAGGCCTTCGCCGCCAACGGACTCGGCCAGATCCTCGACTTCGTGCCCAACCACATGGGCGTGGGCGGCGCGGACAACCCGTTGTGGCTCGACGTGCTCGAGTGGGGACCGGGCTCGCGCTTCGCGGGCTGGTTCGACATCGACTGGAAGCCGGCCGCGAATTACCTCAGCGAAAAGCTGCTGATCCCCGTGCTCGGCGAGCAATACGGGCGCACGCTCGAAGACGGCAAGCTGGTGCTGAAGTTCGACGAGGCAGCCGGCGAGTTCGCGGTGTGGGCCTATGACACGCACAAACTACCCATCCACCCGACGCATTACGCCACGGTGCTCGGCACCGGCCACCCGCTGCTCGAGCGTCTCGGCGATGAATTCGCGTCCATCGCGGAGTACCGCCCGCAGGTGGGACGCCGCGCGCAGGAGCTCAAGGCCGAGCTGGCCACGGTGGTCAGCACGGACAACACCGCGCGCGACTCGCTGAACTTCCGCCTCGCGCGGCTCAACGGCGAGCACGACCCCTCTCGTCGCGAGCTCGATGCGCTGATTCGCCAGCAATACTGGCGTGCCAGTCACTTCCGCGTCGCGGGCGACGACATCAACTACCGGCGGTTCTTCAACATCAACGATCTCGCCGGGCTGCGCGTCGAGCTGCCGGAAGTCTTCGAGCATGCGCACCAGCTGGTCGCGAGCCTGCTGCGCGAGGGCGTGCTCGACGGGCTGCGCATCGATCACATCGACGGGCTGCTGGATCCGGCCGAGTACCTGCAACGGCTGCGCGCGCTGGCGCTGCAAAGCGACGGTGCCTCGCGGCCGTTCTGGATCTGGGTCGAGAAAATCCTCGCGGCCGACGAGGACCTGCGACCCGACTGGCCGGTGGAAGGCACCACGGGCTACGAGTTCGCCAACCAGGCGCTGCGCCTGCTCACGCATCCCGAGGGGGAATCCGCGCTGACGCGCGCCTTCGAGGAACACACCGGCGAACGGCAACCGTTCGAGGCGCTGGTGCGCGAGTGCAAGACCCGCATCCTGCGCCACGAGATGGCCAGCGAGCTCAACGTGCTGGCGCGCGACACCGCGCGCGTGGCACGGCAGAACCCGCGCACCGCGGACTTCACGCGCAACCTGATCCGGCGCGCGATCCGCGCCACCATCGCGTGTTTCCCGGTCTATCGCACCTACCTGGATCCGCGCACGCCGCTGCCCGAAACCGATCGCGCGCGCATCGCCGAGGCCATCCGGCGCGCGCGCCGGCTCGAGCGCGACGTCGACCCCAGCGTATTCGACTTCCTCGATGCGCTGCTCACCGGTGACCTGGTCGCGACGCCGCGCAGCGGCTACAGCCGGCACGCCGCCCTGCGCTGCGCGATGAAGTTCCAGCAGCTCAGCGGACCAGTCATGGCCAAGGGGCTCGAGGACACGGTGTTCTACCGCTACAACCGGCTCATCTCGCACAACGAGGTGGGTGGTGAGCCGGCCACCTTGTCCGCGCCCATCGAGGAATTCCACGCCGCCAACGAAAACCGCGCGCGCCTCTCGCCGCACGGCCTGCTTGCCACCGCCACGCACGATACCAAGCGCGGCGAAGACGTGCGCATGCGGCTGGTAACGCTGGCCGAGATGCCCGAGGAGTGGTCACGCAATGTCACGCTGTGGCGCGGCATGGTGGCGCACGAGAGCGAGTCGCTCGGCGATCGCAATCTCGAGTACCTGTTGTTCCAGACACTGGTCGGCAGCTGGCCGTTGTCGCCGATGAGCCCCGAGGAGCAGAAGACCTACCAGGATCGCATCCACGCCACCGTGGTGAAGTCGGCCCGCGAAGCGCGCGTGAACACCAGCTGGGCGGCACCCAACCAGGACTTCGAGCAGGCGCTGGCGTCGCTGCTCGCCGCCATCTTCGCGTCGAACCTTCTGCGCGCGGAGCTGCAGGACTTCTCGTGGCGGCTCGCCGCAGCGGGCGCGCGCAACAGCCTGGTTCAACTCACGCTGAAGCTCACCACGCCCGGCGTGCCGGACATCTATCAAGGCACCGAGCTGTGGGACCTGAGCCTCGTGGATCCGGACAATCGCCGGCCGGTGGACTTCGCACACCGGGAGGCACTGCTGGACCAGACGCTCGCAGACTGGCAACGCGACCCGGCGGGGACTTGCGAGCAGCTTGCCGCACGATGGCAGGACGGTGCCGTCAAACTACTGCTCTTGCGCATCCTCCTGGAACATCGGCGCGAGCATGCCGTGCTGTATTCGCAGGGCACGTACCGCGCACTCGAATTGCCGGAACCCTACGGCGGGTTCGTGCGCGAGACGGCAGACGAGGCGGTGCTCGTGATATTCGACCGATACCCGTTGAAACACGCCGCCCAGTCGAAATCCGTGGCGTCCGTCCAGCTCCCCGTCAGCGCGGCCGGGTGGCGAAACCTGGCGACACAGGAAAACGTGGCGCAAACCATCGACTTCGCGGCCGTCACTCGCGGTTGGCCTGTCTTCGTCGCGATCCGGGGCCAAATAATGCCCGGGTAGGAATTCACTGACACCGCATACCCATCGGGTCGTGGCAAGATCGCGACTCATGTCGACGCACCCACCGCGTAACTTTCCGGGCGACACGGCGCCGCCCGCGACGCTCGGCGACCTTCTCTACCGTGACAGATCCAAACGACGCATCCCGGAAAGTGCCTGGGTCGCGCAAGTGCGCGCCATTGCCAACCAGGACGCGAAGGCGCTTCGAACGCTGTTCGACATCGCGCACCCGATGGTCTTGTCCCTTGCGCAACGCATCACCCAGAACCGTGAAACGGCCGAAGAAGTCACGTTGGAAGTCTTCTACGAAATTTGGCTGCGCGCGCCGGATTTCGATCCATCCGGGGGCCCTGTGATCAGCTGGATCATGAACATGGCACGCTCGCGCGCGCTCGAGCGGGGCCATCGCGATCCCCGCAAGAAGAGTCAGCCTGACAATGTCGAAGCCCGCCCGGCCGCCGCCAACGGCGCCGGGCAGCACATGGCTGGCGAGGATTCCCCGTGAGACTGCCAACCGGACAAACACTGTGGTCACGGCTGGCAAGGAGAGTCGGCGAAGAAGGATGGGCTGCGGTCGAGGACGTCATCCCGTTGCCCGATGAGTTCCACGCGGTCGAATGGGAACAGCCTGCGCCAGGCATCTATTGCAAGCTTTTGTCGACGGATCACGCGAACAAGCGCGTGAGCATGCTGGTGCGCCTGGATCCGGGCATCGATTACCCTCCGCACGCTCACGCGGGCGTCGAAGAGCTGCATCTGCTCGATGGCGAATTGTGGATCGACGATCGCAAACTCCAGCCGGGTGACTACAACCGCGCAGAAGCCGGTACCGCAGACAAGCGCGTATGGAGCGCCACGGGGTGCACCTGCGTGCTGATCACTTCTCCAGACGACGAGCTGCGTTAAACCACCCCATCACAGAGACCGCCGCGGGCCGCATTCGATGACCGGGTGCTGCGTCGGCCTGGCGCGCAGCATCTTCCGGGCAATGGTTGGAGCAGGAGGTCCAGTTCCGCTCCAGCAGCGCCGGGTTGCCGGTCATCGTCGCGACCCGCGGCTAGCCGTCAGTGCACGGCGACGCGTTGGCCGAGTCCCGGCCGCAGCACCACCTTGGTGTATTCGTTCTGCTTCTCCTTGAAGTTCTTGTATCCGATCGCCGCATCCTCGAGATCGAGGTGATGGCTGATCAGGAAGGTCGTGTCGATCTTGCCGTCGAGAATCATGTCGAGCAGCTGCGGCATGTACTTCTGCACATGCGTCTGGCCGCTCTTGATCTGCAGGCCCTTTTCCATGAGCGCCCCGATCGGGAACTTGTCCGCCATGCCACCGTAGACGCCCGGAATGGAAATGCGGCCGCCCTTGCGCGTGGCCAGGATCACCTGGCGCAGCGCGTGGATGCGATCGGTGGCCATGAAGGTCTTCACCTTCACGTGGTCGAGGATGTTGTCGGGCGACATGCCATGGCTCTCCATGCCCACGGCATCGATGCAGGCATCGGGCCCGATGCCGCCGGTCATCTCGGCGAGCGCCTCGCGCACGTTCACCTGCTCGAAGTCGATGACCTCGGCGCCGAGTTGTTTGGCGAGCTCGAGCCGCCGCGGGTGGTGATCGATGGCGATCACGCGATGCGCACCCAACAGGAAGGCACTCTGCACGGAGAACAGGCCCACCGGCCCGCAGCCCCACACGGCGACCACGTCGCCGGGTTCGATGTCGCAGTTGTCCGCGGCCATCCAGCCCGTGGGCAGGATGTCGGAGAGGAACAGCACCTTGTCGTCTTCGATGCCGTCCGGCACCACGATGGGCCCCACGTCCGCGAACGGCACGCGAGCGTATTCCGCCTGGCCACCGGAGTAGCCGCCGGTCAGGTGTGAATAACCGAAAGCCGCGGCCATCGGGTATCCATACGCGATCTCGCTGGCGTCGGTGGTCTCGGCCGGGTTCGAGTTGTCGCAGGCCGAGAACTGCTGCTTCTTGCAGAAGAAGCAGTCACCGCAGGCGATCAGGAATGGCACCACGACGCGCTGGCCCACCTTGAGCTTCTTGTTCGAGCCGCCGACGTCGACGACCTCGCCCATGAACTCGTGGCCGAGGATGTCGCCATCGCGCATTCCCGGGATGTAGTGGTCGTAGAGATGCAGGTCCGAGCCGCAGATGGCCGTCGACGTGATCCTGATGATGGCATCGCGCGGATTGACGATCCCGGGATCGGGCACCGTCTCGACGCGGACGTCCTGCTTGCCTTGCCAGGTGAGTGCTCGCATGTCAGGCCTCCTCGAGAATGGCGTCCGGCGAAATCGCCGCCGTGGGTAGCTCGCCGCATTCCATGATCTGCTTGAATCTCCGCAGCTCCTGGCGGGCCTGGATCCTCGGCTCGCGCCGGAACACTTTCGCGAAGGCCTTGCCGAGCGCGCCGCCCGGCGGGTCGTACACGATGGTCACGCTCACGATGGTGCCGCGCCCGTTGGTGGAATCGCGGAATTCCACGGCGCCGCTGTTCTTGACGCCGGCGCCCTCGACCGAGCGCCAGGCGATCACTTCGCCCGGCACGTCTTCGATGATCTCGGAATCCCATTCGAGCTCGCTGTTCGCCGGGCCCCGCACCACCCAGTGCGAACGGCCGCCGTCGCCCATCGTCACGCTCTGGATGTTCTCCATGAACAGCGGGAGGTTGCGGAAGTCACGCCAGAAGTCATAGAGCTCCTGGCGCGAACGGTTGATGCTCACGGTGCGCCCGACGAGCTCGTCACTGTCGTCGCCGGCTTCGAGCCCCGCGGCGCGCGCGTCGGGATTCTTCGCGGCGGTCAGCGGCGCATCGGCGCCGCGCGTGTGGGTCGTGCGTTCTGCCATGTTCGCGTTCTCCAGTAGTTAGTTACGCGCCGAGCCCGGCTCGGCCATCTTGCGATGCTGCTCGGCGAGCATGGTGTCGGGCATGAGGTTCGAGAGGGCCGCACGCAGTTTGTTGCCGACGCCCGCGACCACTCCGGCTTCGCCCTTCTCCATGGCCTCGAATCCGGACTTGGCCACGTCGGCGGGATCGGCCTTTTCGTCGGTTCCCACCTTGGTGTCGAGCATGTCGGCGCGTGCAAAGAAGTCGGTGTCCGTCGCGCCGGGCATCAGGCAGGTGACCGTGACGCCCGTGTCCTTGAGCTCATTGCGCAAGGCATACGAGAACGAATCGATGAAGGCCTTGGTACCGTTGTAGACAGCCTGGAACGTGCCGGGCATGTAGCCCGCGATCGATCCCGTGATCAGGATCTTGCCGGTGTTCTGCCGGCGCATCTGCTTCGCGACGCGCTGGATGAGGTCGATGGTGCCCGTGATGTTGGTGTTGATCACGTGCTGCACCTCCGCGAACTCCTGGTCGAGGAAGGACTTGCCGAGGCCATGGCCCGCATTCGCGAGCAGCGCGTCGACGCGCCGGCTGGCCACGTGGTCAAACAAGGTGTCCACACCGTCGCGGGTAGCCAGGTCGGTCTCGACGGCGACGACGGTGCCGCCGTGCGCGCGCAGCGCGGCCGCCTGCTCGTCGAGCGAACGGTCCGCCGCGATCAGCAGATCGTAGCCGCGCTCGGCGGCCTCACGAGCGAGCTCCAGGCCGATGCCGCTCGAGGCACCGGTGACGATGGCGAATGGGCGTTCGGAATTCATGGGCGCTCCTTGCCGGGGATGAACTGGGATTTGAGTGGACAGCCTGCACGCCGCGGCTGCGGCCACTACATCGGCGCATCCCAACGAAGTCCGTGGGATCGACCTTACGCCGCGCGAGTCAACGCTGAAGCGTGACGATCTCCGCGTCGCCCTTGCGACGCGTGATGTTGACACCCACGCCCTCGCCGTGACGCTGGAGTAGGAGATCGACCGACGCATCCGCGATCGGAAGACCGCGGATCTCTAACGTGTGTAAATGCTCGGGCAAGCGCGGATAACGCAGGCGCGCCGTGCGTTGCGAGGCATCGACCTCGAGGCCGAGGCAGGCCTGCAACATCGCGAACGGCGCCGCCGCGGCCCAGGCCTGCGGCGAGCAGGCCACGGGATAGAGGATGGGTCCCTTGTCGCGACGGCGTCGCATGCCGCAGTAGAGCTCGGGCAGGCGCCGCAGGTCCATGTGGATCGCGGCGTCCAGGATCGCGCCCGTGAGCTTCGCCGCCAGGTCCGAATGACCGTAACGCGCGAGCCCCAGCGCGATCAGCGAATTGTCGTGGGGCCAGATCGAACCGTTGTGGTACGAGGTCGGGTTGAAACGCCGCTCGCGTTCGCTGACCGTGCGAATGCCCCACCCGGTGAGGAATTCCGTGGACGAGAGCACCGTGGCGAGCTGCGCCGCACGGTCAGGAGATGCGATGCCCGTGAACAACACCTGCCCGGCGTTCGATGTACGCACCCGACACGGGCGCTTCTCGCCGTCGAGGGCCAGAGCGTACATGCCGAGCTCTTCGTCCCAGAACTGCGCTTCGAATTTCTCGCGCAGCGCAGCGGCCTGGGCGCCGAGCCGCCTCGCGAGTTCCCCCTCGCCACGCGCACTCGCGAGCATGGACGCCGACGTCAGCGCGAGATAGGCATAACCCTGGACTTCGCAGAGCGCGATCGGTGCCTCGGCGAGCCGGCCATCGGCGTGGAACACCGCGTCGTTCGAATCCTTCCAGCCCTGGTTCACGAGGCCGCTGTCCCGGCGGCGGCGGTACTCGAGGAAGCCGTCGCCATCTGAATCGCCGTAACGTTGCATCCACTCGAGCGCGGCCAGGACGTTGGGCCAGATCGTGTCGATGGTCTCGCGGTCGCCGGTGTGCTGGAAATACTGGCCCGCGAGCGCCACGAACAGCGGCGTCGAATCGATGGAACCGTAGTAACAACCAAACGGCACCTCGCCGAGATTGGCGAGCTCACCGGCCCGCGTCTCGTGCAGGATCTTGCCGGGCTCGGCGTCGCGTGCGGCGTCGAGCTCGGTGGCCTGCGAGTCCGCCAGGAACCGCAGCACGCCGCGGCCCAGCGCGGGATACAACCACAGCAGCTGCATGGCCGTGATGATTCCGTCGCGACCGAATGCGGTCGAGAACCACGGCACGCCGGCGTACGGATACGGGCCATGCTCCTTGTCGGTGACCAGCATGCTGATGTCCGCCATGGAGCGGCACAACACCTCGTTCACGAGTCCGCTCGAGGTATGCACCGCCGCGGCGCGCCGCGTGGCATCGCGCAACTCGCGCCGCGCCGCGCGCATGGCGCGCAATACGTGGCGCTGGCCCCAGTTGTCGCCGTTCGAGCAATGGATGGACATCACGATCGACCGGTGCACCTTGGGCGGCAGGTCGACCTCGAAGGTGGCGTGATGCGGCTGCAGCTCGCGTGGCTCCGGCGCGAAGAAGATATCGGTGACGCGCGGAATGCCGTCCAGCGCGGCGTAGTTGAATCGAACCGCGTCCTTGCCGCGCACGGCGGCCGTCACGCGACCGCGCGCGCGCCGCTTGAAGCCGCGCACCTCGAACAGGTCGGCGAAATCCGCGTCGAAGTCGAAGTCCAGCAGCAGCCGCAGCGGCGCCTCGCCGAAGTTGCGCAGCGTCACGGTCTCGTAGCAGCCGCCGTTCCAGAGGAACTTGGTGCGCGTGAAGTGCACCGTGTCCTTGGCGAGACCGAGCATCTCGCCATGCTGGATGTCGGGGTTCGTGAGGTCGACGTCGAGTACTGCGTTGTTGGTGCGGACCGTCGAGGACAACAGCAGCGGACTGCGGCGCTCCACGGTGAGCTTCAAACGCGACAGATGCCGCGTGTCCTTGTGATACAGGCCGAGCGTGTTGCCACGACGGCTCGCGAGGTCACCGTAGTGGTCGAACAGCGCGAAGGTGTCGCCGTGCTTGAGCGTGCGCGGCGGCTCGTCGACCAGCGAATCGTGCGCCGCGATGTAGAACGGCTGCTGCGGCTCGTCGCCGAGTAGTTTGGGATCGGCCGCCATCCCTCAGGCCGCCGCTGCCTTTCCCACCCTCCGGATCGGCAGGCGGCGATAGATCTCGAGGTAGTCGCGCGTCATGCGTTCCACCGGGAAGCCCTGCTCGAACGAGGCACGCACGCGCGCGCGATCGATCGCGTCGAGGCGTCGCACCGCGCGCACCGCGTCATCGATGGAATCGACGATGAAGCCATTCTCGCCCTCGCTGATGATTTCCGGCACCGAGCCCGCGCGCCAGGCCACGCACGGCGTGCCGCAGGACATCGCTTCGATCATGACCAGCCCGAAGGGTTCCGGCCAATCGATGGGAAACAACAGCGCGCGCGCCTGCCCGAGGAATTCGCACTTGTCGCGCTCCCCGATCTCTCCTACGTACTCGACGTGCGGCTGGGACAGCAGGTGCTCGATCTCGGTCTCGTAATATTCGCGATCCGCGGCGTCGATTTTTGCCGCAATGCGCAGTTTCATGCCGGCGCGCCGCGCGATCTCGATGGCACGGTCGACGCGCTTCTCCGGGGAGATCCGGCCGAGGAATGCGAGGTAATCGTCGCGCGGGCGCGGTTGGAAGCGGCAGACATTTCGTGGCAAACCATGCAACACGGTGCCCTGCCAGTTCGCATTCGGCAGTGGCCTGCGCTGATGGTCCGAGATCGATACCACCGGTACGTTGCGGTGACGGGCGAAGATCTCACGGTAGCCCGGAAGGTCGAGGCGGCCATGCAGCGTGGTCACGACATTGCGAAGCGCGAGCTCGCGGACCAGCGGGAAATGCAGGTAGTCGGTATGAAAATGGATCACGTCGAATTCGTGCGCGCGGTCCCGCACCGCATCGAACTGCAGCAAGTTGAAGACCTGCGGGTCCTTGATGCGCTGGTCGAACCGCAACGCGGTGTCGACGATCGGGTGCAGCTCCGCGGCGGTGGTCGAATCCCCGCTCGCGAACAGGGTGACCTTGTGGCCCTGTCGCACCAGCTCCTCGGTGAGATACGACACGATCCGCTCCGTACCTCCATAGAGCCTGGGAGGGACACTTTCCGCGAGCGGTGAAACCTGCGCGATCTTCATGCAACGCAAGATGACAAAACAGCCCATGGCGGCGCTGCCAGACAAGATCGCATGCACGTGTTGGAGTTCCGGTCAGACGAGGCCGACCCGCGGGAAGGACGCCGTTGCGGGTGGTCGGCCCGCAACGGCGGTCTCGTCAGTGTTGTTTCTGCTTCGAGGCGGCGTTGTCGTCGCCCGCGCTCTTACCCTGTTTTCCCATCTCGGCCGAAGACTGCGTGCCCTGCTGACCCTGCTGGGTACGCTGGACGCGCAGGTTGTTCTGCACTTCCTGGCTGCCGAACTGCTCCGCGATTTCCTCGATCGAGTTCTTGGTCTGGCGACTATCTACCGTGCCTTCGAGCGTGACCTTGCCGCCCTGCACCGTGATCGTCACCTCGCTCGGATCGATGGAAGGATCATCGCGCAGCCGCTCGCAGACCATCTCCTTGATGCGCTCGTCACTGCGCTGGTATCCCTTCGGGCCCTTGCCCCGGTGTTCGCCCTGCTGCATCGAGCCCTGCTGCGAACCGTAGCCGTAACCCTGGCCGCCATAGCCCATGCCACCCGAGCCACCGTAACCTTGCGAGCCGCCGTAGCCCTGTGAGGCTCCGTAACCCTGGCCGCTGCTCTCGCCAGTGAAATAGCCCTGGCGGCTGCTCTCGCCACCGAAGCTGCCCTGCCCGCCGTAGCCCATGCCGCCACCGCCATAGCCCTGCTGGCCGCCGTAATTCTGCGAGCCCTGCGAGCCGCGATAACCCTGCGAACCGCCCCGGCCTTGCTGGCCACCCCAGCCCTCACCGCCGCCATATTGCTGGCCTTCACCGTAGGGCTCGTTCCAGCTCTGGCCGCCACCGTATCCGTAGCTGCCGCTGCCCTGGCCATATCGCCGCTGCGACTCGCCACCACCGCCGTAGCCATAGCCGTAGTCAGAGCCACCGCGTGAGCCGGAGCCTTCGCCCGAGCGTCCTCGTTGCGAGCCGCCGTAGTTGCCCTGGCCATAACCACTCTGGCCATAACGATCCTGTCCGCTCCAACCCGGCCTTCCACCGCCGTATTCGCCGCGACCAAAATCTCCGTAGCCCGAATAACGGCCAGCGGATCCGCTCTGCTCGTCGCTGTCGCGATCGCGCGAGCCGAACTGCGAGCGGCTCTCGTCCCGGCTGTTGTCATCGTCATCGCGCCAGCTCTGCGAGCCGCGGCGCGAACCTGATTGGGAATAGTCCTGATTCCGATTAGCCATCTGTCGTCCTCCAGCATTTGAAAGGAAGGAACTGGAGCTGAGATAAGGAGCAAGGTCCATGCCACACGCTGCGTGGCGTCACAGCGGCGATGTGCACGGCGATTTCGCAATCGATGCACTCGCACCGGAACAAATTGCATTGCGCCGCATGCGCGTTTGACGCAGATCAATGGATCACGCGATGGCGCGTGTCGGAATCGCGCACAGATCCTGCCGGCTTCATCCGGCGTGGCAACGATCTGCGCGAGCCGCCCGCGTGCACGAATCGCGTGACGATTCCTTGATGAGGACGGCGTGCGACTGGAATGGAACTTGCTCCATCCCGGATTCCACGAGCAAAGGAGACGGCTATGGCAGGCCAGTACGATCGCAATCAGCAACAGCAGCGTGACCAGCAACGCTGGCGCGACGACGACGACAACGGTCGCGAAAATTTCGGCCGCGAGAATTTCGGACGCGGCCAACAACCTCCGCGCGACGACCGCGGCCGGTTCATGAGTGAAGGTGAAAACCGCGACTACTACGGCGGCGGTCGCCAGTATGACGAATACGGCGGCGGCCGAAACTTCGGTGACCGCGGGTCCGGCGAACGCGACTACGAGGAGCGCAATTACCAGGGGTCGCGCGGCGGACGCGGCGAGTTCGGATACGAGCGCGACCAGGACGACTATCGTAATTACGCCGGCGGCGGCTCGCGCGGTAGTCAGGGCGGCATGTATGGCCGCGGCGACTATGGCAACGACCGTGGGGGCAACGACCGTGGGCGCGAACGCGACGAGTACGGTCGCTTCAGCGGCGACGACGACTTCGGCGGTTCACGCGGCGGTGGTCGCGGCGGATACGAGGACGATCGCGGCTCACGCGGTCGTGGCGGCAACCAGGGCCGCGGGTGGTTCGGCGATTCGGAGGGCCACGCGGAGGCGGCGCGGGAGCGCTGGGGCGAATCGCGCGGTTCGCGCTACGAGCAGGACGACGACCGCGGGAGACGTGGCGGTTACCTGGGAGATCGCGGGAATGATCGCGAGCGCGACGACCACGGGCGTTTCATGAGCCAGGACGACGATGACCGTGGCAGTCGCGGCGGCTCGATGGGCGGCGGCGGTCGCGAGCGCGACGAGCAAGGCCGCTTCGCCAGCGACCACGACGATGGGGACGATCGGGGTGGTCGCAGCGTGCGCGGCGGCTCGCAGAGTCGCGGCGGCGAGGATCACCGCGGCTGGTTCGGCGATCCGCGGGGTCACGCGGAGGCCGCGCGCCTCGGCTGGCGCCATCGTCGATGAGTGGAATCCCCCGGCCGTCGTTCCCGGCGGCCGGGGTTCGGGGGCTGGCGGTTAACCCAGGTGAACACACTTCCGCTCGTCACCGCGGCGGATGTAGGACTGCGCTCGTTGCGCCGGCGCATGCGCGACGATAAGGTGCGCCCTAACTAAATACAGGGAAACCCTCATGTCTCTATGGCTCGTGCGCAAGGATCTCTTCGGAGATCTCGTGGGCGCCGCCCTTTGTATCGCGGACCACGAGGCCGCGGACCGCAGCCACGCGGACCTGATACTCGACGCCTTCTCCGCGCTGCACCTCGCCGACGGCGAAAGATTGCAGCCCGGCAATCACCGGCTCTGGATCGATCACCAGGGAAACCTCGTGGGCTACTTCGACATCCTGGAATCCACGGCGAATCCCGCGCTCAGCTAGACTCGCGACCCATGCGTTTCGCATGGGCAGCCGACGCCGTCATGGCGTTCCATTTCCTGTTCATCCTGTTTGCCCTGCTCGGCTCCTTGCTGGTGTTGTGGAGGCGCTGGCTGGCCTGGCTCCACGTGCCGGCGCTGGCCTGGGGTGTGTGGATCGAGGCCAGCGGCCGCATCTGCCCGCTGACGCCGCTCGAGAATCATTTTCGCGAGCTCGCCGGCCAAACTACCTATGGCGAGGGGTTCATCACCCACTACCTCGGGCCGCTCATCTACCCCGCGGGACTCACGCGCGGAACGCAGTTCATGATCATGGGCATCCTCGTGGCCGTGAATCTGGCGGGTTACACGCTGGTTTTGCGTTCCCGGTGACCACCGGGCGCTGGCCACGTAGGACGGTTGTGACGCCACTTGTCTGTGAGATGGGTCTGCCGGTATTCCCGGGATCGGCGCCTAATCCCTCGCATGCACCGCAATGGATTCGAGACCGTCTCCGTCTGGCAGGAGACCACGCCCACCTTGCCCCCGGACCGCAGGGCCCGCGAGCAATGTGACATCTGCGTCATTGGCGCCGGCATCGCGGGCCTCACGGCCGCGTACTTGCTGCGGCGCGAAGGCCACGACGTCCAGGTGATCGATGCGTACGACATCGGCGCCGGGGAAAGCGGCCGCACCACCGCGCACCTGACGGCCGTGCTCGACGACCGCTTCCTGACACTCGAGAAGCTGTTCGGCGTCGATGGCGCGAAACTCGCTGCGCAAAGCCACCGCGCGGCCATCGACACCATCGAACGCATCGTGCGCGAAGCGGAGATCGACTGCGACTTCGAACGCGTCGACGGCGTGTTGTTCGCCTCCGATGCCGAGCAGCTCGACCTGCTGCACCGCGAGGGTGGAGCCGCGCTGAACGCCGGCTTCACCGACATCGTCCCGATCGACCGCCTCGAGATTCCCGGCGTGCGCTTCAGCGGACCCGCGCTGCGTTTCCCGCGCCAGGCGCAGTTCCACATCGGCCGGTACCTGCAGGGACTGGCGCGCGATTTCACGGCGCGCGGCGGATTCATCGAGACCGGAGTGCAGGCGGTGGGTGTCGACGAGGGCGAGATCGCCACGGTCAACCTCGAGGGTGGCCGACAGATCCGCGCGCGCCACGTCATCGTGGCCACGAACACGCCGTTCATCGATCGCGTGAAGATGCATACCAAGCAAGCCGCGTATCGAACCTACGTGGTGGGATTCAGCGTGCCCACCGGCGCGTTCCCGCCGGTGCTGCTCTGGGATCTCGAAGACCCGTACCACTACGTGCGACTGGTGCGGAACATCGAAGGTGGCGAGGTGCTCATCGTCGGCGGCGAGGATCACAAGACCGGCCAGGAAGACGAACCCGCGGCGCATTTCACGCGGCTCACCGAGTGGGCGCGCAATCATTTCGACGGTCTCGGAGACGTGAAATACCGCTGGTCCGGACAGGTCATGGAGCCGATCGACGGGCTCGCGTTCATCGGTCGCAACCCCGGCGACAAGAACATCTACGTGGTCACGGGCGATTCCGGCAACGGCATGACGCACGGCACGTTGGGTGGACTGATCCTCCGGGATCTCATCGAGGGCCGCGCCAATCCCTGGGCCGAGCTCTACGATCCCTCGCGCAAGAGCCTGCAGGCCGCGGGCTCGTTCATCGACGAGAACGCCAATGTGCTCGGCCACCTGGTCAAGGACTGGATAGGCCGCGGCGAGGTCAAGGAGCGACGCGAGATTCCACTGGGCTCGGGCGCCATCGTGCGCGACGGCCTGGGATTGCTCGCCGTGTACCGTGACAACGACGGCCGCTTCCACGAACTCTCCGCCGCCTGCACGCATCTCGGCTGCGTGGTGCAGTGGAACGACGTGGAGAAGAGCTGGGATTGCCCCTGCCATGGATCGCGTTTCGCGCCCGATGGCGTGGTGCTCAATGGCCCGGCGTCGAAGGCGCTCGAGCGGCACGATGCCGGCGATGACGAAGCCGTGCCGGCGCTTGCGCCGGAGGCCCCGATCCGCTCAGCGCCGCTGGTGTCCGACTAGCGCGAGACCGATGGCGAATGCCGCGTACACGGCCAGCAGGGACTTGCGGGACAGCTGCTGGTCGAAGCCGGGCTGCAACCGCTGCGGCGTGAGCTGGAAATCGACCACGTTGGCGACCGCCGCCGTGACCGCGGCCCGCGACAGCCGGGTAGCTAGCGGCTGCTGCTCCTTGTCCTTGCCGAACGACCGCTCGTGCAGGAATGCCCAGCCCGTGGCCGTCGCATGGTGGATGGCGAGGCCCGTGAGCGTGTGGCGCACGCTCGGCTTGCGGATGCGCGCCGCGTGCCTGCCAAACACCCACTGGCTTGGACCGTTGAGCGGCCCCGCGGGCCGGCGGTTCTCGATATGACCGCACAACGCGAGCACGGCGGCGGACAGGACGCTGGCAGCGGTTCCGGAGATCAGTGGATTCATGCTGGGGTCGACCCACGTCGGATCGCGCGGTTCCGCCAGTTCTTCCCGAGCGGCTGTCGGCCGGGGCGCCATCGATGATCGTCCTGCTGGCGATCGCCCTGCCCCTGTGGCTGCTCGCGGGATTCGGCGACTGGCTGTGCCATCGCCGCACGCTGATCCAGCGCACCGCCGGCCCGCGGGAATCCGCGCTGCATCTCGTGCTCTATCTAGTCATCGCGATTCCCATCGTGCTCGCACTGTTCCTCGAGGTGAGCACGTCGCTGCTGCTGCTCATGACCCTGTCTGTGCTCGCGCATTCCGCGGTGTCGTTGTGGGACACGAGCTACGCGCAGCCGCGGCGCCACATCGCGCCGATCGAGCAGATGATCCACAGTCACCTGGAGATGTTGCCGGTGTTCGCGCTGGCGCTGGTCATCGTGATGCATTGGGACGTGGTGGTGCAGCCGCGCTGGACGCTCGCGTTGCGGGCCCAGCCATTGCCCGATGCGTGGAGAAACATCGTGCTGGTATTACTCGTGCCGGGGTTGCTGATGATCCTCGAAGAGCTCGCGCGCGGCCTGAGAGAGCAGCGACGTGCGTAAACCGAACATGCGCAAAACGACGAAGCCGACCACCTTCGACGTGGTGATCGCCGGTGCGGGGCCGGCCGGGTTGTCGGCCGCGCTGGTGCTGGGGCGCGCACGTCGTGATGTATTGCTCTGCGACACCGGCACACCGCGCAGCTGGGCGTCGAAGGAGATGCACGCCTATCTATCGCGCGACGGCATGTCGCCGCAGGAGTTCCTCGCGCTCGGCCGCCGCGAGGTGCGGCGCTACCCGGGTGTTCACTACCTGCCGCAGGAAGTCTGCACCGCGCGGCGCGTGCGCGAAGGTTTTGCCGTGCGGCTCGCCAATGGGCGCGAGGTGCAGTGTCGCAAGCTGCTCATCGCGACCGGCGTCTTCGACATCGTGCCGCGCATCCCGGGCATCGACGAGATGTTTGGCCGCAGTGTGTTCCAGTGTCCGTATTGCGATGGCTGGGAGATGCGCGACCGGGCCGTGCTGGCCTACGGGCGCGGTCAGCGCGGCTTCGAGATGGCGCGTGCCATGAGCGCGTGGACGAGCGACCTGGTGCTCTGCACGGACGGCGCCGCGGGGTTCCCGGCGCCGCACCGCAAGCTGCTCGACCGGCACGGCATCCGGCTGGTCGAGAAACGCATCGAGTCGCTGGAGGGTTCGCGCGGGCGGTTGCGCACCGTGGTGTTCCGCGGCGGTGAGCGGCTGGCGCGCGATGCAATGTTCTTCGACACGCCCTCGCGCCACCAGTCGAAGCTGGCCGAATCCCTCGGTTGCAAGTTCGGGCGCAACGGCGGCGTGATGTGCGGCGAGTACGAGGCGACCAGCGTCCCCGGCGTGTTCGTGGCCGGTAACATCATCCGCGACGTGCAACTCACCATCGTTGCGGCGGCCGAGGGGGCGCGAGCGGCGTTCGGGATCAACCGGACGCTGACGCGGGAAGACTTCGCCTGACTCGCCCCGCCCCGGGACCCGCCTGGCAGCCGCCACATATATAAGAGAGGGTGTGGGTATCTGTGATACAGATAACTTGCGTTTATCCTTTTAACGGATATATTGCGCATATCCTTATCACGGATAAGCCGCATGCACCCCGTCACCACGGCCACCCAGGTCGGCGCCACCCTCGCCGCGCGTCGTCGACATCTCAAGCTCACGCAGGAGCAGGTCGCGTCGCGCCTCGGGCTGAGCCAGAACCGCCTCTCGGTGCTGGAGTCCCGCGCCGAAACGCTCACCGTCGATCAACTCATCGCGCTGCTCAACGTGCTCGGCCTGGAAATGCGTATCGAAGAGCGCTCCGCCCCGAAGTCGAAGGCCGAGTGGTAATCCATGCCGAGCCGCCGCCGGGTCCGCGAGCTTGCCGTCTGGGCCAACGGCGCGCGGGTCGGTCACTGGCGTCTGCCCGCGCGCGGCGCGATGGAGTTTCAATACGATGCGTCGTGGCTCGATTCGCCCGAGTCGCGACCGCTCTCGCTGTCGCTGCCGATCACGGCCACGCGTGCGCCTCACAAGGGCGCGGCGGTCCAGGCCTACTTCGATAATTTGCTGCCCGACAGCGAGCCGATCCGGCGCCGGCTCCAGCAGCGGTTCCAGGCCGACTCGCGCAACGCGTTCGACCTGCTCGCCGCGATCGGTCGAGATTGCGTCGGCGCCGTGCAGATCCTGCCCGCGGATCATCCACCCGCTGACATCCGTCGCATCGAGTCGACTGCGCTCGACGACGCGGACATCGAACGCGAGCTGGCCGGCGTCACTTCGACTCCCGACACGCTGCTGCGCGAGGAAGACGAGTTCCGCATCTCCATCGCTGGTGTGCAGGAGAAGACCGCATTCCTGCGGCACCACGGCCGCTGGTGTCGCCCGCTGGGATCCACACCCACCACGCACATCTTCAAGCTGCCGCTCGGGCTCGTCGGCAACCGGCAGGCCGACATGCGCACGTCGGTCGAGAACGAGTGGCTGTGCGCGCGCATTGCCGCGGCTTTCGACCTGCCGGTGGCGAATTGCGAGATCGGCGCGTTCGGGGAAGGCAAGGTCCTCATCGTCGAACGCTTCGACCGGCAGCTGCACTCCTCGGGCAAATACTGGCTGCGGCTCATGCAGGAGGATTTCGCGCAGGCCACTGGCACGCCGTGGGAGCGCAAGTACCAGGCGGATGGCGGGCCCGGCGTGCTCGACATGGCGCGCGTGCTGCGCGGTTCCGCCGAAGCGGCCGCCGACCTCGTGACGCTGTTCAGGTCGCAGCTGCTTTTCTATCTGCTCGCCGCGACCGACGGGCATGCCAAGAACTTCAGCATCCGCATCCTCGCGGGCGGGCAGTTCCGGCTTACTCCCCTCTACGACGTGCTGTCGGCCTGGCCCGTGATCGGCAAACGCGCCAACGAGCTCCCGTATGAAAAGGCCAGGCTCGCCATGGCGCTGCCGGGCGAGCGACCGCGGTACCACCTCGCCAGCCTGCAACGCCGGCACTTCGAGCTACTGGGGCAGAAGCTCGGACTCGGCGCGGAGGCCGCCACGCTGATCGACGAGATGCGATCGCGAACGGCCGCGGTAGTCAGCCGCGTCGCGGACGAGTTGCCGCGCGTCTTTCCTGCCGGCCTCGCCGACAGCGTATTCGCCGGCATGGCACGCTCGGCGAAGCGGATATAGGGGGCAGCCCCCGTTTGCTAGGAAACGGGGGCTGCCCCCTTTACAGCATCGGGGTGCCGCCGGTCACGGGGTACAAGGCGCCGGTCACGTAGCTCGCGTCGTCCGAGGCCAGGAACACGTACACGGGCGCCACCTCTTTCGGCTGCCCCGGCCGCTTCATCGGCACGTTCTTGCCAAACTCCTTGATCTTCTCCGGCGGAAACGTCGACGGGATCAGCGGTGTCCAGATCGGCCCCGGCGCCACGCAGTTCACGCGGATCCCCTTCTCCGCGAGCATCTGCCCCAACGCCGCCGTGAACGTCGCAATCGCGCTCTTCGACGCTGCATACGCGACGAGATGCGGCGACGCCTTGTCCGAGGTGACCGAGGTGGTGTTCACGATCGCCGCGCCCCTCTTCATGTGCGGCAACGCCGCCTTCGTCAGGAAGAACTGCGCGTGCATGTTCACGTTGAACGTGTGCACCCACTCTTCTTCCGTGAGCTCGTCGAGCGACTCGTGCGACATCTGGAACGCCGCGTTGTTGACCAGGATGTCCAGGCGATCGAACTCATCGATGGTCTTCTTCACGATCTCGCGACAATGCTGTACCCGGCCCACGTCACCAGGAATCATCAGGCAACGCCGCCCCGCCTCGCGCACCCAGCGCGCGGTCTCCGTCGCGTCGTCGTGCTCATCGAGATAACTCACCACGATATCCGCACCTTCGCGCGCGTACGCGATCGCAATCGCGCGGCCGATGCCGCTGTCCCCGCCGGTGATGATGGCCACGCGGTCCGTCAATTTGCCCGTGCCGTGGTAACTCTCTTCGCCATGGTCCGCCTTGGGGTCGAGCTCCGCCTCGCTACCCGGCGGTTGTTGCATCTTGGCATGCATGTCTGCTCTCCGCGTCGCGTCCTTCACACCCTCGGTGGATCGGTCTGCCGCTCGAAATGACGATGTTTGGCGATCGCCGCAACCAGTGAACGCATGACCTGATCGTGTGACCCGACCCACAATCCAGGGTCCGGATTGCCATCGGGTAGTTTCGGCGGCACCTTCGCCGCGTCGAGCAGCAGGCGTCCCGCGCCCACGGCGAACAGCGGCTTGCAGTGCCGGTAGGTATCCTTGACGAATTCAAGCGCCTGTCCGAGGTTGGCAAGCGTTTGCATGGCGGGCTCGCCGTCCGGCAACACCGTCGCGTCGTACATCACCGAGGGTGATGCCTCGAGCGTGATTTCCACGTCGAGCGTCTCACCCCCTGCGCCACTGACGGGACCCAGGCGCGCACCCACGAACCGTGGCACGGCCCCTTCGGCGAGCAGCGCGGCATGGATAGCCTGTGCACCGGCGACATCCACACCGTCGGCCACCAGGAGAGCCACGCGGCGCGTGCGAATGCCCCCATCACCCGGGCGTGCGAACAACGAGAGAGGCGGCGACTGCTTCACCTCGGGCCGATTGTTCCGCGGCATCACTGCTTCCTGCGGTTCGGGCAGTTCGATGCCGAGACCCGCAGCGACGGCGGCCGCCAACCCCTCGTCCACGTTCAGCAGCTGCGACACCACGCGCGCGCGAATTGCCGGCACCTGCACCTTGGTCAGCTCGAAGCGGAACGCGCGGATGATGTGCGCCTGTTCGATCGGCGTCTGGCTCTGGTAGAACAGCGCCGCCTGCGTGTAGTGGTCGGCGAACTTCTCCGGCTTGCCGCGCACCTTGTCTTCCTGGATGGGTTCCGGGAACGACGTGAAGCCCGCCTTGCCCGCCTGGAACGGGCAGCCGCCGGCGAGCGAATTCGGCTCATACGAAACCCGGCCACGATTGATGGTCTGCCGATGAAAACCATCGCGCTGGTTGTTGTGTGCCTGCGCAATCGGCGTGTTGATCGGGATCTCGTGGAAGTTAGGTCCGCCGAGCCGCGTTATCTGCGTGTCGACGTACGAATGGATACGTCCCGCGAGCAGCGGATCATTGGAGAAGTCGAGGCCCGGCACGATGTGCGCCGTACAGAACGCCACCTGCTCCGTCTCGGCGAAGAAGTTGTCCGGATTGCGGTTGAGCACCATGCGCCCCACCGGCCGCACCGGCACCAGTTCTTCGGGGACGATCTTGGTGGCATCGAGCACATCGAAGCTGAACTTCTCGGCCTGCTCCTCGGTGAAGACCTGCAGACCGAGCTCGTATTCGGGATAGTTGCCCGATTCGATGGCCTCCCACAGGTCGCGGCGATGGAAGTCCGGGTCCGCGCCGGAAATCTTCACCGCCTCATCCCAGTCGAGCGAATGCGTGCCCAGCAGCGGGCTCCAGTGGAACTTCACGAACACGCTCTGGCCGCGTTCGTTGACCATGCGGAAAGTGTGCACGCCGAAGCCCTGCATCATGCGGTAACTGCGCGGTATGGCGCGGTCCGACATGATCCACATCTGCATGTGCACGGACTCCGGCATCAGCGAGACGAAATCCCAGAATGTGTCGTGTGCGCTCGCGGCCTGCGGCATGGCGTGATGCGGCTCGGGTTTGACCGCGTGCACGAGATCGGGAAACTTCATCGCATCCTGGATGAAGAACACCGGGATGTTGTTGCCGACGAGATCCCAGTTGCCCTCGTCGGTGTAGAACTTCACCGCGAAGCCGCGCACGTCGCGCGCGGTGTCGGTGGATCCGCGCTCGCCGGCCACGGTGGAGAATCGCACGAACACCGGCGTGCGCTTGCCGGCTTCGGAAAACACCGAGGCACGCGTGATCTTCGTGAGCGGCTCGTAACACTCGAAGTATCCATGCGCCCCCGAGCCACGCGCGTGCACGACGCGCTCGGGAATGCGCTCGTGATCGAAGTGCGTGATCTTCTCGCGCAGGATGAAATCTTCCAGCAACGCCGGCCCGCGCAGCCCCGCCTTGAGCGAGTTCTGGTTGTCAGCGACCGGCACGCCCTGGTTGGTCGTGAGGAAGCGGTTCGCCGGATCCGCGCGCACGCGGTCGAGCGGCGTATTGGTCGCGTTGAACCCCACGGGTGGCGCACCCGAGCCGACTTTGGGTGATGGATTGCTCTCGGTAAGCGTGCTGCCGGTGGCGGAAGGATCGCGTGGCGCGTGATGCGCGCCCTCTTGCGGCTCGCGCGCGGCATCGCCATATTCGCCGGCCTTGGTGGGATTTTCCGGCATGGCCTCCGCAAGCTCGCCGGCCGCGGCCATCTTGCGCGCGACGACGTCATCCGGATCGAGGCGCGGCGGCTTGCTCGAAGGGCCGCTGACGGTGGAACGCGCCGATGAGCGGCCGGGCCCGGGATTGCGGGCGGGGCGAACGGCCGGCTTACGGTTCTGGGTCTTGCGCGCATTGCCGCGCGGCGTCTGCTTCTTCGCCATCGCTCAGTGCCTCGGCTGGCGCGTTTCTTTGGCGCGCTGGGCCTCGGCGGCCGTGGTCACGTCCTGCTTCTCTTCCGCCGGCGGTAGTTCGGCCTCGAGGCCCAGCGATTCGAGCCACAGCTCGCGACACCAGCCTTGCGTGTGATACAGGTGCTCGTCTTCCTCGTCCTCGATGCGTTCGTACGCCTCGAGCAATGCCTGCTTTTGCGCGCCGTCGGGCAATTCCCTGGCGACTTCGCCCAGCAGCTCCCAGTCGAGGTGATCCTTGGTCTCCGCGAGCACCACGCACTCCGCGGCCACGATCTGCGCGGCGGCGGGATCGCCGGAGGCGTTCGCAGCCTCGATGGCCTGCAGCAACGCGGTGCCGTTGGCACGCACGATCATCGTGCCCGGCGTCTGCGCGAACGGATCGGTACCGAACACCTCGCACACCTGCGTGAGCGCGCGCACGTGCTCCTCGGTCTGACGCAGGTACTTGGACCACTCGCCCTTCAGGTCCGGACGACGCGCGGCGTCGACCGCGGCCTGGTAGATCTTGACGCCGCCGCGCTCGTGTTCGAGCGATTGCAGCAGCAGCTCTTCGACTTGATGCAGGTTCATGCTGGCCCCCGGTGAGTGAGACGGGCATTACGGGGCCGCGGACGGGATTGCGATGTAAGACAGTTGCCCAGGGACGCGTGAACGATTGCCGTCTCATGAAAACAACCGCATGGCGCAGGGTCATCCCGGCGCCTGCATCACGCCGCGATTTTCAACTGGATTCGGGCGCACCCGGGTTGGCGGCATCAACTCGCGGCGCCGACGCGTTGCGATGTAAGACGCGGCGCGGATTCCCGTCAGTGCCCGGCCAGCGAAAGCTCGCGTCGCAGCCAGGCGCGCGCCATGGCCCATTCGCGCTTCACGGTGGCCAGGGAGATCCCGACCACGCGGGCCGTCTCCTCGAGCGTGAGCCCGCCGAAGTAACGCAGCTCCACGATGCGGCCCTGCGATACGTCGATCTGTTGCAAGCGCGACAACGCGGCGTCGATCGCGAGCAGGTCCACGCGCTCGTCGTTGATTGCGTCCAGCGCCTGCGCCGCGTCCACTTCGAGCGCGGCCTGCGTGTCGTGCAGGCTCAGGCGCTGCGCGCCATCGCCGCGGCGTTGCGCACCGCGCTGGCGCGCATGATCCACGAGCACGCGACGCATGATCTGCGCGGCCAGCGACAGGAACTGCTCGCGGTTGTGCCACTCGAGCACGCGCTGGCCGGAGAGCCGGATGAACGCCTCGTTCACGAGCGCCGTGCCCTGCAGCGTGTGATCGGCACGCTCGCGCGACATCTGCCGGCGCGCGAGCCGGCGGATGTCGTCGTACACCAGCGGCCACAGCGACTCGAGGGCCGCGGCATCGCCGTCGGCCCAGCGCTGCAGCAGCCGGGTGACCTCTCCGGGGGACGGTGATTCATTCGGGTGATGGTCGTCCACGCGCCATTGTGGCGTGCGCCTCCGCCGCGTCAATCACGCGGGCATTAAGTCGAACGCGTGAAACGCGCGAGAACCGGCTCATCAGAGTCGTGAGCCGGTTTTCCCGGATCCTGCGCGTCGAGAAGGACCAGGAGGAAATCCGCATGCGCAGATGGACGAGATTGTTGGGCCTGTTGCCGATCGCCGCGTTTTCGCAGCAGATGGACATGGAAGCCATGGCCAAATGGGGCGCGGCCGACGTGGTGCGCTATCACATCGTCGGCGTGTACCAGGGCACTTCGTACGTCGCCGGCGACGGCTCCGGCCAGGCGGACTTCAGCGATCGCGTGGTCATCGATCTCGGCTGGAAGCTCTCGGAGGCCCGGATGGTGGGGGCCGCGACTTTCCAGAACACGAAGTCGACGGCCCGCAAGCTGCGCGACCGCGAGCCCGCCTGCCTGCCGCCCGTGCTCCAGGGCGAGCTCGAGTTCTACGAGCTGCTCGCGGTGAAGGAAGGCGTGGGGGGCGCGATCAACCTGGTGGCGAAGTCCACCTACCCGGCCGTCGACGTCGCGCAGTCCTGCACGGCGAGCCGGCGCACGGTGCCCGGGAAGGTGGCCGACCGCACCCAGGACTTCATGCTCCCCTCGCCGGTCCTGTTCGCGATGCCGTTGCGGACATCGGAAAACCTCGCGGTCTCCGCGGACAAGAAGTCACTGATCTTCAAAAAGGATGGCTGGGTCTGGACGCTGACGCCGAGCATCCCCGCCCGCTAACAAACTTTGAGCTGGTTTTCCTGATTCCTGCGCGTTGATCCCCAAGCCGGTCTTCGCCGGCGCTCTGAAAGACAAAGGGTGGGAGTCATGCGGTCTCAAATCGCGTTCGTGGCTTGTGTGTTGGCGCTCGTCGGCTGCGGCGGCGGAGGAGGCGGATCTTCGGCACCCCCACCCGTCGCCCCCGCTCCACCACCACCGCCCATAGTGCCCACGCCGCCCCCGATCATCGGCGCCAGCGGCGGAACGCTGACGGAAAGCTCGGGTGCGACCGTCACGTTCCCCGCGGGCGCGATCACCGATGACACCACCTTCCGCATCGCGAAGGATTCCACCGGCGCGCCGCCCTTGCCCACGAGCCTCGCGCCCGCCGGCAGCATGTACGTGATCACGCCGCATGGCGGCGATTTCGCGCAGCCCGTGGAAGTCAGCATCCCGGTGCCCAGCGTCACGCTGCTGCCGACTCAGCAATTGAAGCTCGCCAAGGCGCAGCCCGACGGTGAGTGGGAAGTGCTCGCCGACTCCACAGTCGTCGATGGAAAGCTCGAGGGCAGCGTCGGCAGCTTCTCCTTCTTCACCACGGTGGTCATTACCTACCCGTTACCGGTCCTCCAGCTCGAGCCGTTCGTCTTCACCAGCACGCTGAGTTGCGGCGAGCAGCAGTGCGCCAGTGCGATCGGGCCGCTGACCGCGACGTATTCCGTGACTCACAACGGCGGCCAGCTGCCGGCAGATTGCGCGAATCCCACCATGGAGACACGCGCAAACCACAGCTGGACATCGGAGGTTCTCGACCAGCGGCCCTTGGGAACGTTCTCCGTGAGCCGGGCTTTCTCGCCCAGCGATTCCGGATCGGCCTCGATCCGCACGGCGCTGCGGTGTCCGGGATATACGAACGTCGAAACCGCGCGATACATCGCCTGGACCACGGGGCCCTACTCCCCGAACATCGCCGTGCTCCGCATGCCCGACCAGGTCGACGTGGTCGAGGGTCTCGAAGCCAGTGTCGAAGCCGTCCTCGGCGGCGGAGCCGTTCGGCCCGGCCCGGGTTCCGCGCTGGGTGCCGCGCCCACGGCGACCAATCGCGCCATCATCGACTGGCAGCGCAGTGATGACGCCGGCGCGTCCTGGCGCTGGATCGCGCAATCCTTCCAGGATGAAGCCAACCCCCTGCCGTTTGGCACCGGCCAGCGCTGGCGCCCCTGGGGTGTGAAGCACGGATTCATCGCCACGATGAACGACCAGGGCGCGCTGCTGCGCTTGCGCGCCTGTTACGCGACCAGCCCCACGGCCGAGCCGGCGTGCGTCACCAGTAATTCCGCGCGGATCAATGTGCTGCAGGAAAGCGCGGTACCGAAGATCGTCGACCCACCACGCTCCGTGCTGATCCGG
Organism: Steroidobacteraceae bacterium; assembly: GCA_035279135.1. Lineage (GTDB taxonomy): Bacteria > Pseudomonadota > Gammaproteobacteria > Steroidobacterales > Steroidobacteraceae > CADEED01. The sequence continues at coordinate 28,382 of DATEII010000108.1, forward strand.
ACGGCGGAGACTGCCAACTTCTCGGTCACCGTCTCGGGAACTCCCGCGCCCACGCTGCGATGGCAGACGCGTGCCGCCAATTCCACTGGTGAATGGTCCGACGTCGTACTCGGGTCTGGCGGTACCAGCTCGAACTACACCACGCCGCGCCTCGCCACCTCGGACAACGGCTCGCAGTACCGCGTGGTCGCGACGAACGCCGCGGGCAGCGCCGCCAGCTCTCCCGTGACCGTGTCCGTGAGTGACCTCGACATCGCGCCCAGCATCACCACGCAGCCGGCATCGCTCAACGTGACGTCGGGCAATGACGCCGTGTTTGCCGTGGTCGCGTACGGCACGGAGGCGCTGAGTTACCAGTGGCGCTTCAACGGCGCGAACATCGACGGCGCGAACAGCGCGGTGCTGCGGCTCAGCAGTGTCACGGCCGAGAGCGCCGGCAATTACAGCGTGGCCGTCAGCAATGGCGCGGGCAACGCGGTGAGCAATGCGGCCGCGCTCAGTGTATCCGCCGGCACTCCGGCCGCGGTGGCGCCCAGCATCGTGACGCAACCCGCCGCGGTCACGGTGAACGTGGGCAACACCGCGACCTTCGCCGTGGGTGTCGATGGCACGGGGCCGTTCACGTTCCAGTGGCGTCGTGACGGCGTCAACGTCGCAGGCGCCAACAGCGCATCACTCACGTTCAGCGCGGTAGCGCTGCCGAACGCGGGTGCGTATTCGGTGGTGGTGACCAACAGCGCCGGCACCGTGACGAGCAACGCGGTGACGCTCGATGTCGCCGCGTCCGTCGCGGCGACGGCTCCGGCCATCACCTCACAACCCTCGGCGGTCATCGTGGCGGCGGCCGGTTCGGCCACCCTCGCGGTGGGCGCGACGGGCAGCGGACCGCTATCGTACCAGTGGAGTCTCAATGGCAGCGCGCTGCCGGGCGCCACGTTACCGGTATTGACGCTCGCGAACGTCGGCCCTGCGGACGTGGGCAGCTACACGGTGTCGGTGTCCAACAGCCTCGCCGCAGTCACCAGCCAGGCCGCGCAGCTGATCTTGTTAGGCGCGCCGGCCATCACGCAGGAGCCGGCGGCGACTACCGCGCTCGAGGGCAATACGGCCACGTTCAGCGTCACGGCGGACGGCTCGGGCCTGCGCTACCAGTGGCTGCGCAATGGCACACCGATTGCGGGCGCCAACAGCGCGAGCTACACCACCCCGTCGCTGGTCGCAGCGAACACCGGCGCCGTGTACAGCGTGATGATCTACAACGGCGCGGGACTCGTGACCAGCCAGGGTGCCGTGCTCACCGTGCAGGTGGTCGTCGCGCCCAGCGTCACGCAGCAGCCCGCCAGCACCACGATCCAGCCCGGCGAGACCGCACAGATCTGCGCGACCTTCGGCGGCACCGTGCCGATGGTCGTGCACTTCCAGCGCTGGGATGGATCTTCCTGGGCGCCCTACATCGATTCGTCCGCCATCAACAACAATGCGCAGTGCTTCGCGACACCGGCGCTCACGCTCGGCGAAAACGGCGCGCAATTCCGCGTCGTCGCCATCAACCCCGCCGGCCAGGCGGCGAGCAACGCGATGACGGTCACCGTGGCTTCACCCGGCATCAGCACCACCACGCTGGTCAGCGTCGAGCTCGATGGCGGTGAGCCTGACTACTACAGCGGCCAGCCGTCGATCTCGGCGGATGGCCGGTACATCGCCTTCACCTCGGCCGGCACCAACCTGATCGCCGGCGGCACGAACGCAAGCAATCACGCCTATGTGCGCGATCTCACCACCGGCAAGACCACGCTGATCAACCAGACCACGAGCGGCGGGGAATCGAGCCACGGCGTGCAGAACCTCGAGCTCTCCGCCAACGGGCGCTATGCCTTGTTCACGTCGTTCGCGAAAGACCTGGTGGCCAACGACACCAACAATTATCTCGATGTGTTCCGGCGCGACCTGCTGACCGGCACCACCGAACGCGTCACCGTGTTTCCGAACGGCGGCCAGCTCGAAGACGCGGGCAACGGCAACTTCGATGCGCGGCTCGCGATCTCCGGCGACGGTCGCTACGTGACGTTCATCGCGGCCTACGATTTTGCCGAGGGTGGGACCGGTGCGGAGACCGACACCTATTACCTCTACTACCGCGACATGCAGACCGGCATCACGCGCCTCGTCGATGGGACCTCCGCGCTCTCGCCGCCCGGATACGTCGAGATCACCGAGAACGGCCGCTACATCGCCTATCTGCTCAACGTGCCCGCGCCGAGTCCCCAGACCCTCTGGCTCTACGACACCGAGACTCACCAGAAGCGGGTCGGCTACACGTATCAACAGCCGGCGTATCCCGGCGGCCAGCGCCAGGGACTCAGCATTTCCTCGACCGGACGTTACATCGCGTTCGCCGTGAACTCGGTGGACATCACGGGCTCGACGGTGGACCAGGTCATGGTGGTCGATCTCGATGACCCGGATACACCGGTGCTCGTGAGCACGGGGTCCGGCGGCGCCGGTACCGCCAACAGCGCGTATCCGCAGATCTCCGGCGACGGTCGTTATGTCCTGTTCGAAACCTACGCGCCCAACCTCACGGGTGGCCTCGCGACCCCGTCGCGCCGCTATTCGGTGGTGCGCGACCTGGTGGCCGGGACCACGAACATCGCCTCCATGGGCATGGACGGCGCGCCCGCGCCGCTCGGCACCTTCCACTACGGCTCGCATGCCCTGTCGAGCGACGGCAAGACCGTGGCGTACGAAGCCGGCCAGGTGTACGCGACACCACGCCCGTGATCAGGGCAGAATCGGAGCCGTGGGTCAGAACAAGAACGAGATTCCCCGCGGCTCCGTGACGCCCGAGCGCTGGCAGCGCATCAAGACGCTGTTCGCCGCGGCGCTCGAAGTACCGCCGGAGGAGCGCCCCGCGCTGCTGGCGCTCGAAGCAAACGGTGATGACGCGCTCATCGAGGAAGTCGTGTCGCTGCTCGCCTCGCATGACGAGCCCGGAGAGTTCCTCGAAGCGCCGGCGCCCGAGCTGAGCGCATCCGTGTATGCGGCGCTCGATGATCACGTCGGCGAGCGCATCGGCGCGTACCGCATCGTCGGCACGCTCGGCACCGGTGGCATGGGTGACGTCTTCCGCGCGGTGCGCGACGACGACCAGTATCGCGCCGAGGTCGCCATCAAGCTGATGCGCGCCGACGTGCGCGACCCGCTGGCCGAGCAGCGGTTCAAGACCGAGCGGCAGATCCTCGCGCGGCTCGATCATCGCAACATCGCGCGATTGCTGGATGGCGGCGCCACCGCGGGCGGCGTGCCCTACGTCGTCATGGAGCTGATCCAGGGCGAGCCCATCGACCAGTACTGCGAGACGCATCAGCTGCCCGCGCGCGAGCGCGTGCGGCTGTTCCTGCAGGTGTGCGCCGCGGTGAGCTACGCGCACCAGCACCTGGTCGTACACCGCGATCTCAAGCCCAACAACATCCTGGTCACGGCCGACGGCTCGGTCAAACTACTGGACTTTGGCATCGCCAAGCTGCTCGAGTCGAACACCATCACGGGTACCACGAGCGACGAGACGCGCACGCAGCTGCGTGCCATGACGCTCGACTACGCGAGCCCCGAGCAGGTCAGCGGCAGTCCCGTGACCACGGTGAGTGACGTGTATTCGCTCGGCGTCGTGTTGTATCGGCTGCTCACCGGGCAGAGTCCGTACGGCAAGCGCGAGAACGACGCGCAGCGCATGGCCATGATTCTCGGTGATGCCGCGCCGGCACCACCCCGCGTGGATGGCGATCTCGACAACATCCTGCTGATGGCACTGCGCAAGGAGCCGCAGCGACGTTACAGCAGCGTCGAGCAGCTGGCGAACGACCTGCGCAATTACCTCGCGGGCCTGCCCGTGCAGGCCCGCGGCAATGCCTGGCGATATCGGCTGGGCAAATTCGTGCGTCGTCGCAAGGTGGAAATCGCCGCGGCCGCCGTCGTGATCGCATCGCTCGTCGGCGGCCTCGGGTTCGCGATCCATGAAGCGCGCGTCGCCGAGCAGCAGCGCCTGATCGCGCAACGGCACTTCGACAGTGTGCGCAAGCTGTCCAACAAGTTGTTCGCGTTCCATGACGAGATCGCGCAGCTGCCGGGTTCCACGCGCGCGCGCGAGATGCTGGTGACCACGTCGCTCGAATACCTCGACGCCCTGCACCAGGAGTCCGGCACGGATCCGGCGCTGCAGGAAGAGCTCGCCGTCGCGTACAAGAAGGTGGGTGACATCCAGGGACACACCACGCAGGCGAATGTGGGTGACTCGGCCGGCGCGTTGCGCAGTTATGCCAATGCCATTGCGCTGCTCGAGCCGCTGCACGCACGTGAGCCGAAGAATGCACGCATCGGCGTACTGCTGGCGCGAACCTATAGCGTGCAGACGCGGCGCATCCTGATGCTGAAGGGCGCGGAGGCCGCATTGCCGCTGGTCGAGAAGAATGTCGCCATTGCCGAGTTCCTGCAGCCCCTCGTCACCGATGAGTTCGAGGCCATGGGGCTGATCGGGAACAGCCGCTCCAACCAGGCCGAAGTGCTGAGCATTCTCGGCCGCATGCCCGATGTGCGCGCGGCGCTCAAACGCATGATCGAAGCCGCCGAGGCGTACGCCCGGTCTCATCCCACGGATCCGCGCCGCCTGAGCTCGCTGAGCGGTGCGTACAACAACGCGGCGCTCATCGGCGCCGGCGGTCTCTCGAAGGAAGAGGCATACGCCTGGTCGTCGTCGTTGCTCGAAAAAGGCATGGCCGCCGACGAAGCGCTGCTGGCGCTCGAGCCCGGGAACCCCGCGTATCGCTGGAGCCTCGCCGAGACGCGGCTCAACCTCGCGGACATGTACTACAGCCATGGTGACTACGCACGCGCCGTCGCGCTGTATCGCCAGGCCGCGGGCGTGTTCGCCGTGCGCGATCCACTCGATATCCGTTCGCAGCTGATCGCGACGATCAATGAGGTGGGGTTGGCAAACGCGCTCGCGAAGACCGGCGGCGAGCAGGAAGCGGAAGACCGGTACGCCGCCGCCGAGAAATCCCTGCATGAGGTGCAGGTGCACGGCGAGGACTTGCAGATCGACTACTCGTTCGCGAACATCAACATCCGTCGGGCGGAGATGTACCTCGCGCGGGCGCGGCCGGATGAAGCGCGGCAATTCGCGGAGCGGGGCCTCGTGCAGCTCGCCAAGCTGATCAAGGCGCTGCCCGAGGACCAGGGCGTGCTGACCTTGCAGCAGGTCGGCACCACCGTGATCGCACAATTGGGGATTGGCCCCAAATCGGAAAGGAACTGACATGCACGCCAAAGCTGTTTCGATTCCATCCGACCGTTCGCTTCCCCTGATGCTCGCGCTGCTGCTCGTGGCCTGCGCCACGCAGCAGGCGCTCGAGCAGGTCGATCTGCCCCGCTCCGGCAACGTCGCGATGACCGAGGTCAATGCCGCCGACGAGCAGAGCTACGCGATGGATGCCGACGCCCAGTGGGTCGCACCGCAGGCCTTCTACGAGAACGAAGCGCCCGTCTATCCACCCGAGCTGCTCGCGGCCAACCTGCCCTCCGTCAAGGTGCGCGTACGCGTCATCGTCGATGAGCGGGGTGTCGTGGCCGATTCCACGGCCATCGAAGCCCCCGCCGACTACCCGCAGTTCTTCTCCGCCGTGCAGGCCGTGGTTGGCGGCTGGAAATACTGGCCGCTCGTCAAGGTGATCCCCACCCACGACGGCACCCGCACCGAGATCGTGTTCAATGGCTTCGTGTCCACGTACGAGGGGAAGGCCACCGCCCTGCCGTTCCACCAGGACTACGAGTTCACGTTCACGCAGAGAGATGGCCAGGGTGTGGTCACCTCGTCCTCGCCCACGTCGGACAAGTAGCCCACCCGTCCGACGCCGGGTCGGGCGATGCCGACGCAGAGCCCGCCCGGCCTTCTGAATGCAGCGCACGATCCCGCGGCTCACACTCGGCCCATGAAAACCCTAGCCAGATGGGCACTCCGAACCGTGGCGCTGTGGGCCCTTGCCCGGGGTCTGGAACTCGCCAACGCGAAACTCAAGCAGTACCAGCGCGATCGCAAGTTGCGGGAGCAAGCCGCCCACGCGGCGGCACTGCCGAGAACGCTGTCGCACTGATCAGGGTTCCTGCGCCGACTAACTTCTGTCGCGCAGGCGCTGAGTGCCGCTCGGGCTCAGCGCCACCACCCCGCCGATCGAGATTTCGATCAACCCTGGCTCGCCTGGTACACCGCAAGCTGCGCATCGAAGGCGCGCCGGTAAGCCGGGCGAGCTTCACCGCGCGCCACGTAGGCGGCGAGCGCCGGGAACTCATCGAGCATGCCCGAGGGTTTGAGCCGCTGTAACACGTGCACCATCATCAGGTCACCCGCGCTGAACGCGTCCTCGAGCCATTCGGAGTCTCCCAGCTGCACGACCAGCGGGTTCAGCCGCTCGCGGATCCGGTCCTTCACCATTGCGACGCGTTCTTCGTACCAGGGCTTCTTGGCTTCTGTGAACCGCCCATACGCGAAGTCGAGGATGGGTAGTTCGATGGTGTTCACCGCGGCGAACATCCACATGATGGCGCGCGCCCGCGCGTCCGCATCCTCGGGCAGAAGCCCCGCGTGACGCTCCGCGATGTGAAGCACGATCGCACCCGACTCGAACAGCACGAGATCACCCTGCTCGTAGGTCGGGATCTGCCCGAACGGATTGCGCGCCAGGTGTGCGGGCTGCTTCATTGCCGCGAACGACACCAGGCGCACATCGTAAGGCTGGCCCACCTCCTCGAACGCCCAGCGCACGCGCGTGTCGCGCGCCAGGCCGAGCCCGCGATCCGGCGAGCTCTCGAAGGCGGTGATGGTCGGCTTCATCGCGCGGCGCCACCGTTCTGGCGTTCGGCCTCGGTGCGCAGCGAATCGAACTTCTGCTGCAGCTCCGGCGTGAACGCCGCGCCGAAATCCTCCGGCGTGTAGAACGGGCGGATCTCGATGTCCGATTCCTCGCCCGGCATCGGGTCGGGGCACTGCTTGACCCACTCGACCGCCTCTTCCATCGACTTCACTTCCCAGACCCAATAACCCGCGACCAGCTCCTTGGTCTCCGCGAACGGACCATCCGTGACAGACCGCTTGCCGCCGGGCGTGAACGTGACGCGCTTGCCGAACTTGCTGGGCTTCAAGCCATCACCGTCTTTCATGATCCCGGCCTTGATGAGCTTTTCATTGAACGCGCCCATCTCGGCGAACAACTGGGTCATGACCTCCGCGGACGGCAGGCCTTTCTCGCTGTTCGGGGTCGCTTTGACGAACACCATGACTTTCATCGGCGTATTCCTTTGTTGGGTTGTTACGGGACATTGCCGGTTGGCCTCATCCGGGATCGACATTTTGGGCGGAGAAACCTTTCCGGGATCGTCCGGGGCGGCAAAAGCCGGCCATCTGGACTGCCCTGAGTCAAGGTTTTTCGGGCTAAGTGACTGAAATGTTGAGGATTGCTTGACGGCAACCCGGGGCATCGCCAGAATGCGCGCCCTTCACCGGTTCTCGGTTCCCTGGTAGCTCAGTCGGTAGAGCGTCGGACTGTTAATCCGTTGGTCGTTGGTTCGAGTCCAACCCAGGGAGCCATCTAACTCTTCCTCGTTTTCCCCGTGTCAGAGGCCACCGGCCTCGGCTCGCGCGCACGTGCGCCTCATCGCCCGCTCATGGTGACCCGCATGGATCGCGAATTCGCCACCGAAGATGCACGCGATCAGCGATAGCACCATCGCGGCGAACGTGAGCCACGCGGTGGTCGTCGCTTCGGGCTCCACCTCTGCCGCGGTCTGCGAGAGGTTCGCCTTCGCCTGCGCGGTGAGTGATGCCATGTTCCGCACAGGCGCCCGACGACATCGGCGGGGTTGTAAAAGGCCCCGACGAGACGCGCATCACGCTTCACATCTGCTTGAACAGATGCAGGTATGTGCGGCTCACGGGCAAGGTCTCCTGTCGGCCCTTCAAATGAATGTCCGCAGTCTCGTTCTCGCCGCGCGTGACGTGGCTGATGGCGCGTAAGTTCACCACCACCGACCGATGCACCTGCGAGAACTGTGTCGCGTCGAGCTGCGGGATGAGGTCCTTCAACGCGGTGCGCACCAGTGCTTCCTGCGGCGCGCCCGCATCGTCGCGCCACGCCACCACTGTGTACTTCTCGTCCGAGCGCAGGAAGTCGATGTCGTTGACGTCGATGAGCCGGATCACGGAGCCAAGCGAGGCGCGCACCCAGCGCAGTCCTTGCGGCGCGGGAGCCCGAAGGGTCTGGGCGAGCTGCTGGAGCAGTGCTTCCGTGTCGAGCGCGGGTTGTGAGGCCGCGAGGCGCTCCTTGAGCCGCGCCACCGTCTCCTCGAGGCGGGGCGCTTCGACGGGCTTGACGAGGTAATCGAGCGCACCTTGCGCGAAAGCCTGCACGGCGTACTGATCGAAGGCCGTGACGAACACCACGTGCGACCGTCGACCGATATGCTGCGCGGCTTCGACGCCCGTCTTGCCCGGCATCTGCACGTCGAGGAAGCAGATGTCGGGTTTGTGGAGATCGAAAAACTCGATGGCTTCGCGGCCGTTGCGCGCGTAAGCCACGATCAGGAGCTCCGGCCACGCAGTCGCGAGCAGGCGCGACAGCGCATCACGCAGCAGCGGTTCGTCGTCGGCAATGATCGCGCTGGGTCGTCTCATGCTGGGGTTCCTGGAAAACTGATTTCGGCGCACACGCCATGGGGCGTGATCTCGGTGAGCGTGAATCGGGCTTCGCCGGCGAAGGCCAGTCGCAGGCGCTCGCGAAGGTTCGAAAGCCCCGTGCCGAGGCCGTGGGTCTTTGCGTTGAGACCGATGCCCGTGTCCGTGACGCGGATGACGCAGCGGCCGTCGCGCAGCCAGATGTCAGCGTCGATGCGGCCGCCCGCCTCGCCCGGGTCGATGCCGTGGCGCACGGCATTCTCGACGAGCGTCAGCAGCGTCATGGGCGGGCACTCGAGCGGCGCGGCCGCAGGCTCGAGATGAATGGCGTACTGCAAGCGATCCGGCATGCGCATCTGCATGAGATCGAGGTAGGCGCGCACGAGCTCCACTTCGCTCGCGAGCGTCGCCATCTGCGCGTGCATGCGTGGCACCGCGGCACGTAGATAGGCGATGAGGCTGGAGAGCACCTTCGACGCCTGCGGCGAGCCCGAATCGACCAGCGCCTGCACATTGGCCAGCGTATTGAACAGGAAGTGCGGCTCGACCTGCGCCTGCAGCAGCCGCAGCCGGGCGTCGGACTCGCGGCGTTCGAACTCGCTGCGCTGCAGGTCGAACTCGAGCGCCTGTTCGCGCGCGAATGCATCGCGTTGGCGCAAGATGGTGCCGATCGCGATCCAGGGCGCGAACAGGAACGTGACGCCGAACATCAGGCCATAGTCATGCTGCGATCCGCCGCCCGTGAGCCCGACCGAGAACCCGATCGCGAGCGGGCTGACGATGGCAATGGCAATGAGCCGGAGCACCGTGCGCGGCAGCCAGCGCGGCAATTGCCGCGGCCACAACTCGAAGAGACCGAACACCAGCAGCAGCACGCTGCCGACCATCACGGCGCGCAGGATGAAGACGCCCACGCCGCCCGTGTGCAGACCCATCAGCAGCCCGAAGATCGCGGAGACGATCAGCGTGAATCGCACGCGCGGCCACGCAAAGATGCGCCGGATGCCGGTGGGTAGGGATGCCGCGGTGCTCACCATGGTTGGACTATAGATCACGAGGCGGACGGCGGATGTACCGCGACTGCAATCGCCACTCGTGCCGTCGCCACCGGTCGGCGCCGGTCGTCGTTCGAGGCGAGCCGGCCGTCGATCGTCGCATGCGTCCGCGAACGCAGAGTCTTGGGTTGATGATGCGCGCAAACAAGGGAGATCCCGCCATGAAACTGCGCTACAAGATCCTCACCGGCGTGGCCGCCGTGTTCGCCATCGGATACGCCGCGCTCGCGATCACCGTGAGCCATGACTCCGCCTGCCCTCCCGTCCCCGCGCTCGACGCCGCCGCGGAGTCGATGCGCGCCATCACGCAGCGTTGTTATGGCGTGCCGCAGGGCGTGCGCCTCGAGCGCGTCGCCAAGCCCGCGCCGCGCGAGGACCAGGTACTCATCCGCGTGCATGCGTCGAGCGTCAACCCGGTGGAGTGGTACGGCACCAGCGGGCAACCGCAGATCATGCGATTGCAAGGTGGCATCGGACTGCCCAGCGACTGGAAGCTCGGCTATGACATGGCGGGCACTGTCGAGGCCGTGGGCGCCAAGGTCACGCGGTTCAAGGCGGGCGACAAGGTTTTCGGCGGCGTACACGGCGCGTTGTCCGAGTACGTCGTCGCGAGCGGCGAAGGCAAGCTCGCCGCGATGCCGGAGAACATGAGTTTCGAGGAAGCCGCCGGCATTCCGATCGCGGCCATCACGGCGCTGCAGGGGCTGCGCGACTCGGGCGGCATCGAGGCCGGACAGAAGGTGCTCATCAATGGCGCGTCGGGCGGCGTGGGTACCTATGCCGTGCAGATCGCGAAGGCTTTCGGCGCGGAGGTGACCGCGGTTTGCAGCACGCGCAACGTGGCGCAGGCCCGCGCGCTCGGCGCGGATCACGTCATCGACTACACGCGCGAGAACTTCACCGAAGGCACGGCGCGATACGACCTGATCCTCGACAACGTCGGCTCACAGGGTTTCGCCGCGATGGCGAATGTCATGAAGCCCGATGGCGTCATCGTCGTGGTGGGCGGCTCGAAGAAAGGCGCGATGCTGGGGCCGATCAAACGCATCGCGTGGAGCAAGGTGGTGGGGCCGTTCATCGAGCCGCGGCTGGCGTTTTTCATCGCCAGCGTGAATCCGGCGGATCTCGAATTGCTGGCCACGCTGGTGCGCGAGGGCAAGATGAGGACGGTGATCGATCGGCGTTATGCGCTCGAGCAGACCGGCGCCGCGCTCGTGTATCTCGGCGAAGGTCATGCGCGCGGCAAAATCGTCATCACCCTCGACTAGCGAGACTTCTCTCAGCCATTCACCTCGCCTTCCAGCAGATGATCCGCGATGGTGGTCCGGAACCGCGCCGCTTCGCTGAGCCAGCCCGTGGGCGACGTCCCCAGGAAATGCCGGAACTCGCGATTGAAATGTGATTCGTCGTAATACGGCTCGAGCCACGTGCGCCGCGCGCCCGAACCGTGCGCTCCCAGCCGGTGATAGCTGCACTTGAACCGCACGATGCGTGCGTATTGCTTCGGCGTCATTCCCATGCGCGCGACGAAGCGCCGTTCGAGCGTGCGTGCATCGACGGCATGATCGCTGGCCCAGGCCATGATCGACTGCGCGCCCTGCGTGGCGCGGATACGCTCCAGCAGGCGCGCGATCGACGGCTCATCCCCCACCTCAACGGTCAACCGTCGCAGGAAAAACCGATCGAACACGGGCACGAGCCGATCGACGGAAGCCAGGTTCGCGATCTCGTCTTCCAGGTCCATCAACGCCGCACGTCCGAGATCCGCGCAGGCAACCGTGGTGTCGCGCAGCTCGGTCAGCGGCATCTCGAGGATCGTGCGCAGCGCGCGCGGGTCGAGCTTCACTCCCGCGAGCCGCAATCCACCGGGCGTGTGCGTGAGCACCGAGTGCGAGCGCCCGCCGATCACATAACTCGTGCGCATCTGCGCGCGCTGCGCCGGCGCCTCCAAACGCCAGCGCGTGAACCCGCCTTCCAGCCGGAACACGAGCTCCGAATACCCGTCCGGGATCAGCAGCTGATGCCGGTCCGCATCGGGCTTGGCCGAACTACTCTGCGGATCCGGCTCGACATACCAATAACAATGTATCCATGGCGCGAGCCGCGCGTCGGGCTTCAAGCGCCAGTAGCGCATGCCGTCGCGCGCCATCGTGGGCGGGATTGCCGAATTTTTACAAGACGGGTTGCGCATCGCGCCGGATACTCGGTCGCCGCATGAAAGCCGAGCTCAGTATCAACGGGCAGACGCGCGCCGTCGAGGCCGACCCGGACACTCCTCTTCTCTGGGTGTTGCGCGATCACCTCGGGATGACGGGCACGAAGTTCGGCTGCGGCGTCGGCCAGTGCGGTGCCTGCACGGTGCACTTCGATGGCACGGCGACGCGGTCGTGCCTGATGCCGCTCGAGTCGGCCGTGGGCGCGAAGATCACCACCATCGAAGGTCTGTCCCCGGATTCGGGCCATGCGTTGCAGCGCGCCTGGCTCGAGGTGAACGTCGCGCAGTGCGGCTATTGTCAGGCCGGCATGTTGATGGCGGCCGCGGCGCTGCTGCGCGAGCATCCGCAGCCCACGGATGATCAGATCGACGCGGCGATGACCAACATCTGTCGCTGCGGAACGTACATTCGCGTGCGCGCGGCGATCCAGCGTGCGGTCGCGAGCCTGGCGAAGCCGGCATGAACGGTGCGCCTTCGCTGACACGCCGGGAGTTCCTGGTCGCGACCGGCGTGATCGCGGGCGGCCTGGCGCTCGCGATCGTGCCGCGCACGGGAGACGCGGCGGCCGACAGGGACACGCCTGCCGAGCTGACCCCGTGGCTCATGATCAGCCCCGACGACATCATCACGGTGCGCGCACCCGGGCCCGAAGCCGGCACGGGCAACACGACACAGACGGCGATGTACGTCGCCGAGGAACTCGCCTGCAACTGGGAGCAGGTGCGCGTCGAACCGATTTCCTTCAATCGCAACGTGCGCGAAGGAGATCTCTATCTCGGCGCTACCGGCATCTGGTCGACCTTCGCCGGCGCCGGCGCATCCCGCGAAGTCATGAAGACCCTGATGCAGGCCGGCGCAAGTGCGCGCGAACGCCTGCGCGCCGCGGCCGCGGCGCAGTGGAAGGTGCCGTCCCGCGAGATCGAAGCCCGCGCCGGCGTCATGGTCCACGCGCGAACGAAACGCGAAGCGCGCTACGGCGAGCTCGCCGCGCGCGCGGCGACCATCAAGCTACCGCAGGAGCCGACGCCCAAACCCCGTGAGCAGTGGACGCTGCTCACCAAACGGACTTTGCCCCTGCTCCACGCACGTTCCGTCGTGAACGGCAGCTCGGTGTACGGCATCGACGTGCGTGTGCCCGGCATGCTCTACGCCGCCCTGCTCCAGTGTCCCGTGCACGGCGGGCGGCTCAAGAGCTATGACTTCGATGCCATCAAGACCATGCCCGGCGTGCGCGGCATCGCCGTGGTGGATCCCGACGAGCCGCGACGCAACTACCAGAAGCCCGCGCACTGGGCCAACACCCACGCGCAGGCCGGCATCGCCGTGGTCGCGGAGCACTACTGGCAGGCCCGCAAGGCACTCGAGAAGCTGCCGGTGAGCTGGGACTTCGGCGCCGGCGCGCAAGTCAAGAACACGCAACAGATCTATGACTCGCTCTACACGCGACTCGAAAAACCCGGCGACGATTTGCTGAGCGACATCGGCGACGCGCCGCAGGTGCTCGCCGCCCCGGACGCCAACATCGTGGAGGCCACCTACCACACGCCCTTCGCGGACCACGCCACCATGGAGCCGCTCAATGGCACGGCCTGCGTGACCGCGGATCGCGTCGATCTGTGGCATCCGACGGCCATGGTGCTGCAGGCGCTGATCGTCGCGAGTGAAGAAACGGGCGTACCGCAGGAGAACATCCACCATCACCAGCCGCTGGTCGGCGGCAGCTTCGGCCGGCGTGTGAACTGCGATGACGTGCGCATGGTGGTCGCCGTGTCGAAAAAATTTCCGGGCACGCCGATCCACGTGATCTGGTCGCGCGAGGAAACCTTCCGCCAGGGCAAGTATCGCGACCTGCACGCCGTGCGCCTGCGCGCCGCACTCGGCGCAGACGGGCTGCCGCAGGCCTTCCACTCGAACACCGCGGCCTGGAAGACGGTCATGTTCGGCATGACCGACGCGGTGTACGTGAAGGCTGGCCGCATTCCGAACGTTCGATTCGAGATGAGCAACGTCGAACAACACGTCCTCACGGGCCAGTACCGCGGGCCGGGTTACAACTCACACTGCTTCTTCGTCGAGAGCTTTATCGACGAATGCGCCGTGAAGGCCGGTATCGACCCGCTCGAATACCGCGCCAGGTTGCTGGCCCGGTGGCCCGACGCCGGCTGGCGCCGATGCCTCGAGGTTGCCGCGAAACACGCGGGCTGGGGAACTTCCTTGCAGGCGGGCCAGGGTCGCGGCATCGCCATCGGCAACTTTGGCGGTGGCGGCGAGCCGCACGCGGGATGCACCGTTGCTGCGGTCGCGCACGTCGAGGTCAAGCCGGAATTCCGCGTGCTTGCACTGGATATCGCCTTTGACTGCGGGCAGATGCTCAACCCGGACGCGGTGCTCGCGCAGATGCAGGGCGCGGCCATCTTCGGGCTCAACATGGCACTCAACGAAGAGATCACGCTGGAGAATGGCCGCGTGGTCGAAGGCAACTTCGATTCCTACCCGATGCTGCGCCTCGCGGACATTCCCAGGATCAGCATCCACACCGAAGCGCTGAGCGGGCACGAACGCCATGCGAACGTGGGCGAAGCCGGCGTCGGCGTCATCGGCCCCGCGATCGCGAATGCCATCTTCGCCGCCACCGGCAAGCGGCTGCGCTCCATGCCCTTCCGGAAGCTCGGGATCTGACCCGGCGGAGTTCCGCGCTCCACCGGGACAAACTACTCGCCCCCCGGTCAGAACCCGATCGCTCCATTGCAATGCAGCCACTCGCTGTGGCCATTGCCGCCACCACAGGCGCCGTTCTGGTAAACGCCCGTGTTGTACGTCTGGTTCTCCGCCTGCCGGGTCGTGCCGCCGGCAATGAGGTAGTCCACCTGCACGTCACGTCCCGACGCGTCATTGATGAACTTCACCAGGATGTTCGAGGACGCGGAGTTGTTGACGCTGTAGTTCTGGTAGCTCGTGCTCAACGTCCACGTCGCGACCGTCGTGTTGCTGACCACGAGCTGGATCTGCTCGCTGCCCGCGACACCTCGCGCGCGCACCGTGATCGTGCCGGTACCGCCGCCGCCCGGCGGCGGTGTGGTGCCACCGCCCGAAGGCGCCACGGCGCGGCCCGTCGAAGGATCGATGCGGCCGGGGCACAGGTTGCGCGCGCGAAGATTGGCCGCGATCTGCGCGATGGCGTTGTTGGTGTTCGCATAACCATCGTGCATCAGGATGACCTGGCCGTTCTGCAGTTGATTGTTGGCGGCCACGATGGCGGAGGTGCTCGCGCCGTTCCAGTCGCCCGAGTCCACGTCCCAGGTCATGGCGAACAATCCCAGCGACTGCGCCGCCGAGCGGATCGTGCTGTTCAATTCACCGTAGGGCGCGCGATACAACCTCGGCTTCGGCGCGCCCGCGTTCTGGATCGCCTGGTTGGCCGCGCTGAGCTCGTTGATCACCTGCTGCGAGCTGTATCCGAGCATGTGCGGATGCGTGTTGCTGTGGTTCTGCACCTCGCCGACAGTCAGCTCCTGCGCGATCAGCGATGGATTGCCGGACACACGCTGGCCCCAGTTGAACCACGTGACGGGCGTCAGGCTGTTCTGCTTGAGCAGGTTGACGAGTGTCGCCGTGTTGGATGTCGGACCGTCGTCGAACGTGATGCCGACGTAGCCGTTGCAGGCGGATGCTGCCGTCGACGAGTGAAATGCCAATGCGCCCACGACTGCGGCCGTGGCGAACCTGGATAGACCTTGCATGATTTCCCCCTTCTTTTGGGCTGATGGTAACGCTACCAGCCACGGAGGACGCTAACACGCGAGGTGCCGGCGGCAAGCACGGAAAATACTTACCGCTCGTGGTTCCCTCAGGGGTTGGCAATTGGCGGCAACTCGGCCTCGATATCCGCGCGCGAATAACTCGTCCGCGCCGTCGCACTGAGATTGTTCAATGCGCTCGCGACGTTCCGCGCCAGCGTGCTGACCGACGCATCGGGGTCATCGAGCAAGGGCTCGACCAGACCCACGTGCCGTTGATTGCCGCTGTCCCGCAGCGCGAACAGCGCCGCCACTCTCACCGTGCTGTCGGAATCCCGGAGCATGGGTGCGATCGCCTCCACCGCGTGCACGCTGTGAATCTTGCCGAGTTGATTGAGAGCCTCGAGACGATCCCGCGGCTGCCTGCTCTTCAATGCGGCCTGCGCCTCGGCGATCTGGTTGTCGAGCAAGGCGTCGTTGCCCCGCTGCGCGAGCACCTGCGCGATCACCCGGCGCAAATCCGGGTTGGGCTGACTGGCGTAGATCGATTGCAACGCATAGTCGGGCAGGTCTCGCGTGTCTCCGGCCTTGTCGAAGATGAAACGGCAGGCAATCGCGGCTTCCTCTTCGGTCGCGTTGTCCGCGAGCAGTGCTTGCAAACGATCCGCATACGGACGCGGGTCGTCCGCAGCATCGGCATCCAGGTCTTTCAGGAGCTGGTAGCTGCGAGGGATGTTCGTCGCGACGGGGTGTACGCTGCCGCGCTTTTCACCATTCGAGCCCGCGCGATTTTCCGTCTCGCGACGCGGCTGGATCACGTCGACGGGCGGAGGCCGCACACCGTCGCTGCGCCCCGCTTCTCTTTCTTTCAGCGCCGCCTGCAACCCGGCGATCGTGCTTTCCAGCGCTCCGATTCTCTGATGAGACCAGACGAGAACGCCGACGAGCGCGACGCCGTTCAATGCGGCCAGGAGCGGGAACTTCCTCGAGCCCATGTCCGAACAAAAACATCAAATCGGGATTTCATCAAGATGTCCGATCCTGATCCCCATCGGTCCGCGCGCGACCGGCCGGATTCCTGGCGCGGGACACTCACCCGGTGTCAGCGCGAATTTCGCGCGCCTTCCGGACGCCCATGCTCGCGGCAACCCAGTACAGCTTTGGTCCCTTCGTGTTCGACGCACGCGCGCGCGTGCTCTACCGCGATTCGCGCATCGTCGACCTGCCGCCCAAGGCCGCCGAGACGCTGGCGCTGCTGCTGGCGCATGCGGGCACGGTGATCGACAAGCCCGCGTTGCTCGATGCGGCCTGGGCGGGCCGCAGCGTCGGCGAGAGCAGTCTCACGCGCACGATCTCGATCTTGCGCGCGGCACTGGGCGATGACGGCACACACGAGGGCTACATCGCCACGATCTCGAAGCGCGGCTACCGGTTCTCGGCGCCCGTCACGCGCTCGCCCGACGCCTTGTCCGCCGATCACCCCATCTCGATCGCGGTGCTCCCGCTCGACGATTTCAATGGCGGCCAGGATCGCGAAGCCTTCTGCAACGGCCTCATGGAGGAGATCACGGCCGCGCTCCACAAGCGTGGCGAGGGCTGGTTGCGCGTGCTCGCGCGTACCTCGTGCATGGCTTACCGGAGCACCTCGAAACGCATCGGCCTCGTGGGCCGAGAGCTCGGCGTGAGTTATGTGCTCGAAGGCAGCGTGCGCGGTTTTGGCCAACGCGTCCGCATCGCGGCGCAGCTGATCCGCGTGACCGACGAGATGCACGTCTGGGCGGAAAACTACGAACGACGCATCACGGATGAGCTGCGACTGCAATGCGTGGTGGCCGCGCAGATCGCGCTGGAGGTTCTGGACCGGCTGGTCGCGCCCGCCTGAAAAAGATGGCCGCCGGATTGCGCGCCGGCGGCCGAGTCGCAGGGAAAGGGTCAGAACTGAAGGTTGGCGCGCAGGTAGTAACGCCGCCCGAGCACGTCGTAGGTCGACGGATCGGTGTTCATCTGGATGCTCGCCGTGTACAGCGGCGGCTGTTCGTTGGTCGCATTCTCGACGCCGAGGTGCAGGTCCACCGCGTCGCCGAATTTCCACGACGCGTTGACGTCGAGATAGGTGATCGAAGGCACGCCGAGCGTCGTCACGGTGTCGTAGCTCGAATACTTGTTCGCCATCGCCGGCAGGTACCGCGCTCGCAGGCCGAGCCCCAGGGGTCCACGGTTCCAGCGCGTGTTGAAGAACAACTTGTAGTCCGGCAATGCGGACCCGACCTGGTCGCCGATGGTGCCCTTGTAGTCGATGGCCGCAATCGAAGGTAGATAGTCGATCTGCCACTTCTGCAGCCAGTTCGCCATGAGGTTGAGATCGAGGCGCCCCGCCCCGCCCATGTCCATGCCCCAGTCGACCTGGAAGTCGATGCCGGCGGTCTCGAGCGAGGACACGTTCGACGTGCCCTGGCTCGGCACCCAGGGCGTGCCGTCGGAGGGTTCACCCTTCGAGTTGGTCAGCCGGTTGATGGAGCGGCAGGCCGGATCGTTGACGTCGAGGTCCGGGTTGTTGCCGGCATAGCCATAACACAGCAGCACGATCTCGCCGGCCGGGACCGAGAAGATCGCGTCCTTCAGCTGGATGTTGTAGTAGTCCACGGAGGCGTGCAGGTTCGAAAGCGCGCCCTGCCAGGGTGAATCGAGCACCAGGCCCAGCGTGAACGTGTCCGCGGTCTCTTCCTTGAGATCCGGATTGCCGCCGCCAAAGGTCTCGACCTGGCCCACCGCGCCGCTCGAGAACGAATCGACATCCGCCAGCGGGATTCCCTGCGCAACGCACAGGTCACGGACCTTGCCATTTCCTCCGTTCGCGGCATCAGAAGTGGGTCCCGCGGTGCGCACCTTCGACGTGGCATCGCAGGGATCCTCGAGCAGGGACGGGAAGTTCTGGTTGGCCGGGCTGAAGAGCTCGCTGATCGAAGGTGCGCGCACGGCGCGCTGGTAGGAGCTGCGGAAGCGCACAGCCTCGGCGGGTTGCCAGCTGCCTTCGAGCTTGTACGACTGCGCGGTCCCCGACGACGAGTGATCGGACACCCGGGCGCCCAGCGTGAACCCGAGGTTCTTCGCGAATCGCGCATCCTCGAGCACCGGCAGGTACAGCTCGCCAAACAACTCTTTCATGTTGAACGAGCCCGCGAGCGGATCCTGCTGCAGGAATCCCACCGAATCGCCGCGCGCGATGGCGCTGTCCGGGTTGAACTCGAAGCTCTCGTCGCGCCAGCTCGCACCCACCGAGAACTGCGCATCGCCGGCGGGCATCTTGAACGCCGTGCCACCCAGCGTGGCTTCCGCCATGCGGTGCTCGAGCGTGGTCCGGTTGGTGAAGTAGGAACGTAGATAGTCCGCGCACGCCGGCGACAGTCCGGCCGGGCCGACGAAGGGGTTGTACCCGCCGTCGCACTCGTCCGCGCCACCGGTGGGCGAATCGAGCAGCTCTTCCATGCGCGTGAGCGACACGTCGTTGTTGAGAACTTCCTCGCCACGCACCTGCGCGGTGGAGGCGTACACGTTCCACTGCAGATCCTCGCCCACGGTGCCGCGCAATCCGCCGAGCAGCTGGTACACGCTGTAGTCGTTGTTGCCTTCGCGCGGGCCCACGCCTTCCATGCGCTGGCGGTACGTGAAGTCCGCATCAGGATCGGGGCGGGAAGCCAGCAAGGTGCGCAGGTCGTTCGGGATGTATGGATTGGTGACGGGAACGGTGAGATTCGTGGCCGGCACCGGCGCGAGCGTCGTGCCGGTGTCGTAGGTAGTGAAGAACGCCTGCATGTAGGCCGTGGTGTGCTCGCTCATGTCGAGATTCGCGAAGCCCGCGAGATTCCAGCGATTCACCGGCAGCGACAGCGCGTTCGGCGGCGCGAAGTTGTAGCTGTACGAACTGGAATTGAAACCCGCCGCGTCCTGGTCACCGCGGAAATTCACCACCGAATCCGGCAGCCCGGTGCCGATGGAAAACAGCGTGCCGTCGGCATTGAAGCCGATGTTCTGGCCGCGCGGCACCGTGCCCGGCGCGGCGCCGTACTGCGCGAACACCTGGTCCATGGCCGCCTGCGAATGCAGGTTGTTCGACGCGCGATCGTACCGGCCTTCGATGATGGTGCCCGAGCCCTGGGGCAGGTTGCCCGCGCGCGAGACATCGAGCTGCACGCGCGAGAAATCGCGCGCGCCCTGCAACACCTGGTCGCGCTTGGTGTACTGGAAGCTGAACACCGCGTTGCCGCGATCGTCGGCAAAGTTCGAACCCATGGTGAGCGAGGACATCCACTCGGCACCATCGTGCTCGCCGGTCTCGCCATACGAGGACTGCAGCGCCACGCCCTCGAAGTTCTTCTTCATGATGAAGTTGGTCACACCGGCGATCGCATCGGAGCCATACACGGCCGAGGCACCCCCCGTCGCCACTTCGACGTGATCGATCAGCGCCGCGGGCACGACATTGACGTCCACGGTGCCGTCGGAATTCGAAGGCGGCAGACGCCGGCCGTCCATCAACACGAGATTGCGCAGCGTGCCGAGACCGCGCAGATCGATGTTGGCCTGGCCGCCATTGGCCGGGTTGTTGGAGGTGGTCGTGATCGAGGGTACGAACTGCGGCAGCTGGTTGAGCACCTGCTCGATGGAGCTCGTGCCGGTCTGCGTGAGCACGTCGGTGCCCACCGAGACGATCGGGCTGTCCGACGAGAAATCGCGCTTCACGCGCGAGCCGGTCACCGTCACGACATCCATCTCCTGGGCCTGGCCTTGCGTCGGCGGCGGCTGCTGCGCGAGCGCGGGGCCCGCGGCGGCGACTCCGGCGAGCAGGAAGATGGCGGTTTCCGGGCGATGAGGACGTGACATGTCGAGCTCCGTGGCGAAATACGGAATGCATTTCGCCGCAGCCCTCGCCCGCCGTCCTTCGCGTCTCCCGGCGATTTGCTGACGTTTTTCTTACGTTGGAGTCGCCGTCACGACGGACCGCGGATCATTTCCGGACATCGGCGCGAGGCGGAGCCCGCCGCGGCACCTTCCGTGCCTTGATCGTGGCGAATCGCGGGTGTCCGATTCTGATCCAATCCCGTCCTGGATCGGCCATCTCCGATCGCGCGTCCACTAACTAATCGAGGCGCCTGCGGGTGGTAATCTCACACCATGATGCCCGTGTCGATTTCTTCGACGCCGACGCCCATCGATGCGCGCCAACGCAGGCTCATCATCGGCGTGATCTTCGCGACACTGCTGGTCTTCGCGCTCGTGACCGCCGACCTGGCGCGCGGCGGGCGCCCCGATCCGCCGGCGCTGCGCGCCGCCGCGATCACGCTCGATGGACCGTGGCGATTCCACACCGGCGATGACCCACGCTGGGCCGGCGTCCACATCGACGACGGCAGCTGGGAGACCCTCGACCTCACCGCCGCACCCGGCAGCCATGATGGTGACGTGGGCCTGCCCGACTACATCGGCGGCTGGATGGCGCACGGTCATCCCGGCTACCAGGGCTACGCCTGGTACCGGCGCGCGGTCGATGTGCCGGCGGGCAGCGCCTCATGGGACATCCTCGGGCCGACGCTGGTCGAGAACGGCTACGAGCTCTACTGGAACGGCCAGTGGTTAGGCGGCTCGGGACGGCTCGGTGCGCGCCCGCGCCTGGTGGGCACGCGGCCTTCGCAATTCGCGCTGCCGGCCGATGCGGCGGGTACCCGCGGCACACTCGCGATCCGGGCCTATCTGCCGCCCGGCGCCGGCGCTGCCGCGGATGGCGGCGGGCTTCACAGCGCGCCGATCCTCGCGCCGCGGCCCACCAGCGATGCGCTGCATCGCGTGCAGTGGGAGCGAACCATTGCGGGGTATGTCGTGGATTTCATCGAGCCCGTGGCGATGTTCGCACTCATCGCGCTGGCGCTCGCGCATCTCTCGCGCAGCAGCCATCGCGGATTCCTGGTTTTCGCGGTCATCGCACTCGCGCTCATGGCGGCGCGGCGCCTCAACAATGCGATCGTCGCGTGGACCGATGTGCAGAGCCTGACAACCTATGCCTGGCTCGCCAAGGTGATGTGGATCCCCGCGGTGGCGGCGTGGACGCTGGCCTGGAACCGCTGGTGCCTGCCGGCGTGGCGAAGCATCGACGTGGCCGCCGGGGTGCTGATGGCCGCCGCGTTCATCGGCGCAGCGATGGAGTTGCCCCCACTCACCACGGCCAGCCGACTCGCATCGATCGCGATGTTCGGGGTCATCGGCGTGCGGATTTTTCGCAGCGGAGCTCCGCGCCTGCTGCCGCTGGTCACCCTGGCATCGATCCTGGCCGGGCTGTTCGGCGGCGAGCTGCTCGATCCGCTCGGCATACCCGGCATCTGGTTCCCGTTCCGCATCGGGGTCTCGCGCACGCAGTACATCTACGCGCTCGTCATCCCGCTGCTGGCGCTGCTCATCGTGCGCACCTTTCGAGGGATTTCGCCCGCGGCCGAAAACGCGTAAGTTCGCCGCCCATGTACACCGAAACCTTCAATCAATTCAAAAAGCAGCTCGGCCAGCTCGACAAGTGGCTGGGCATGGCCACCGACTACGCCAAGGCGAAGAACTTCGAGCCGGACGTGTTCGTCACGCTGCGGCTGGCGCCCGATCAGTTTCCGCTCCCGCGGCAGGTCCAGATCGCCTGCGACACGGTGAAGCTGGCCGCGGGTTTCCTCACGGGCAAGCCGATGCCCGCGCAGGAAGACAACGAGAAGACCATCGCCGAGCTCCAGGCGCGCGTGCGCTCCGTGATCACGTTGCTCGATGGGCTCACGCCGAAGGACTTCGAAGGCGCCGCCACGCGAGTCGTGACCACGCCCCGCTGGAAAGGCGAATGGATGACGGGCGCCGACTACTTCGTCGAACACGCGATCCCGAACTTCTACTTCCACCTCACGACGACGTACGCACTGCTGCGTCACAACGGGGTGGCCGTCGGCAAGCGGGACTACCTGGGCGTCCAGTCCAAGCGCCCCGCCGCCGCCTGATCCGGATCATTTCGCGGCGCGCAGCGAAATGCTGCCGCCCGAGGTGTGCGCGTAGATAGGCTCGCCGCCACCATTGAGCGAGCCGAACAGCCGCGAGTCCTCGCGCACGGTCGATGAGAGCGGAAGCTCCGAGCTGACCTGTCCCCCGCTGGTGGTGGCCTCGACCGTGCCGGCCGTGGCGCGCGGCAGGGTCAGCTCGATGGAGCCGCCGGAAGTCGTCGCCGAGATGCCACGGTTCGCGCCGACGAGGCTGCAGCGCAAGCTGCCGCCGCTGGTGTGACCCTGGATCTTTCCATCCACCTGTAGCAGGCGGACGTCGCCGCCCGAGGTATTCGCGTTGACGTCGCCGCGGATGGTCTCGGCGTGGATCGAGCCACCCGACGTGCGTAGCTCGACATTCCCGGTCACGTTCTCGGCGGAGATCGAGCCGCCCGAGGTGCGCAACGATGCGGCACCCTCGGAGTCGCGCAGCTGGATGGCGCCGCCGGCCGTGTGGACGTTGACGGTGTACCGTCGCGGCACGCTCACCTCGATGCTCTGCTCACTGTTCCAGCTGCCCCACTGGAACCAGCTGCGCTTGTTCCTGCGCATCGTGACGGACACGTCGTTGGCCTTCTGGACCGCCTCGAGAGTCGTGTTGGCCAGATTGTCGTCCGAGTCGCGGCTCACCATGTGAACCACCACCTGGTTGCCATCGTTGCCCGTCACCTCGACCGAGGCCCCATCGGCATCCACGAACAGCGAACCGCCGGGCGAGACGTTGAAGGTCCGATCCAGCCTCTTTTCAGCGGCTTCGACAGGCACGGCGGCGAGGAGAACGAGGGCGAAAGCCAGAAGACGGGACATGGCGGCTCCTTTCACGGGGAGGGAACTGGCTTTGAGACGGGCGAACGGCCGATCGGGTTGCAACCCCGGATGACTATCTTCACTGCGGTGCAAGTACCTCGTAGCCGCGGGCCTCGAGCTGGTCGATCAGCGATAAAGGGCCGGCGATACGGATCATGGGCAACATGGCAAAAGTGGAGCGATTGTTCGCAAGCGCCACGTCGACGGCTTGCAGCCAGCGTCGGGTGCTCTGTTCGTTGAGCCTTTGCATGTAACCGCCTTCGGAGCTGCCCAAC
Source organism: Steroidobacteraceae bacterium (assembly GCA_035279135.1). Classification (GTDB taxonomy): domain Bacteria; phylum Pseudomonadota; class Gammaproteobacteria; order Steroidobacterales; family Steroidobacteraceae; genus CADEED01. The sequence continues at coordinate 52,249 of DATEII010000108.1, forward strand.
ATCAGTCGGGTGCAGGGGTCGTGCAGGTCGCCGAGACTGGAAAAGCTCTGCATGTCCCGGGCCTTGCCCAGCGCCCAGGCATTGGCCACGCGCTTCATGTCTTCCAGATGGCTTTCGAACAACTCCATCTGGGTGTCGAAGCACGCCAGTTCATCGTCTGCCGGCAGGCTATCCACCAGCCTTTCCAGGCGAGCACTGAGCTCGCCGTAGCTCCCCTGCATCTGCTCTTCGATCTCCACCCGGGTACGGCGCAGCGAAGGCTGGCGACCGATGAGTTTTTCGACCCGGCGCTCGATCTCGCGGGGGTCCGACAGGCCTTCCGACTTCAGGATCGAGTTGTTCATCACGGTCACCGCGAAGGCCGGTCGCAGCGCGTTGAAGTCCGGATCGCGCGGGAAGTAGCGCTGTTGAAGCGCGGCGAATCGTTCCCACGAGTCCGCCGGCAGGACCTCGCGCAGCGTTTTCTGGCCTGCGTTGTGGCTGAGACGTTTGTACAGCCGCGGGCCGCGAACCCAGTTGACCGGATTCAGCAGCAGCAATTTCGAGACCCCGATGGATACGCCCGGCGGATCGATGACCTCCTCGCTGGCGGCGATCACGGACGCCACCCGGCGGTCGTCCCAGTCGAGGTCCTCGGGAACCACCGGCACCAGCGGGAGAATCCACAACGTGTTCTCGCCGTGGGTCACTTTCCACAAGGGCGGCCCGGGTTGGCGGCCGCTGACGACCACGACTTCCAGCTCGTCCGGGGCCTCTTGCGCAGTGGCGACCCATGGGGCAACGCACAACATCGATGACGCCAGCAGCGCCATCACGCGAAACTTCGAGGGACCGATCGCTGTCACATGTGTAGTGTGACACATGGGATTGCTGCGTCAAACGGATACTAGCCACTCGTAGTAATGCAGCGGCACCTCCCGGTATTGCGTCCGGCCCACCTGCCTGAATCCGCACTTCTCGTAGAAGGGACCGGCGCCCGCTTCGTGTACATAGGCATCCAGCCACAGCGCGTCCGCGCCGCGCGACCGGGCGGCCTCCTTCGCCGCATCCATGAGCTGTCGCCCCACTCCCTGTCCGCGGCATTGCGGCGCAACGGCGAGGCCGAGCACGTACCACGGGTTCGCCACGGGCGTGAACGCACCCGCGTCAAACAACCCCGGCAACGCGCGCACCAGCCGGACCGTGCCGATGATTTGCGCACCGCTGCGTGCGACCAGCACCAGCGATGCGCGCAATTGACGCGCCACCTCCGCCCGGCTCGGATACGCGGACCAATGGCCGTGGCCAAACCGCTCCGTCATTCCGCGCGCGACGGCGGATCGCATCGCCGCAAGCGCCGCGGCGTCGTTCCTGCTCGCGACCGAGATCGTGGCTTTCGCGCTCAACACGGCCCTTCGTCCTACAATCCTGCGCGCCAGCGGGCGCACACCCTTACCTATACTGCAGAACTCGTGATGGAAATGGAGCCCGCATGTCCACGCCACTCTCCTCCGGCATCGAAGGTCTCGACGATGTCCTGAACGGCGGATTCACGCCCAATCGCATGTATCTCTGCGAAGGCGTGCCAGGCTCGGGCAAGACGACCCTGGGCATGCAGTTCCTGGCGGCGGGCGCGCGCAACGGCGAGTCGGTGCTGTACGTGATCCTGTCCGAGTCGGCGGAGGAGCTGCGCGAGATCGGCAAATCGCACGGCTGGTTGCTGGAGGGCATCCAGATCCGCGAGCTGATCCCGTCCGAGCGTTCGCTCGACCCCAACGATCAATACACCGTGTTCCACCCTTCCGAGGTGGAGCTCACCGAAACCACGATGCACATCCTGCAGGACGTGGAGACCTTGAAACCGCGGCGCGTCGTGTTCGATTCGCTGTCCGAGCTGCGCCTGCTGGCGGGCAACCCGCTGCGCTACCGGCGGCAGATCCTCGCGCTCAAGCAGTTCTTCGCGGGCCGCAAATGCACCGTGCTGCTGCTCGACGACCTCACGGCCACGGACCGCGACCTGCAGGTGCAGAGCATCGCGCACGGCGTGCTGTCGCTCGAACAGATGGTGCCGGAGTACGGCAGCGATCGGCGACGCCTGCGCGTCGTGAAGTACCGCGGCAAGGTGTTCCGCGGTGGCTTTCACGACTATGCGATCCGCACGGGCGGCATCGAGGTGTTTCCGCGCATCGTGGCGGCGGAACATCGACGGAGCCACGATTCCGCTCGGATTTCAGGCGGCGTGACGCAGCTCGACACGCTGCTCGGCGGCGGCCTGGAGCTGGGGACCAGCACGTTGATCGTGGGCGCACCGGGTACGGGCAAGTCGACGCTGGCCGCGCAGTTCGTCGCGGCGGGCGCGGCGCGCGGCATGAAGGGCGCCATGTTCATCTTCGATGAATCGGTGCCCACCCTGATGTCGCGCACGGCCGGCGTGGGCATCGAGCTCGAAAAACACGTCAAGGCCGGAACCGTGACCGTGCAACCGATCGATCCAGCCGAACTGACGCCGGGCGAATTCGCACATGCGTTGCGCCACGCGGCGGAGCGCGATGGGGCACGAGTGATCGTCATCGACAGCCTGAATGGCTATCTGAACGCGACGCCCGAAGAACGATTCCTGACCATCCAGCTGCACGAGCTGCTGTCGTACCTGGGACAGCTCGGCGTCGCGACGCTGCTCGTGGGTGCGCACCAGGGGCTCATCGGTGGCGCCATGAAGACGCCCGTCGATACCAGCTATCTCGCGGACGCGGTGATCCTGCTGCGCTATTACGAGGCCATGGGTGAGGTGCGCCAGGCGATTTCCATCGTGAAGAAACGCGGCGGCGCGCACGAGTGCACGATCCGCGACTTCAGGCTCACGAGCCAGGGCATCGAGATCGGCGAGCCGTTACGACGTTTCCGCGGCGTGCTCACAGGCGTCCCGATCCCGCTCGACGACAAATCGGCGACATGAGCCTGGAAGAGCGCATCCTGATCCTCACGCCGACCGGTCGCGACGCCGAGCTGGTGGCGACATCGCTGCGGCAGGCCGACCTCTCCGCGCACGTATGCAGTGACTGGAATTCGCTGGAACGCGAGATCACCCGGGGCGCCGCCGCCATCCTGATCTCCGAGGAAGCGCTCGACCCGCTCGGCGCCCGTCGGCTGCAACTGCTGCTGCAGGCGCAGCCGGCATGGTCGGACCTGCCCATCATGCTGTTGATCGGCCGCAGCGCCGACTCGCAGGCGATCCACGCCGCGGCGCGCGCCATCGGCAACGTCACGCTGCTCGAGCGGCCGATGCGCGTGGCGGCCCTGCTGAGCGCCACCGAATACGCGTTGCGCGCGCGGCGCCGTCAGTACGAAAGCCGCAGCCAGCTGCAGGCGCTCGAACGTGCGGCCGAAGACCTGAGCGCAAGCGAACGACAGTTGCGCGAGGCGCATGCGCGCAAGGACGAATTCCTGGCCACGCTGGCGCACGAGCTGCGCAATCCGCTCGCGCCCATTCGCAATGCATTGCACGTATTGCGACGGCGCACACCCGACCCGGCGCTCGCGCCATTGCACGACATCGTCGACCGCCAGCTGCGCCAGATGGTGCGCCTCGTCGACGATCTGCTCGAAGTCTCGCGCATCACACGCGGCAAGGTGGCATTGCATCTCGAGGATCTCGACGTCGCCTCGATCCTGCGCGGCGCGATCGAGACCAGCCGCCCGCTCATCGATGCAGCACACCATGACCTCGTGGTGGAGCTGCCCAGCGAACCCATCCACGTGCATGGTGATGTCGTGCGCCTCGGCCAGGTGTTCTCGAACCTGCTCAACAACGCGGCCAAGTACACCGAGGACGGCGGGCGCATCCGCCTGGCGGCGCGCAAGCTCGGTGAGGAGGTCGAGGTCACGGTCGAGGACGATGGCATCGGGATCGAGCCGGCCATGCTCTCCTCGGTGTTCGACATCTTCACGCAGGTGCGCGACGCCAATGCGCGCGCGCAGGGCGGCCTCGGCATCGGGCTCACACTGGTTCGCAGCCTGGTCGGGCTGCATTCGGGGCGCGTCACGGCGTACAGCGAGGGTCGCGGCAAGGGCAGTCGGTTCACGGTCTATCTACCGGTCGCCACGCGCCCGCTCGCCCGCGCGCCGGATGGCAACACCGGCCAGGAGATCCCGACCCTGGCCCGCCGCGTCATCGTGGTCGACGACAACCGCGACGCCGCGGACACCTTGTCCATGGCGCTGCGCCAACACGGCGCCGAAGTGCAGACCACCTACAGCGCGCTCAATGCGCTGCAGGCATTGCCGCCGAACTCGAACACCGCGGTGATCGCCGATCTCGGCATGCCGGAGCTCGACGGCTTCGAGCTCGCGCGACGCATCCGCGCCGACGCGACCCACGCGAACGTCAAGCTCATCGCGCTCAGTGGCTGGGGTCAGCTCGAGGACCGCCTCCGTGCGCAGAGTGCCGGGTTCGATGCGCACTTCACCAAGCCCGCCGACATCGACGCGCTGGTGGCCGTGCTCGTCTAGGACTGCGTGACGGCAAGGAAGCGCATGAGTCCACTCTCGTCGCGTACCGTCTGTTGAGTCGGACTTGCATCGGAACCGCCGGATGGAGCATTCCGCGCGCCGAACAATCCAGATTCCCGCCCGGAGAATCTCACCTGGTCCGGTATGCGCAGGTGTTCCAGGGCGTGGAGATCAATTCGACGTTTCATCGCCCGCATCGCGCCACGACGTTCGAGCGCTGGGCAGGGAGCGTGCCACGCGGATTCCGGTTCTCGGTGAAGCTGCCACGCGCCATCACGCATGATCAGCGGCTGTCGAAGCCCTCCGCTCTGCTGGATGGTTTTCTGGCCGAGCTCGCACCACTCGGCTCGCGCCTCGGCTGCCTGCTGGTGCAACTGCCGCCGAGCCTGGCATTCGAGGCGCGCAGCGCGCGCGCGTTCTTTGCAGCGCTGCGCAAGCGCTTCGATCGCGGCGTGGCGCTCGAACCTCGGCACGTGAGCTGGTTCGAGGCCCGCGCCGATCGCCTGCTGCAAGATTTCGAAGTGGCGCGAGTGGCCGCCGATCCGCCCCGCGCCGCGAGTGATGGCGAGCCTGGCGGATGGCGCGGCCTCGCCTACTTCCGGCTGCATGGCGCGCCGCGCATCTACTACTCTTCCTATGAGGACGACTTTCTCGCGGCGCTCGCGACGCGCCTGCGCGCGCTGCAACGTCGCCGCATTCCCACCTGGTGCATCTTCGATAACACGACGCTCGGCGCGGGCACCGGCAACGCGCTGTCCCTGAAGCTCAGGATGCAGCGCTAGATCCCGCCAGCGCATCGCGCGGCGATCCGCCCCACTGCCGCAGCCAGGCACGGCGCATGTGCAGCGCCGAACGGAACCCGGCCACTTCCGCCGCACGCCCGATGCCCGTGCCACGCTCGATCAACTGGCGCGCACGCTCGAGCCGCACGGATCGCAGGAACTGCAGCGGCGACACGTTGGCGTGACGAATGAACAGTCGCAGCAGGTGGCGCTCGGTGACGTGGCCGACGCGCGCCATCTCGGGCATGGTCCAGTCGCGTTCCGGTTCCGTGCTGATGGCCTCCTGCACGCGATGCACGGCCGAGTGGACGTGGCGGCGGTTGGCCAGAAACGGCGAGAGCTCCGGGTCATGGTGCGAACGCCGTAGATAGACCACGAGATCTTCGGCCACGCCCGCCGCGAGCGCCTCGCCGCACTCCTCGGCGATCAGGTGCAGGGCCAGGTCGATGCCCGCGGTGACGCCGGCGCTCGAGGCCAGCGGGCCGTCGATCACGAACACGCGGTTGTCCATGACCTGCGCGCGCGGCGCGAGCGATCGCAGCGTGGCGAGCAGGTCATGGTGGGTGGTGCACTGGCGGCCGTCGACGAGACCCGCACGCGCGGCGATCAAACTACCGGAGCACACGGTCACCAGGCGGTTGCTGGTGTCGGGATCACCGAGCGGCCCGAGCATGACGCGCCGCAGCCACTGCGAGATGGCGTGCACGCCGGGGGAGAGCTGGCAGGCGTGCACGCTCGGCTGGCCGACCACGATGACCCAGGTGGAGGCGCTCACGGTCTTGGGCAGGGGCTCGAGCTCGGCCAGCGGCAAACCCACGGAGGTCAGGGTGCCCGGTGCGGGCGCGGCGAACCGCAGGCGAAAATGCGGTGGCTGCTTGCGATCCGTCATGCGCAGGTTGGCGAGCCGGAACGCTTCGGCGGGACCGGCGATGTCGAGCAGCAGCGAGTGCGGCGCGATCACGAACAACAGATCGATGGGGTTCTTGCGCGGGTTCATTTTCGGACCTTGGCCTGGGCTGCGAGCATGCGGCGACGTGGATTGGAATGCGAGCCGGGGATCTCCCGATGGTCCGATTTTGATCCAAAGCTGTCGCCGCACAATGCTCATCGCAGCGCGCGCGGCTCTTAGCATGCCCGGGTGCACTGGCTCATCTCACTGGTCTCGGCGGCCGCTCTCACCCACGCGCCGACTTCGCCCGGCGCTGATTTCGACGCCTACGCCAACTCCCCCTGGGTCGTGGCGACCGAAATCCCCGCCGGGCGTTCCCGCTGGAACGCGCGTGACGAGATCGCCGCGGCGACGCAGCGGCAGGTGGCCGCGTTGCTCGAAGACGCCGCGCGCGCCGCGCCCGGGTCGCTGGCTCGCAAAGTGGCGGACTTCCGCGCCGGGGCGGTGAACCAGGCCGCAATCGAACGGCAGGAGCTCGCGCCGCTGCAGCCGATGCTGGCGCGCATCGATGCCGCGCGCGACAAGGGCGCACTCGCCCGGCTGCTCGGCGCATCGATGTTGTCGGATGCGGATCCCCTGAACGTGGGCACCTATGAGTCGGCGCATTGGCTGGGCCTGGCGGTGGGGCCCGGCAACCACGGCGACAGAACCAATCTCGTTTTTCTCGTGCAGGGCGGCCTGGGCCTGGGAAATCCGGAGCCCTACCTCGCGGACGACGCGTCCCGCCGCAACGACTATCAGCGCTACCTGGCTCATCTGATGGAGCTCACGGGGATGGAGCCATCCGCCGACCGTGCCGCCGCGGTGTTGCAGCTCGAGATCGCACTCGCGCGCGTACATGCCACGGCCGATGCCTCGGCCGACGAAGGCCGTGCGAACAATCTCTGGACCCGCGCCGACTTCTCGCGACGCGCACCCGGCTTCGATTGGACGCAGTTCTTCGAGGCCGCTGGCCTGGGTTCGCAACCAACCTTCGTCGCCTGGCAGCCCGAGGCCATCCAGGGTGCCGCCGCGCTCGTGGAGTCGCAGCCTCTGTCCACCTGGCTCGACTATCTACGCGTGCGCGCGCTCGACGACTACGCCGACGTCCTGCCACGCGCCTTCCAGGAATCCTTCGCTGCGCTTCGCGGCGCGCGCAGTCCGGACGCGGTGACCGCCGGGCTCGAGGTCCTCATCGGCCCGCTCTATGCCGGGCGCTACTTTCCACCCGCGCGGAAGGCGCGCGTGGATCTCATCGTGCGCAATGTCAGCGCCGCTTTTCGTCGCCGCGTGGAGGCAGTCAGCTGGCTGACACCGGCGAGCCGGAAGGCGGCGCTGACCAAGCTCGGCGCCGTGTACTTCGGCATCGGCTACCCCGAACGCTGGCCTGACTACTCCACACTCGTGGTCAATGCGGCCGAACCGATCGGCAACCGCCAGCGACTCGCGGAGTGGAACTACCGCGCGACGCTGGCCCGCATCGGCCAGCCCGTGGATCCGGCTGCCTGGTGGATCGCGCCGCAGACACCGGGCGCCGTGTTGCTGTTCAACCAGAACGCCTACAACTTCGCCGCGGCCCTGTTGCAGCCGCCGAAGTACGACGCATCGGCATCGGACGCGATGAGCTACGGCGCCATCGGCGTGATCGTCGGCCACGAGCTCAGCCATTTCGTCGACACGCTCGGCGCCGACTACGACGCCACCGGCGCGAAAGTGCGCTGGTGGACGCCGGAGGACCTGGCGGGCTACGAGAGCGCCACCGCGCCGCTGGTCAGTCAGTACTCGAGCTACTCGATTCCATCGGGCGAGCATCTCGACGGCAAGCTCGTGCTGGTCGAGAACGTCGCCGATCTCGCCGGCCTGAACGCCGCGTTCGACGCCTACCGGCTGACGCTCGGCGACCGCATCCGCGACCCGGCGTACGTGCGCCAACAGGATCGCGACTTCTTCCTGGGTTTCGCACACGCATGGCGCAGCCGTTATCGCGACGAGGCGCTGCGCAAGCAGGTGGCCACCGACCACGCACCCGAACGCTTCCGCATCGCCACGGTGCGCAACCTCGATGCGTGGTACCGCGCCTTCGATGTCAAGCCGGGACAGGCGCTGTATCTCGACCCGCGGGCACGCGTACGTGTCTGGTGAGCCCATGAAGATCGCCATCTGCCAGCTTCCCGATGGACTGGCGCACGACGGCCTGCCATGGACACGCTTCGTGCGTCGCGTCGAGCGCATGCAACCCGACCTCATCCTGCTCAACGAGATGCCCTTCGGCCCCTGGGTCTCGCGCGCGGTGGCTTTCGATGACTACCTGGCCGCCGAAAGCATCGAGGCCCACGCGGCTGCGCTGCCGTCGCTGCGCAAACTACCCTGCGCCGTGATCGGCTCGCGCCCCGTGCGCAATCGCGACCGCCTCGCGAACGAAGGCTTCCTGCTCGCGGACGGCCAATATCGCGCGGTTCATCACAAGCAATATTTCCCGCAGGAAGCCGGCTTCCACGAGAGCACGTGGTTCGCCGCGAGCCGTGCCGGCTTCGAGACCTTCGATCATCACGGCATCCGCTTCGGCATGTTGTTGTGCACCGAGCTCATCTTCAATGAGTGGGCGCGGCACTACCGGCGTCGCGGCGCGCACGTCATCGTGGTGCCGCGCGCCAGCGGCACCTCGCTGGAGACCTGGCACACGGCAGCGCGCATGGCCGCGATCGTGTCGGGTTGCTACGTGCTGAGCTCGAACCGCGTCTCGACGCGCCTCGATGTCGAACCCTTGTTCGGCGGCGCGGGCGTCGCGTATTCACCCAAGGGTGAGCTGCTGCACGAGACTTCCGACGGACTGCCCATGGCGGTGGTGACCATCGATCTCGAGCTGGTGCGCCAGGCGCAGCGCCAGTATCCGTGTTACGTGCGCGAAATAATGGAAGACGAGCTCGAGCCCGTCACGCCCTGATTCAGGCGACGCCGCGCGCGCGGCCCGCCCAGTGCGGCTCGCGCAGGCGCGTCTTCAACACCTTGCCCGCGCCCGACAGCGGCAATGCCGCCATGAACTCCACGCTGCGCGGACACTTGTAGCCTGCGATGGCGCTGCGACAGTGATCGCGGATGGTCTGCACGGTCGCGTCGTGACCGGGCTTGAGAACCACGATCGCATGGACGCGCTCGCCCCACTCCGCGTCGGGCACGCCGATCACGGCGCACGCGGCCACGGCCGGGTGATTCGCGAGCGCCTGCTCCACCTCGGCGGAGTACACGTTCTCGCCGCCCGTGACGATCATGTCCTTGAGCCGGTCGACCACGAATACGAAGCCGTCCTCGTCCATGTAGCCGACGTCGCCGGTGTGCATCCAGCCATTGCGCAGTGCCTGCGCGGTCGCCTCCACGCGTCCCCAGTAGCCCAGCATCACGCCGACGCCGCGCACCGTGATTTCCCCGACCGCACCGCGCGACACTTCTCGACCATCCTCGTCGACGATGCGCACCTCGGTGCAGTACCCAGGACGTCCGCCCGAGCGCAGGCAGCCCTTCACTTCGCCGCCGGGTGCATGCAGCTCGGGCCGCAGGATGGTGATGATCGGCGACAGCTCGGTCATGCCGTACACCTGGTAGAACGACACCTGCGGAAGCGCGCGCAACACGCGGCCGAGCACCGCCTCGCTGATCGGCGAACCGCCGTAACACACGGTCTTCAGGCTGGTGAGATCGAAGCTCGGCAGCTCCGGATGATCCACGAGCATCTGGATCATGGTCGGCACGAACGAGGCCACGGTGATGCGATGTTCCTGGATGGCACGCGCCACACCGAGCGGCGTGAAGCTCGGCAGGATCACGTGCGTCGCGCCCACCAGCCACGCCGCGTTCAGCATGAGCTGCGAGGAGATGTGGAACAGGGGCAGCGTCGTGAGCGACATCGCGCCCTCGCCCATGGTGCCTTCGGCGACCAGCGCGAGGCCATTCACCGCGAGCCCGGCATGCGCGAGCATCACGCCCTTGGGATAACCCGTCGTGCCGCCCGTGTAGCAGACCGCGGCGAGGTCTGAACCCGAGCGCATCGCATCTGGCACCGCTGCGGCCCGCGCGATCAGGCCCTCATAAGAAAGAGTGTCCGGCGGCATCGGCTGTTCGCCCGCATGGATCACGATGTGCAGCGACTTCGAGCGCTGGCGCAGCTCGGGGATCAGCGCCGCGAACTGGTCGTCGACGATGAGCACGCGCGTGTCGCAGTCATCGAGGGAATACGCGATCTCGGCCGCGCTCCAGCGGATGTTCACGGCATTGAGCACGCCGCCGGCCCAAGGCACGGCCATGCAGTATTCGAGATACCGGTCGCTGTTGAGTGCCAGCATGCCGACGCGGTCGCCGGGCTGGACGCCGAGCGTCTGCAACGCGCCGGCCAACCGCGCCACGCGATCGCCGAATTGCCGGAAGGTCTGCCGGCGTCCGCCGAACACGGTCGCGATGGCATCCGGCCGGCACGCGAGCGCACGGTGCAACGGTTGGGTGAGGTTCATGGGCTCCCGGGCGTTCTTGTTGTTATTAGCCCGGCGGAAATATACCAGCGGCCGGTAGGAAGTCACCGCATCGCCGCTCAGCGGACTCCGCCCGGCATCCGCGAAGCCGGCCGAATGTGCGGCCCGCGGCCCGCAGCCCAGACTGGCGCCATGCCACTCATCATCGAAGCGCCGGCCTTTGCGTCCGGCCAGAAAATTCCCGAGCAGTTCAGCCGTGACAGCGCCAATGTCTCGCCCCGCCTCGAATGGCATGGCGCGCCGCTGGATACGCGCAGTTTCGCGTTGGTGGTCGAAGATCCCGACGCACCGCGCGGTACATTCCGACACTGGGCCGCGTACGATATTCCGCAGGACACCGAATGGCTGGACGAAGGCGCGGGCTCCGGCACGCGCGGCGCCGCCATCCGCATGGCTCGCAACGACTGGGGCGATGCCAAATACGACGGACCGCAGCCGCCGAAGGGCCACGGCACGCACCACTATCACTTCCGCCTGTTCGCGCTCGACGTGCCGCGTCTCGGGCTGCCGGAAGATGCCACCGCCGAGCAGGTGCTCGCAGCCGCGCAGGAGCATTCGATCGCCGAGGCCGATGTCATCGGCACCTTCGAGCGCTGAGTCCTAGCGCAATCTCGAGCGCGCCCGCTCGAACTTGGCCGCGAGCTCGCGCCAGCGGCGCGCGCTGCTGTCGAACATGCTCTTGATGGTCGGGTTGCTCTGCTTCTCGGCGTCTTTTTCGGCCTGGACACAGGCAATACGCGCGGCCTGGGCCGCATCCTGGAGTTCGTCGTCGGTGAGGTGGAGTGGGTTCATGGCGCGAAAAATGCCGCGCACCTGAAAAGCTGTCCATTCAGTAGTCCGAACCGCGCAGTACTGGATGACGCCGTCCTTCGCCGCCACAATGCGCGCATGTGTTATTCCGCCCAGCTCCAGGCCGCCTACCTGCGCTACCTGCGCGAAACCGGCGCGCAGATGGACATCGACCAGTTCGTGGAAATCTTCGGCGCGCGCATCACGGATTCGAGCATCCGTATCCCGCGCGCCGTGGAGCGCTGGTTCGACGAGCCGAAAAACGATGCCGAGCGCCGGATCAAGCAGTTCATCGACGAGTACCGCTCCACCGAGATCACCAAGCTCGAGCGCGAGGTGTTCGCCCAGAAGAAGCGCCTCGCGGATGCCGAACGCACGCTGGCGTCGAAGACCACCAAGGCCGCGACCGAGAGCAAGCGCATCGCGGCCAACAAGATCGAGCAGGCGCTGACGCGGCTGGAGCGGCTGAAGGCGGTGCAGCCGCACCCGGCCGAGGCGCGGATCTTTCCGCTGCACTACGCGCCCATCGTCATGCAGGACGGCGGCCAGCGTGTCATGCGCCTCGCGCGTTATCACTGCCGCCTGCCCGGCGAACATCCGTTCATCGATCGCAAGCTGCCCGGCCTCTACAACGCGCGCCGCGACAGTCTCGGCAAATACTGGAAGGGCCTGTTCGGTCTCTCGCATGCCGTGATGCTGGTGGATTCGTTCTTCGAGAACGTCGACCGCGATGGCAAGAACCAGGTGCTGCACTTCGTGCCACGGCCTGCGGGCACGATGCTGATCGCCTGCCTGTACGCGCAGTGGAAAGATCCCCAGGGCGGATCCCCGCTGCTCTCCTTCGCCGCGATTACCGATGAGCCGCCGCCGGAAGTGGCGGCAGCCGGTCACGATCGCATGATCATCAATCTCAAACCCGAACATCTCGATGCGTGGCTGTCGCCACAAGGACGGTCACTGGACGAGATGCAGCAGATCCTCGCGGACCGCCAGGCCCCGTACTACGAGCACGAGGTCATGGCGGCCTGAGGATCCATCGAGCTCAGGATGAGGTCCAACCCAGGATCATCCGCCCTTGAGATCGATCAGGGACAGGAACTCGCGGCGCAGCGCGCCATTCTCCAGGAATACGCCACGCATCACCGAGTTGGTCATCTTCGAGGCGTTGTCCTTGACCCCGCGCCAGTGCATGCAGAAGTGATCGGCTTCCATGACGACGGCGAGCCCATCCGGCTTCACCATGCCGACCAGCTGGTCCGCGAGCTGGATGATGGCCTCCTCCTGGATCTGCGGCCGCGACATGATCCAGTCCGCGATACGCGAGTATTTCGAGAGTCCGATGAGATCGGAATCCTTGTTGGGCATCACGCCGATCCACAGCCGGCCCATGATCGGGCACAGGTGATGGCTGCAGGCGCTGCGCACCGTGACCGGTCCCATGATCATGAGCTCGTTCAAGTGCTCGGCGTTCGGGAACTCCGTCACCTTCGGCAGCGGCACGTAACGTCCGCGGAACACCTCGGTGAGATACATCTTGGCGACGCGCCGCGCAGTCTCCTGCGTGTTGTGGTCGTGTTCGATGTCGATGACCAGGCTCTCGAGCACGCCCGTCATCTTGTCGCAGACTTCCTTGAGCAGGTCATCGAGCTCGCCGGCCTCGATGAACGCGGCGATATTGTCGTTGGCGTGGAAGCGCTGGCCAGCCGCCTTGATGCGGTCGCGAATGCGCTTGGATGCTTCTGCCATGGGCGCCACCTTGCGGTACCGGAGGGCCGAGACACTAACAGCCCTGCGGGGCGGCAGCCAGCGGCTGCCGCCTCGTCGGCTCGACTCACAACGTCTTCAGATACTCGACCAGGTCCTTGCGCTGCATCGAGGTGAGCTCGAGCCTGCGCAGGTCGTTGTAGTGGTCGACTACGTCGTGCAGCCCCTTCGCACTGCCATCGTGGAAGTACGGGGGGTGCTGCCAGAGCCCGCGTAGCGGAGTAGTCCTGTATGCCTTGCCGCGGGTGCGCTCCGCGTAAGCGCCATCCGTGCCGGTCTCGCTGGCAGGATGCAACTTGCCGCTGTCATTGTCGGTGCCGTTACCTCCGACGTGGCAGCCCGCGCAGTTCTTGTCGAAGACCACCTTGCCGCGACCCGCCGCATCGCGATCGACCCGTGCGGCGTCGATCCTGGGCGCCACCAGGCTGTGCTGATATGCGCGCAGCGCCGGCAGCTTGGGTGTCACGAGGTCCGGTGAATGTTTGACGTCGATCTTGAGCGCGTCATCCTTGAAGGTACCTTGCGCGCCCATCTGCGTGACGGCGACATATGCGTTCCAGTACGAGATCGGCGCTTCCGCCGTGTAAGTCTCGTTCTTCACGTGGGCGAGTCCGTACGCCGGGGGCAGAACCAGCGGCGTGTTCCGCCCGTCCTGGTTGTAGCGCGGATCGTATTTGCCAGGCCCCCACGAGGTGTACACCTTCTTCTGTTCTGCGGTGAGCGCGGGCGACAGTGCGATGATCTTGCCTACGTCGAGATCGCGGTTCGGCCAGCCATCCATGCGCTTGCCGATGCCTGGCTTCACCGAATCGTCGACGGTGGAGTGGCACAGCGCGCAGGTCACTCCGAGACGCGTGATCTGGTTGTTGGCGTCCACCTGCGCCTTGAGTCCCACCACGGCATCGAGTTTGAGCAGTGCCACGGTGGTCTTCGGATCCTTGAGATCCACCTTTTCGAGTATTCCCGGCGGCAGCGCGTCGGCATCGACCTTGAGCCCCACCGCGAGGGCTGTGGCGGGATCCACCTTCTCCTGCACTACCTTGTGCAGGCCGAGCTTGTCGGTCCAGAGTTGTTCGTCGCCGAAAGTGTCGAATCGGAAAATCTTCTGACCTTCGCGAACCAGGTCCTCATCGGCAGCGGCGGCGGCGGCCGCCGCCAGCAGTCCAAGAATCAGCAATCCTGTTTTCACGTGACCTCCATCCGGTCGTGGGTCGCGGAAATATGCGACGGAGCACGTTAGGACGGGAATCGCGTTCCCATCTGTAGGAGGATTGCTAGCTAGGCGCCGACGGGAACGCGGCAATGCACGGAACCCACTGGATGTTCCCGCGTTCCCGTCGGACGGGTGCCCGACTTCATCTTCAATGCACGGCGGCCGCGAACCACACCGACGACATGGGAACGCAGACCAGCACCAGGGTGACGGCGGTGGCGAACAGCGCGGCGACGATGCCGGCGGGAACGATCGGGCGGGACATGGATACCTCCATGAATGTTGTTTGCTTCTGCGGCGTGAATCGTCGGTGGAACAGCGGTCGGATCCAAGTGCAACCCGTCATGTGACAGCTGTCATGCTAACTACCTGACACCCGGAGCCCGGCGAACAGCTCGCGCACCACCGTGTCGAGGGTGTCGCCGGGATTCCTGAGCTCGCTGCGGCGGATGCGATCGGCCGCCACACCGCGCCAGACCATGGCGTTGCGTTTCGTGTCGACCAGGTCGATGGCCAGCGTGCCTTCGCGGAAGCGCACGGTCTCGACGGCGTTCGATACCCAGCCGCGATACGCGAAGCGCCCCGCGGAAGTCGTGACCGTGCGCGCTTCCTGGATGTCCTCGAGCTTGAGCAGGATGTTCACGCGCAGGTCGGGATCGCGCTCCACGTACCGGTAGCCGAGTCGCTGCAGCTGCTGGCGCGTCGCCTGCTCGAGGCGAATGCTGGTGAGCGTCGAATATTCCCTCGCGGCCGTCTCGTAGAAGCCGAAGGTGCGATAGACACCCAGGTCGGCCTGCGGTTCCGCCACCCCGTGGGTCGCGGGCGCACTCGCGCAGCCCGCCAGCATGGCAATCAGCGCAAGGGCCGTCAGGCGCCAGGGCCGGGAAACGCAGAACATGATCTTTCCTCGCTATCGACGGCGTATTCCGTCGATGCCCATGCTCTACGTCGGGCGCTCCGAAGTCGTAACGCTACGGTCTGGATTCGGTCCGCAAATGGCAGACGGCCGCCACGGCACTTCACCGTGACGGCCGCTTCCAGGAGACTCGCCCAGAGGGA
>DATEII010000109.1:0-11628 GCA_035279135.1 Steroidobacteraceae bacterium
ACCCAGCGCGGATGGGTGAGTCCGCTCGCGAAGGCCGTGACGTTGATGCCCGCCGGCGCCTGGGGCTTCATGCCGTCGGGCCAGCCTTTGGCTTCGGCCACCTGCACGATGGGAATGGCCTGGTCGCTCGCGTGCGGCAACCGTGGATTCGGACCGAGCGTGGCGGGGGGTGACTGGGCCGGGCCGCGATCCGTCGGACCGACCTTGCATCCGTCCAGGCCCAGCATGGTGAGCAACGATGCGGCCAGGATCATGGAATAGCTGCGGTAAGTGCTGCGCATGGTGACCTCCGGCGCTATGCCGTTGTTTTGCCACGATAGGAGCCCGGCGCGTTCCCGGTGATTGGCCGTCCCCGCCGCTGGCTGTAGGAGCGCGCCGCGCACCGGGGTAGTTAGTGTTCGCGGCCTGAAGCCGGCCGGGAACGCATCGCGCAACCGGGCGCCCGCAGCGCGCGAGCTCCTGAAACCGGGGCCCGACGGCGCGGTACTCAGGCATCCCGTTCCACCACCGTGCGCTTCACCCACAGTCGAGGCGCGGCCAGCCGGCATGACTAACATCCCCGGAAATCCCGGGAGGAATACATGAAGTCCAGAAGTCTGTCCGTGCTGCTGGTGTTGATGGCAGTCGTCGGCACCGCGATGGCCGCCACCCGGGGTCCGCGCCTCTACATACTGGATTGCGGCGACATCAAGCCCATGGACCCCACCCTGTTCGGCCTCAAGAAAGAGGAGATCGCAGGTGACGGCAGTTTCGTGACGCCGTGTTATCTCATCGTGCATCGCAAGGGCACGCTGATGTGGGACGTGGGGCAGGTTCCCGATGCGCAGATTCCGGGTGATGGCACCGAAGTCGTGGTGCAGGAGCTGCTCGAGGCCAAACGCAAGCTGGTGCCGCAGATCGAGGCGCTGGGGTACAAGGCCAGCGACATCACCTACCTCGCGATGTCGCACTATCACCTCGATCACACCGCGAATGCCAACCTGTTCGCGGGATCCACCTGGATCGTGCAGCAGGCCGAGTACGACGCGATGTTCGGCGCGAAGGAATTCGCGATCCGCGACAGCTCGAGTTACGACAAGCTCAAGGACTCGAAGAAGATCGTGTTGAACAACGAGGACCACGACGTGTTCGGCGACGGCAGCGTGGTCATCAAGACGGCGCCCGGCCATACGCCGGGGCACCAGATGTTGTTCCTGCGGCTGAAGAATTTCGGGCCGCTGCTGCTGGAGGGCGATCTCTATCACCTGCCCGAGGAACGCACGCTCGATCGTGTTCCCACCTTCGACTTCGACGCGGCCATGACGCGTGCCACGCGCGTGAAGACCGAAGCTTTCCTGAAGAAGACCGGCGCGACGATGTGGATCCAGCACGATCCGCCCACCAACGCGAAGCTCAAGAAGGCACCCGACTACTACGACTGAAATGGAAATGGGGTCAGACCCCATTTCCTAGCAAATGGGGTCTGACCCCATTACGCTGCCGGGCATGTGGCGGACGGTTCTGGTCTATGGCTCGTTGCTGGCGCTCGGCGCCATGGGGCTGCAGTGGTTGCAGTACCAGATGCTGGTGCGGACGCATCCCGCCGAGATCTACATCGCGCTGGCCGCGATCGCGTTCATGGCGCTCGGTGCCTGGCTCGCGATCCGCCTGCGCCACAAGCCCGCCGCCGCCGGATTGGAGATCGACCCCCATGCGCCCTCGCGCCTCGGCATCAGCGGTCGCGAGCTCGAAGTCCTCGCGCACCTGGCCGCCGGCCGCTCCAACAAGGAAATCGCGCAGCGCCTCGAGGTGTCGCCCAACACGGTGAAGACCCACGTGGCCAGGCTGTTCGAGAAGCTCGGCGCGCGGCGCCGCACGCAGGCCATCCTGCGCGCGCGCGAGCTCGGCGTGCTGCGCTGAGCCTCCCGCCGGGTGATTTCGGGCGAATCACCCATTCATACGATTGCGCCGGCGAGCCTCCCACCGTTCCATGCCGGCCCACTCCATATAAAAGAGGTGCGACATGACCCCGGTGATCCTGCGCTACGGAATCCTCGCTGGCCTGATCGTGAGTGTGCCCTGGCTGGTCTACATGCTGACCCTGCCCGCGGACGGCCACATGACCCACAGCATGCTGCTGGGGTACACGCTGATGATCGTCGCGTTCAGCATGGTATTCGTCGGTATCAAGCAGTACCGCGACCGCACGCTGGGCGGTGTCATCCGGTTCGGCAAGGCCCTGGTGCTCGGCCTCGGCATCAGCGCAGTGGCCAGCCTGTGCTACGTGGTGGGCTGGGAAATCTGCATGGCCTTCAGCAAGTACGACTTCATCGCGGCCTATTCGAAGTTCATCCTCGACGACGCGCGCGCCCACGGCGCGGGGCCCGCGCAGATGGAACAGGCCGCCGCGCAGGCGGCCGACTTCGCGCGCATGTACCGCAACCCCGCCTACCGCATGGCCTTCACGTTCATCGAGATCTTCCCGGTGGGGCTCCTGGTCTCGCTGGTGTCCGCGGCCATCCTGCGCAACAGCCGCATCCTGCCGGCGAGCCGGTCCGTGGCCTAACAACTTTGCACCATCCGGTGGCGGCGCCTTTCCGTGCGCCGCGTCTCACTATCGGCACAGGGCGCCGTCGTCTGACAGGCGCCAGGGACGATTCATAGGAAAAACCCTGTAGTCCGCGCGGTGGCTGCGAGTGCAATATCCGGGACGTCGATCGGTCACGGGAGGATCGCGCTTGACGTCGAAGTCCTGGACGGTAGTTTGCGGGGCATTACTCGCGCTTCCCTGCAGCGCGAACGATGCGGCCCCCGACCCGCTCGACCAGCTGAAGCACATGAGCTTCGAAGAGCTCATGAACGTCGAAGTGACCTCGGTCTCGCGTACCGGGGAATCCATGCGCGAGGCGGCAGCGGCCGTGGCCGTCATCACGCGTGAAACCATCCGCCGTTCGGGCGCCACGCGGCTCCCGGATGCACTGCGCCTGGTGCCGGGAATCCACGTCGGCGAGCAGACCTCGAGCAGCTGGGCGGTGAGCGCGCGCGGATTCAGCAACGTGAACTCCGAGAAGCTGCTGGTGCTCTCGGACACGCGCAGCATCTACACCCCGCTGGTCTCCGGGGTCGCCTGGGACGTGCAGGACTACCTGCTCGATGACGTGGAACGCGTGGAGGTCATCCGCGGTCCCGGCGCCGCGTTGTGGGGCTCCAACGCCGTCAATGGCGTCATCAACATCACCACGCGCAGCGCGCGCGATACGCACGGCTTCTATGCGGCGGGCGCCTTCGGCACGTTCGACCGGGCCTCTGTCGGCGTGCGCTACGGCGGCGAGACCGAGGGCGGCGTGAACTATCGCGTGTTCGGGAAGTACTTCGAGCGCGATGGGACCGCCCATCCACAGACCACCGAGGACGACGAATGGAACCTGGCGCACCTCGGATTCCGCACCGACTGGGACGCGAACGCCCACGATTCATTCACGCTGCAGGGTGATGCGTACAGCGGCACGGCAGGCCAGCTGGTGCCGGCCATTACCGTGATCGGCAGGCCCGGACCCGCGGGACCGCTCGACTCGGACATGACGGGCGGCAACCTGCTGGCACGCTGGCGCCGCAGCTACGACGACAGCTCCGACCTGCAGCTGCGTGCCTACTACGACTACACGCACCGCGACGACCCGAGCTTCAAGGACACGCTGAACACCTTCGACCTCGACCTGCAGCGACGCTTCACCGCGTGGACGCGCCACGAGATCGTGTGGGGCGCCGCGTATCGGGTCACCGAGAACCGCAACGAGCCCGGCATCCTCTGGGCGCTCGAACCGGAGAACTCCACCGACCAGCTGTTCAGCGGCTTCATCCAGGACCAGATCCGCTTCTCGAACGTGCGACTCACGCTCGGCACCAAGCTCGAGCACAACGACTTCAGCGGCTTCGAGGTGCAGCCGAGCGTGCGCGCGGCCTGGCTGCCACGCGACCGGCACATGTTGTGGTCCGCGATTTCTCGCGCGGTGCGCGTGCCGACGCGCTTCGAGCGCGACGTGCGCGTGGATGCCAGCGACCCGGCCGGCAACCCGGTCATCCGGCTGGTGGGCAATGACGAGTTCGAATCCGAGGAGCTCATCGCCTACGAAGCGGGTTACCGCTGGCAGCCGCTCGACAAGCTTTCGCTCGACCTGGCCCTCTTCTACAACGACTACGACAAGCTGGCCGCGATCGAGCTCGGGACGCCCTTCACCGAAGCCGGTACCGGCCGGGTCGTCATTCCGGTCGAAACACAGAACCGGATGCACGGCCAGACCGCCGGCGCGGAACTGCAAGTCGAGTGGCAACCCCTCGACGACTGGCGTCTCAGCGCGAGTTACTCGTACATCGACATGGATCTGACGCCCGAAGGCATGGATATCAACCGCAACGAGCGCCTCGAAGGTTCGACACCCCGCAATCTTGCCGGCCTGCGCTCGCTGCTGACGCTGGGCGAGCGCTTCGAGCTGGATGCCCAGCTGCGTTACCAGTCCCGCATCCTCACGACGCCGCTGACGCTTGCCGGCGAAGGCGTCGATTCGTACGCCGAGCTCGACCTGCGCATCGGCTGGCGAGCCTCGGACGAGTGGATGTTCTCGCTGATGGGACAGAACCTGCTGCACGACGAGCACCCGGAATTCGGCCCGGTCGACGCGCGCGGCAACCTGGAACGCTCGGCCTACCTGAAGGCGGAATGGCGGCTCTGATTCGCGTGCGCCGCTGGCTGCTCCTGGCTGCCGCGCTCTGCGCGATGCCGGGCGCCGGCGCGTGGTCCGCCGCGCCCACCGGCGAATACCAGGTCAAGGCGGCCTATCTATTCAACTTCGGGCAGTTCGTCGAGTGGCCCGCATCCACCTACGACTCGCCTTCCGCGCCCTTCGTGATCGGCATCCTCGGCGAGGATCCCTTCGGCAGCATCCTCGACGACGTGGTGCGCGGCGAATCGCTCGGCGGCCACCCGCTGGTGGTGCGCCGGTTCCGCGATGCCGGGGACGTCGGCGACTGCAACATCCTGTTCATCGGGCGCGGCGAGGCCGGGCGACTGGAGCGCATCCTGCAGCAGCTGCGCGGCCGCCACGTACTCACGGTGACGGATGTCCCGGGGGCCGAGAGCCGCGCCGCCATCATTACGCTGCTGACCGAGAACAACCGCATCCGCATGCGCATCAACGTGGCGGAAGCGCGCGCCAACGAGCTCGTGATCAGCTCGAAGCTGCTGCGCCCGGCCGAAGTGGTCGGCAACGAGGCTGGCTGACATGAAGGCCGCCGCCCCGTTGCGCCGCAAGTTGAGCGCCATCGCGCTGATCACCACCGGCGGCGCGCTGCTGGTGACCACGGTGTTGTTCCTGGCCGGCGAAGTGCTGGCGATCCGCAGCGCAAGCCTGCGCGAACTGCGCATTCTCAACGAAGCCATCGCCTCGAACAGCACCGCGGCGCTGGCATTCGAGAATCCCGACGATGCGCGGGGCGTGCTGGCCGCGTTCCGTGCCGACCCGCACATCGTCGCGGCCGCGTTGTACACCGCCGACGGGCGATTGTTCGTGTCCTACCCGGAGCCCGCCGCGGGTGGCTCGATCCCGGTATCGCCTGGCGCACCGGGCTATGCCTTCCGGGGCCAGGCGCTCATCGGCGTGGCACCGGTGCGCGAGAACGAGCGCGTGCTCGGTACGCTCTACGTGCGCTCCGACATGAGTGCCATCTACGACCGCCTCGCCAGCTACGCACTGGTGGCCGCGCTGGTCATCGGTCTGGCCCTGCTCGCCGCGTGGATCATCGCGCGGCGGCTGCAACGTCAGCTCTCCGCACCCATCCTCGAGCTCGCCGCGACGGCCAAGCGGGTCTCGGATGCGCACGACTACCGCGTGCGCGGTACACCGGTGGGCATCAACGAGCTCGACGATCTCACGCATGCGTTCAACCACATGCTGGAGCAGACGCAGGAGCACGACCGGCGCATGAATGCCCAGCTCCGCCGGCTCGCACTGCTGCAGCAGATCACGCACAGCATCGGCTCGCGCCACGACCTCAACAGCATCTTCCAGGTGCTGTTGCGCAGCCTCGAAGAGCACATGCCCATCGACTTCGGCGCGGTGTGCCTGCGCAACTCCGGCGGTGCCGAGGTACTGGTCGAGAGCGCGGGATCGGCGAGCACGGAGCTACGAACCACGCTGGGGCTCGAGATCGGCGCCTCGATCCCGATCGGCAGCAACGGCCTGTACCGCGCGATCAACGGCGCCCTCATCCACGAGCCGGACACCACGCAGGTCGCCTCGCCGTTCACGCAGCGCTTCGCGAAGGCGGAGCTCCTCTCGCTGGTCATCGCGCCGCTGACGGTCGAATCGAACGTGTTCGGCGTGCTGGTGGCGGCACGGCGCGCGAGCGGCGCGTTCTCGAGTGCCGAGTGCGAATTCCTCAAGCAGCTGAGCGAACACGTGGCGCTGGCCTCGCAGCAGGCGCAGTTGTACGGCGCGCTCCAGCAGACCTACGAGGACCTGCGGCGCAGCCAGCAATCGGCGCTGCAGACCGAGCGGCTGCGGGCGCTCGGCGAAATGGCCAGCGGCATCGCGCACGACATCAACAACGCGATCTCGCCCGTGTCGCTGTATTCGGAGCTGCTGCAGGAAAGCGAACCGCAGCTCAGCGAGGCCGGGCGCAATCGCCTGGCCACGATCCGCCGCGCCATCGAGGACGTCGCCGGCACCATCGAGCGCATGCGCGAGTTCTACCGGCCGCGCGAGGAAGCCCGCGAATTCGCGCGGCTCGACTTCAAGGAGTCGATCGAACACGTGCTCGAGCTCACCGAGCCGCGCTGGCGCGCGCTGCCCCAGTCGCGCGGCATCGTCATCGAGCTGCGCCAGGAACTGGCCGCGCACCTTCCGGAAGTGATGGGTGACGCCGTGGAGCTGCGCGATGCACTGACCAACCTGGTCTTCAACGCGGTCGACGCCATGCCGGAGGGCGGCACGCTCACGCTGCGCACGCAGGAGATCGACCTCGACGGCAAACCCGCCGTGCAGGTCGAGGTGTCCGATACCGGCAGCGGCATGGACGAGGAGACCCGGCGCCGCTGCATCGAACCGTTCTTCACCACCAAGGGCCAACGCGGCACGGGACTCGGCCTGGCGTCGGTGTACGGCATGCTGCAGCGGCACGATGCGACGCTCGAGATCGACAGCGCGCCCGGCCGCGGCACGACCATGCGCATGATCTTTCCGACCTCGGGTGACATCGCGGAGGCCACCGGCAGCTTCGCCGTGGCACGCACAATGCGCCGGCTGCGCATCCTGGTCATCGACGACGATCCCATCCTCATCCGCTCGGTCACCGACGTGCTCGAGGCCGAGGGCCACGCGGTCGAAGCCGCCAACGGTGGGCAGGCGGGCATCGACGCATTCGCCGCCTCGCATGGCAAGGGACAGCCCTTCACGCTGGTGATCACCGATCTCGGCATGCCGCGCGTGGACGGGCGCCGCGTCGCGGCGGCCATCAAGGGCCTGTCCCCCGCCACCCCGGTCATCCTGCTGACCGGCTGGGGCCAGCGGCTGCTCGACGAGAAGGACATTCCGCCGAATGTCGACCGGGTGTTGAGCAAACCGCCGCGCCTGGCGCAGCTGCGCGCCGCGCTGGAGCAACTCACCGCGTAGAATCGCGCGGTGTCCGCAACCCTCACCGCCCTGCGCGGAGCCGCGCTCACGTTCATCGACGATCCGCATCGCGTGGGCGGTCAGGCGGCGATGCGTTACGAAAGCGACGCCATCGTCGCCATGGCCGACGGGTGCGTCACACACTTCGGTCCGGCGAGCCAGGTGCTCCCGCAGCTTCCGCCCGGCACAGCCGTGCGCTCGAACGGCCGCGGCACCCTGATGCTGCCCGGCTTCATCGACTGCCACGTGCACTACCCGCAGATCGGCATCATCGGCGCGTACGGCGAGCAGCTGCTCGACTGGCTCGACAAGTACGCCTTCGTGGCCGAACAGAAGTTCGCCGATGCCGCCTTCGCGCGCGAGACGGCCCGCGTCTTCCTGCAGCAATGCCTGCGGGCCGGCACGACCACGGCAGCGGTGTTCTGCACCGTGCATCCGCAATCCGTGGACGCGTTCTTCGAGGAATCCGCCGCGTTGAACACACGCATGATCGCCGGCAAGGCGCTCATGGACCGCCACGCGCCCGCCGCGCTCACCGATACGGCGCAACGGGGCTACGACGAATCGAAGGCGCTGATCGCACGCTGGCATGGCCGCGGACGGCAGCTGTACGCGATCACGCCGCGCTTCGCGGCCAGCAGCACGCCCGAACAGATGGACATGGCGGGCCGGCTCTGGGCGGAACATCCGGGCACCTGGCTGCAATCGCATGTCGCGGAGAACCGCGCCGAGGTCCAGTGGATCCGCGAGTTGTACCCGGATCGCCGCGATTACCTGGACGTCTACGAACACCACCGGCAGTTAGGCGCGCGCGCCATCTACGGCCACGGCATCTGGCTCGGCGAACGCGAGCTGCAGCGCTGCCATGACACGGGCACGGCGCTCGCGCATTGCCCCACCTCCAACGAGTTCCTCGGGAGCGGCCAGTTCAACCTGCGCAATGCGCTGAAGTCCTCGCGCCCGGTGCGCGTCGGCCTCGGCACCGATCTCGGCGCGGGCACCTCGTTCTCGCAACTACAGACATTGAACCAGGCCTACAAGACCGCGTCGCAGCTCGGCCATCGACTCGATGCTCCACTCGCGTTCTACCTCGCGACGCGGGGCGGCGCGCGCGCGTTGTATCTCGACGATCGCGTCGGCAGCCTCGCGCCCGGCATGGAGGCCGACCTCATCGTCATGGATCTCGTGTCGACGCCGGCCATCGAGTTCCGGCTGCGCGGCTGCGAGAGCCTCGAAGAAGCGCTGTTCGTGCAGATGACGATGGGCGACGACCGTGCGATCCGCGAGACCTGGGTCGCCGGCGTGCGCGTTCATCAGCGACTCTGAGTTACAGCGCGCGCGACAGCTCGCGCAGGAGCTTCGCGCCATCGCCGCGCCAGGCGCTGCCATGCATGCAGGCCAGCGTGCGCGGATTTTCGTGCGCGAGCTTCTCGAGCACGGCGTGGGTGTTCGGCGCGTGCGCGTAGTAGTCCATGGGACCGCGGAACGCTTCGCTCGGCCCGAGGATGTCGCCCTCCGTGAGCGCCACTTCGCCGGTGCCACCCTGCGTGAACAGGTCGCCGCAGAAGAACGTGCGCGTGCTCATGTCCATCATCAACCCGCATTCCCAGCCGTGCGGCATGTGCGGCGTGTCGAACCAGCGCATGCGATGGCGACCGAGCGAGAGCTCTTCGCCATCCGCCAGCGCGCGCGCCGCGCGATCGGCGTAGTCGTTCACGGAAACCAGTGCGGCCAACTGGCCGCACAGCGGCACGGCCTGCGGCGCCACGGCCAGGAACTCGTTGAGAGCGCCACATTCGTCGGCTTCGAAATGCGAGAGCCCGACATAGCGCAGACGCTCCACGGGCATGACCGCCGCAATGGCCTCACGCACCAGCGGGAACATCCTGCGCAGGCCGCTGTGGAACAGCAGCGGCTCATCGTCGACCACCAGGTACTGGTTGAAGTTGAACTGGCCGGCGCCCGCCAGCCCGACCGGCGTATTGATGCGGTAAATGCCGTCGGCGATCTCGTGGATGTTGGTGCCGGACTGGGAATTCGTGATCATGGGGTCTCCTTTGGATGAGGATGTGTAACGACAGGCCGGGTCGTTACACATCCTCGTCATGACAGCCTATGCTGCGGCGGTGCACGAGCCCGCCCCCACCCTCGATGACAGCGACCTCGCGCAGCGCATCGCCACCCCAGGCGGCGACCCGTACGCCGAGGCGGAGTTGTGCCGGCGTTTCGCACCGCGCATCCGCCTGTACGGACTCCGGCATCTGCGCAGTGCCGCGGGCGCGGCGGACCTGGTGCAGGACGTGCTCATGATGACGTTGACCAAACTGCGCGCCGGAGCGCTGCGCGACTCGGGCAAGCTCGCGTCTTTCATCCTCGGCACCTGCCGGCAGATGGTCATCGACGGGCGACGCGGCGGGCATCGGCGCGAACGCATCCTCGAGACCTTTGCCGCGAGCTTCGTCGAGCTCACCGAGGAATCGGGAGAGTCTCTCGACGTCGAACGGCTCGAGTCCTGCCTCGCGCGACTCGCGGAGCGCGAACGCAGCGTGCTGGTCATGACCTTCTACGACGAGCGGCCCGCCGACGAGGTCGGCGCGTCGCTGGGCCTGTCACCCGGCAACGTGCGCGTGATCCGTCATCGCGGCATCGAGAAGTTGCGGTTGTGCATCGACTCGAAGGAGTCGTCATGAGCGAGCCGGTGTGCATCCGCGCGATTCCGACTTCCGCGCTGCTGGCCTACTGGATGGGTGAGAACGTGGCCGAGGAAGCCGCGCTCGAGGAACATCTGATGGGCTGTCCCCTCTGCAGCGCACGACTGGAGGCACTGGTGCAAGTGGGCCAGGGAATCCGGCACGCGACGCGCGCGGGAAATTTTCACGGCGTGTTGAGCGCCGCGTTCATCGAGACCTTGCGCGAGGATGGCCTGCGCGTGCGCGAATACCGCCTGCAGCCGAACACCAGCGTGGCCTGCACGGTCACACCCGACGACGACCTGGTGGTTTCCTATCTGAACGCGCCGCTGCGCGACGTGCAGCGGCTCGACCTGGTGTTCGAAGACCTGGTCGCGGGGCATGCCTTGCGCATGACGGACGTTGCCTTCGATCCCGCAGCCGGGGAAGTCGTGCTGGCGCCCAACACCACGGCACTGCGAGCGTTCGAGACGGGCCCGCGCCGCGCGCGGCTCATCGCCGTGAACGACGGCGTCGAACGCGAGCTCGGCAGCTACACGTTCGACCACACCCGCTTCGCGGGTTAAGGCTGCAGCTTTTCCGTGCGGCCATCCGGCCAGGCGCGCAGCCGCACACCGTCGCGGATGAGCAGCGCTTCGAAGACGGGATTGCCGAAGGAACTCTCGTGCGGATACACCTGCACGGCGATCACGCGACCTTCATACAGGGGTGTGATGGTCGGCACTTTCGTGTGGCCGACGAGAATGGTGGCCACGCCGAAATGTTCGCGGATGCGATCGATGTCCGCGGTCGAAGCGGCCGCCTGGCCGGACTCCGACGGAAAATAACCGCGATACCAGAGCGGTCCCGACTCGCCCAACAGGAATTCCGCGCGTTCACGCGCCGCGCCCGCCGCGGGCTCGCGGCCCTGGAGCACGGCGCGCACCGTGTCATTGATGTCCTTCAACGAGAACTTGCGATCCACGAGGGCCGCGGAGATGCCGCCATGCAGGCAGAGCTGGTCGTCGAGCTGGAACACCGTGGGTTTGCTGCGCAGCCACTGGCCGAGCACGCTGCCGGCATCGAACAGCCGGGCGTATTCGGCGACGCCGAGTAGTTGGGCCGTCTCGCGGTATTTCGGATTCAGGTAGCGCGCGTCGCCGCGCAGCGCCATGACCTCGTGGTTGCCGAGCACCAGGTGGACGGCGCCGCCGGCCTCGCGCGCCTGCGCTTCGAGCGCATAGATGAGCCAGAGGATTTCGACCTGGTGCGCGCCGCGGTCGAACACGTCGCCGAGGAACACCAGCCGGCCG
>DATEII010000110.1:0-10299 GCA_035279135.1 Steroidobacteraceae bacterium
ATACGGACTGCCATGGTAAAGAGAGTTGGCGGACAGACAGGGATTCGAACCCTGGAACACCTTTTGGATGTTACTTGCTTTCCAAGCAAGCGCCTTCGACCGCTCGGCCATCTGTCCGGACCCCAAAAGCATCCGTGCACACCCCGAATCAACGGGGTGTGCATCATATCAAGTTCAGTTGTTGGAGCTGGGGGGCTTTGGAGCTTCCGCCGGCGCGGGAGCGGGGGCCGGTGTCGGCGCCGCCTTGGGTGCGGTCTTTGCGCTGGAAAACGGCGGCGGGATGTCCAGGCAAGGCTCGTCCTTGCCGCGTACCCGCTCGGGCGTGTTCAGCGGCGGCACCTTGAGGGCATTGCGGGTATTCGGCGCGTCGAGACCGGGTGGCGCCTGCAAGGGCGGCATTTCCTGCGCGCCGGCGTAGTCCTTGTTGGTCTGGTTGCAGCTGACCATCTTGCTCTTGAAGCAGCCCGACAGGCCGGTGGTGGCCGCCAGGGCGACGAGGAGAATTCCGGCAATTCGCATAGTGCGTGCGACCTTCTCGGGAATCAGGAGTTCAACGCGTGGATTCGACGGTGATGCCCGCTGCGAACAGCGACTCCGTCACGATGGCATGAAATTCGGCAGAAAGCTCGGTCAGCGGCAGGCGCAATGCGCCGCCCATCAATCCCATGCGCGCCAGCGCCCACTTGACCGGGATGGGATTGGATTCGACGAACAGGTTCCGGTGCAGCGCGACCAGTCGCTGATCCACCTGCGTCGCGCCGGCGCGATCGCCGCGCAACGCGGCCGCGACCATGTCGGCCATCGCGCGCGGAGCGACATTGGCCGTCACCGAGATCACGCCGTGTGCACCCACGCCGATGACGTCGCGCGCGGTGAGGTCATCGCCGCTCAGCACGCGGAACTCCGCGGCACAGGTACCGACGAGCTCGCGCACGCGCGCGGCCTCGCCCACCGCTTCCTTGATGCCGGCGATCTTCGGCACGCGTGACAGTCGTGCCACCGTGGCGGGCAACATGTCGACGGCGGTGCGGCTGGGCACGTTGTAGAGCAGCACGGGAACGCGTGAAGCCTGCGCGACTGCCGAGAAATGCCGGAACAATCCTTCCTGCGTCGGGCGGACGTACGCGGGGCATGCGACTAACAGCCCGTCGAGGTCGTACTCGGTTCCGGAGAACATGCGCGCGCGCTCACAGCTGCTCGCGGTGTCGCTGGTACCCGTGTTCGCGATGAGCGCCATGCGTCGGCCGATGACGCGACGGGCCTGCTTGAGCAACTCGCCGAGCTCGTCGTCGCGCACCGTCGCGGACTCGCCGGTCGAACCGGCGACGACGATTCCCGATGTGCCATGGGCCAGGTGAAATTCGAGAAGTCGTGACCAGGCTTCGTAGTCGATGCCGCCCGTAGGCTGCATCGGTGTCACGACCGCCACCAGGCTGCCGGCGTACATGAGGATCCGAGGTGAAAAAAGGGTCGCGAATGTTACGGGCCCCCGGCGCAAGTCCGCAAGACGAGGCCCGCCCGTCGGGGGGCCTGCGGTACACTTCGCGGCCAGATGAAGCAGCACCTCGCCGTATCAGCCATTGGCAGCGATCGCACCGGGATGGTCCACGACCTCACCCGCGTCATTTCGGACTGCGGAGGTTCGATCAGCGAGAGCCGCATGGCCAGCCTGGGCAACGAGTTCGCCATGCTGGTCCTGGTGAGCGGCAACTGGCATTCGCTGGCCAAGCTCGAAAGCGAGCTGCAGCGCCTCGGCGAATCCACCGGGTTGTCGCTGCACATGAAACGCACGGAGCCGCGTGCGCCGCGTACCGAGCTCTTGCCATATTCCATCGATGTGGTCTGCCTCGACCAGTCCGGCATCGTTGCCGGCCTGTCCGGATTCTGTGCCAGCCGCGGCATCGACATCGCGGAAGTCTCGACGCGCACCTACCCGGCGGCGCATACCGGGGCTCAGATGTTCGCGGTCCAGATGATCATCAACGTCCCCAAGCGCCTGCAACTCGCGCACCTGCGCGAGGAGTTCATGGACTATTGCGACGCGCAAAACCTCGACGCGATCCTGGAGCCGGTAAAGTCTTGACTGTTGCGGTCGGAAAGAAGCTTCCCGCTTTTTCGCTGCCGCGCTCTGACGGCAGCACCTGGAAAACGTCCGATGCCCTGTCCGCTGATGGCAAGGGCGGCAAACTCGTGCTTTTCTTCTACCCCAAGGCGATGACCCCGGGTTGCACGCTCGAAGGCCAGGACTTCCGCGACCTGCACGCCGCATTCAAACGCGCGAAGACCACGGTGCTGGGCATCTCCAAGGACAGCTGCGAACGCCAGGCGAAATTCCGCGTGAAGGAAAGTTTCCCGTTCGAGCTGCTGTCCGACGCGGACGAGAAAGTCTGCCGGTTGTTCGACGTGATCCGGGAAAAGTCGCTGTACGGAAGGAAGTTCATGGGTATCGAGCGCAGCACGTTCCTGTTCGGCCCCGATGGCAAGCTGGCGCGCGAATGGCGCAAGGTGCGCGTCAAGGGCCACGCGGCCGAAGTGCTCGAGGCGGCGAAGTCGCTGTGACGGCTGCGAAGCGCACGCCCGGCAAGCCGGGCAAACCCGCGAGCGTCGAACGGCGCCTGTTCGTGCTCGACACCAACGTGCTGATGCACGACCCGACCTCGATCTTCCGTTTCCAGGAACACGACGTCTATCTACCCATGGTGGTGCTCGAGGAGCTCGACGCCAACAAGAAGGGCCTGTCGGAAGCCTCGCGAAACGTGCGCCAGGTCAGCCGCTTCCTCGACGACCTGATGCGCGACGCCACCAAGGAGCAGATCGACGTGGGCCTGCCATTGCCGGGCGCGCAGGGCCTGGGCGCCCCGACGGACGCCGGCCGCGACGGTGGCAAGGGCGCCGCGCCGGGCGGGCGCCTGTTCTTCCAGACCCGCCAGCTCTCCTCGGCGCTGCCCGACTATCTACCGGGTCACGGCGCCGACAACGCCATCCTGTCGCAGACACTGGCGCTGCAGGCGCTGCACCACGAGTCGCGCGTCACGCTGGTGTCCAAGGACATCAACCTGCGCATCAAGGCGGCCGTGGTCGGAGTGCACGCCGAGGACTACTACAGCGACAAGACCATCGAGGACGCCGACGTCCTGTACACCGGTCTCGCCTCGCTGCCCGCCAACTTCTGGGAGTCGCATGGCAAGGACATGCGCTCGTGGAAGGAAGCCGACCGCACGTTCTACGAGATCTCGGGACCCGCGGTCACCGATCTGCACGTCAACCAGTTCGTGCACGAAGAAGGCGCCGAGGGCATCGAGGCCATCGTGCGGCGCATCGAGGCCGGCAAGGCCACGCTCGAGCTGGCGCGCGACTATCGCTCCGAACGGCACAGCGTCTGGGGCGTGAATGCGCGCAACCGCGAGCAGAACTTCGCGCTCAACCTGCTGCTGGATCCCGAGATCGATTTCGTCACCATCCTCGGGCCCGCGGGCACCGGCAAGACGTTGCTGACGCTGGCCGCCGGGCTCATGCAGACGCTGGAATCGAACCGCTTCGCCGAGATCATCATGACGCGCGTGACGATTCCGCTCGGTGAGGACATCGGTTTCCTGCCCGGCACCGAAGAGGAAAAGATGGAGCCGTGGATGGGCGCGCTCATGGACAACCTCGAGGTGCTCACGCAAAGCTCGGAGGGCGGCAGCTGGGGTCGCGGCGCCACCAACGACCTGCTGCGCAATCGCATCAAGATCCGCTCGCTGAACTTCATGCGCGGCCGCACGTTCCTCAACCGCTTCGTGATCCTCGACGAGGCGCAGAACCTGACGCCGAAGCAGATGAAGGCCCTGGTCACGCGCGCGGGCCCGGGAACCAAACTCGTGTGCCTGGGCAATATTGCGCAGATCGACACCCCCTACCTCACCGAAACCACCTCGGGTTTGACCTACGTCGTGAACCGATTCCGCGGCTGGAGCCATTCCGGCCACATCACGCTGGTGCGCGGCGAACGCTCGCGACTGGCCGATTTCGCCTCGGATACCCTCTAGGGCGATCCCGGGCCGAAACTCGCCCGGGCCTGAAGGGTCCAATCCGCGATGCCGACCATCCTCAACCGCCGCCTGAAGAGCCTGCTGGTCGCGCTGCTGGTGCTGCACCTGGCGCTGCCGCCGGCCGCCCTGGCACAGGGTGCGAATGACCTGCCCGACATCGGCAGCCCCGCCTCCTCCGCGCTGTCGCTCGACGATGAATACCGCATCGGCCTGCAGGTCATGCGCCAGCTGCGCGACGAGGGCCAGGTCATCGAGGACCCCGAAGCCACCGAGTATCTGCAGGCGCTCGGATCCCGCATCGTGGCGCAGGCCACCGGCGACTCGGCGCAGAAGTTCCAGTTCTTCTTCGTGCGTGACGACACCATCAACGCCTTTGCATTGCCGGGCGGCTTCATCGGCGTGAACTACGGCCTGGTGCTGGCCACGCGCAACGAGTCGCAGCTCGCCGGGGTGCTGGCGCATGAAATCGCGCACGTCACGCAGCGGCACATCGCGCGGCGCGTGCGCTCGCAGGGACGCCAGAGCGTTGCCACCATGGCGGCCATCCTCGCGGCCATCCTGGTCGGTGCGGCGACCGGCTCCAGCGACGTGGCGATGGGTGGCGTCGCCATGGCGCAGGGCGCGGCCATGCAGCAGCAGATCAATTTCACGCGCGCCAACGAGAACGAGGCCGACCGCGTGGGCATGAGTTTCCTCGCGGCGGCGGGCTTCGATCCGTACGGCATGCCGGATTTCTTCGAAACGATGGGCCGTCGCACCAGCCTGCAGGCGGCCAGTCGCAACGCGCTGCCCGAGATCCTGCAGTCACACCCGGTCACCACGAACCGCATCGCCGAGTCACGCGCACGGGCTGCGCAATTCCAGGACGTGCACCCGGCTCCCGAGAGCGTGAGCTACCAGCTGACGCGCGAACGCCTGCGCGTGCTCGCGACGCCGCCCGAGGACAACGTGCGGCGCTATTACGCCGAACGCCATGGCAACCAGGACCAGCTGCCGGGCGAACAATACGGCGAGGCGCTCGCTAACTACCTCGCCGGCAATTCGCGCGCCTCGCTCGACAACCTCACCGTGCTGGCGCGCGAATACCCGCAGGTGCCGATGTTGCAGTCGACACTCGGCCAGGCGCTCATGGGTGCCGGTGCCACCGACGAGGCGCTGGACACCTTCAAGCGCGCGCTGGTGCTGTCACCGCGCAACATCCCGCTGACCATGCGGTACGCGGAAGCGTTGCTCAAGGCCAACCAGGCGAAGACCGCGCACGCCGTGCTGCTCGACCTGTTCAACAACGTGGCACCCACGCCGGAGCAGATCCGCTTCACGGCACTCGCGGCCAGCAGCGCGGGCGACACTGCGGACGCGGCCTACTACATGAGCGAGTACCACATCACCACCGGCAACCTGCCGCTGTCCGTCGCCCAGCTCGAGATGGCGCTGGCCGAGCCGAACATCACCTCGGTGCAGCGCAGCCGCTTCCAGGCCCGCCTCGACGAGGTACGCGAGGCCATGTTCAGCGACCGCAAACGCCGCAAAATGGCCGAAGAAGAAGAAAAGCGGAAGAAGCAGCAGACTCCGCCATCGCCGGAGTCCCGTCCGCGCGGCACCGCCTCCCGCCTGGGAAGCTGAAAATCCCGCATCGCGCCCTGTATCGAAAGTGGGATGGGAAGCCCCGCACCGGAATGAGTACACTTCGCGCCAAATGCTTAAATCCTTAATTTTATTGCCCATCCTGCTCCTGGCGGGCTGCGCGACACTGCCCTCGGGCAAACCCGACCCCCGCGATCCGCTGGAACGATTCAATCGCAGCATGTTCGCCTTCAACGACGCCCTCGACAAAGCCGTGGCCAAACCCGTGGCCAAGGCCTACGTGAAGGTCACGCCGCGCTTCGTGCGTACGGGCGTCAGCAATGTGTTCAACAACCTCAATACCCTCGGCACGGCCGTCAACGACGTCCTGCAGGGCAAGATGAAGCAGGCAGGCCGCGATTCCGCGCGCTTTCTCATGAACAGCACGCTCGGCCTGGGTGGCCTGTTCGATCCGGCCACGGCCGCGGGCCTCGAGCTCAACGACGAGGACTTTGGCCAGACCTTCGGCAAGTGGGGCATGAAACCCGGTCCCTACCTGATGCTGCCGCTGCTCGGGCCGTCCACGTTCCGCGACAGCTTCGGCAAGCTCGCCGACCAGTTCACGTACCCGGTGTACTGGCTCGAGGATGACAGCACGCGGCTCATCATCCGCGGCGTGAGCCTGCTCGACATGCGCGCCGACCTGCTGGACCTCGACGAACAGCTGGACCAGAGCTACGACCGCTACGCCTTCGTTCGCAATGCCTGGCTGCAGCGGCGCGAGTTCCAGGTCAAGGATGGCGAGGTGGACGAATCCTCGCTCGATCTCGAGCAAGGCATGGAAGAAGAGCCGGCGCCGGACGCCAATGCGGTCCCCGCCGAGGGTGCCTCCGCGCCGGGGACTCCGAATGCCGAGCCCGCGCCCGCGCCCCAGCCCGACCAGGCTCCCGCCCAGCCGCAGGCCGAGCCCGCGCAGACCCCTGCCCCGCCCCCGCCCCGGTAGCTAGAATGCGGCGCAAAGGGGGACGAGGGTGACCGCAAACGATTCCGTGCGGGGCAAGCTGCCGCCGCTGCTGCTGCTGCATCCGGACGACAACATCCTGGTGGCCCGGCGCGACATCGCGGCCGGCGAACGCGTGGAGCTCGACGGCGAGAGTTTCGTGATCCCGGCGGCCGTGGAGCTGGGCCACAAGCTGGCGCGCCGCGCCATTGCACCCGACGAGCGCGTCCTCAAATATGGGGCTCCCATCGGATCGATGAAGACCGGCGTGGCGCGGGGCGAACACGTCCACATGCACAACCTGCGCAGCGACTACATCCCCTCCACGACGCGCGAAGGAACGGACGGACACTGATGAGCACCCCCGCCACCCCGATGAGAGGCTTCCTGCGCAAGGACGGCCGCAAGGGCATCCGCAACGTCGTCGCGGTGGCCTATCTCGTCGAATGCGCGCACCACGTCTCGCGCATGATCGTGCAGCGCGCGGGTTTCGACGACGTGCACCTGATCGGCTTTCCGGGCTGCTATCCGAACAAGTACGCGCTCGAGATGATGAAGCGCCTGTGCACCCATCCGAACGTCGGCGCGGTGCTGCTCGTTTCGCTGGGTTGCGAAAGCTTCAACCGTGAAGAGCTTCGCCGGCACATCAATGCCAGCGGCCGGCCCGTCGACCTGCTGGTGATCCAGCAAGCCGGAGGCACCACGCGCACGCTGAATGCCGGCATCGAGTCGGTGAAGAAGATGCGCGCGCAGATCACCCAGCAACAGCCGGTGCCCATGGCGCTCAACGAGCTCGTGGTGGGCACGGTGTGCGGCGGTTCCGACGGCACCAGCGGCATCACCGCGAACCCGGCGGTCGGTCGTTGCTTCGACTGGCTCATCGAGAACGATGCCGCCTGCATCTTCGAGGAGACCGGCGAGCTCATCGGCTGCGAACGCATCATGGCGTCGCGCGCCATCACGCCCGAGCTCGGGCGCGAGATCGAGGCCTGCGTCGACAAGGCCGCCAACTACTACCGCATCATGGGATACGGCAGCTTCGCGCCCGGCAATGCCGAGGGCGGGCTCACCACGCTCGAAGAGAAATCCATGGGCGCGTATTCGAAATCCGGCTCCTCACCCATCAGCGGCCTGATCAAGCCCGGTGACGTGCCGCCGCGCGGCGGTCTCTATCTTCTCGACGTCGTGCCCGATGGCGAGCCGCGCTTCGGATTTCCGAACATCTCGGACAATGCCGAGATTGTGGAGCTCATTGCCTGCGGCTCGCACCTCATCCTGTTCACGACCGGCCGCGGCTCGGTGGTCGGCTCGGCGATCTCGCCCGTCATCAAGGTGTGCGCGAACCCGGACACTTACGAACGCATGGCCGAAGACATGGACGTGAACGCCGGCCGCATCCTGCAGGGCGCCGACCTCGACGACGTCGGCCGCGAGATCTACGAGCTGGTGCAGAAGCTCGCGAGCGGCGAAGCCTCGAAATCCGAGGCACTCGGCCACCAGGAATTCATCCTCACCTACAAACAATTCGAACCCATCGGTCCGGCCTGCCTGCCGGCGGCCTGACTTCAGGAGCCTCGTTTGAAACTGGTACGTTTTGGTGCCGCGGGCGCGGAGCGCCCTGGCCTCGTCAATGCGGACGGCAGCATTTCCGACCTCTCGGGAGTGATCGCTGATGTTTCCGGCGCCGCGCTGTCCCCGGGTTCCCTGAAGAAGCTGGCATCGCTCGACGCGGCCCAACTACCGCGGGTACCCGCGGGCACGCGGCTCGGCGCCTGCGTCGGCGGGGTCGGCAAGTTCATCGCGATCGGTCTCAACTACGCCGATCACGCCGCGGAGACCGGCGCGAAGATCCCCGCCGAGCCCATCGTGTTCATGAAGGCCACGAGTTGCATCGTCGGGCCCAACGACACGGTTCTGAAACCGCGCGGCTCGACCAAGATGGACTGGGAAGTCGAGCTCGGCGTGGTCATCGGCAGCGTCACGCGTTACGTCAGCGAAGCCGATGCGCCCAGGCACATTGCCGGCTACTGCGTGATCAACGACCTTTCCGAACGCGCGTTCCAGCTCGAGCGCGGCGGCCAGTGGGACAAGGGCAAGGGTTGCGACACCTTCGGGCCGCTCGGACCCTGGCTGGTCACCGCCGATGAAGTCGGCGATGCCGCGAATCTCTCCATGTGGCTGGACGTGAATGGCACGCGCCGCCAGAACGGCTCGACGAAGACCATGATCTTCAAGCCTGCATTCCTCGTGCACTATCTCAGCCAATTCATGAGCCTGCATCCCGGCGACGTGATCACCACGGGCACCCCTCCGGGCGTGGGCATGGGCATCAAGCCGAACCCGATCTTCCTGAATGCCGGGGACGTGATGGAGCTGGGCATCGAGAAGCTGGGTTCGCAGCGCCAGGTCGTGGCCCAAAGTTGACGTATGGGGTCAGCCCCCATTCTGCTTTAGGCGGCGACGCCTAGTCGTGGCCGTCATCAATTCCATCGAGGACCTGCGGGAGCTCGCGCGTCGGCGGCTGCCGCGCGCATTGTTCGACTACATCGACCGCGGCTCGTACGACGAGCGCACCTGGAACCGCAATCGCGACGACCTGCGCGCCATCGCGCTGCGCCAGCGGGTCATGGTGGATGTCTCGGACCTCGACACCTCCACCACGGTGCTCGGCGATCGTTGGGCGTTCCCGCTGGCCCTCGCACCCACGGGCCTCATGGGCCTGTTCTATCGCGAGGGTGAGCTCCAGGCGGCGCGCGCCGCCCGCGTCGCGGGCGTTCCGTTCTGCCTCAGCACCATGTCGATCTGCCCGCTCGAGGACGTGCGCGCGGCTTTCGACGGCACGTTGTGGTTCCAGCTCTACGTGATGCGGGATCGCGGCTTCACCGAGGCCCTGATCGCACGCGCCCAGGCGGCCGGTTGTCGTGCGCTGGTGGTCACGCTCGATCTGCCCTTGCAGGCACTGCGGCGTCGCGACCCCAAGAACGGACTCGCGGTGCCACCGCGGCTGACGTGGGCCAGCGCCGGTGATTTCCTGGCTCGTCCTTCCTGGGTGATGGGCGTGCTGCGCAGCCGGCATCGCACGTTCGGAAACCTCGCGACCTTCTTTCCGAAGAAAGGCACCGCCGAGCTTTCCGAATGGATGGGCAGCCAGCTGGGCTCGCTCACCCCGCAAGACCTCGCCTGGGTGCGCGATCGCTGGCCCGGCAAGCTGATCTTCAAGGGCATCCTGGACGCCGACGATGCACGCCTCGCCGTGGCAACGGGCGCGGATGCGGTGATCGTCTCGAACCATGGCGGCCGCCAGCTCGACGGGGCCACGTCGACCATCGCCGCGCTGCCACGGGTGGTCGACGCCGTGCAGGGTCGATGCGAAGTCCTCATGGACGGTGGCATCAGCAGCGGCCAGGACGTGCTCAAGGCGCTGGCGCTGGGCGCGCGCGGCTGCCTCACGGGCAAGGCATTTCTCTACGGGGTGTCGTCGCGCGGCCAGGCCGGCGTGGCGCTGGCGCTCGACATCATGCGCAAGGAATTCGAGATCTCGATGGCGCTCAGCGGATCGCGGCGCGCGAGCGGGATCGGGCTCGCGAACCTGGCCTGACTAACTGGGCTGCAACTCGCTGGCGATTCGCGCGTCGAGCGCGTCCGTTCAGCCGGCGGCGGTGAGGAGCCCGTCGACCTCGCTGATGCGCGCGATCGCGATCAGCG
>DATEII010000111.1:0-4470 GCA_035279135.1 Steroidobacteraceae bacterium
GCGCCGCGCGTGTTCGAGGGCAAGGTGCTCATCGGCAATGGTGGTGCCGAGTACGGCGCGCGCGGGTTCGTCACTGCCTACGACGCCGAGACCGGCAACCAGGTCTGGCGCTTCTACACCGTGCCCGGGGATCCCAAACAACCTTTCGAGAGTCCCGCGCTCGAGCTGGCCGCGAAAACCTGGAAAGGCGAGTGGTGGAAACTGGGCGGCGGCGGCACGGTGTGGGATTCCATCGTGTACGACCCACAGCTCAAGCTCGTGTACATCGGCGTCGGCAATGGCAGCCCGTGGAACCAGAAGCTGCGCAGCCCGGGCGGCGGCGACAACCTCTACCTGTCCTCGATCGTCGCGCTGAAGGTCGAGACCGGCGAGTACGCCTGGCATTTCCAGACCACGCCCGGTGAAACCTGGGACTACACGGCGACGCAGCCCATGATGCTCGCGGACCTCGAGATCGGCGGGAAGACGCGCCAGGTTCTCATGCAGGCGCCGAAGAACGGATTCTTCTACGTGCTCGATCGCACGAATGGCGAATTCATCTCGGGTGGCGCATTCGCATTCATGACCTGGGCCAGCGGTCTCGATGAGAAGGGCCGGCCGAAGGCTAACAAAGAGGCGCGTTACGACCAGAGTGGCAAACCCACGGCCGTGGTACCGGGCCCGGGTGGCGCTCACGCCTGGCAGCCCATGAGCTACAGCCCGCTCACCAGGCTGGTGTACTTCCCGGTCATGGAAGCTGGCTTCATGTTCATTCCCGCCAAGGGCGTGAAGCCCAGCAAGATCGGCTGGAACACGGGCGTGGATTTCAACGCGGGCTCTTTGCCCACGGACCCCAAGGTGCTCGAGGGCATCAAGCAGCAGCTCAAGGGCCATCTCGTGGCCTGGGACCCCGTCGCGCAGAAGGAAGTCTGGCGTGCGCAGTTCGATCATCCCTGGAATGGCGGCACGCTCGCGACGGCCGGCAATCTCGTGTTCCAGGGCAACTCGATGGGTGAGTTCGCGGCCTATCGCGCCACCAATGGCCAGAAGCTCTGGTCCGCGCCGACCCAGGCGGGCGTGCTGGCGGCACCGATGAGCTTCGAAGTCGACGGCGAACAATATGTCGCGGTCGAAGTGGGTTGGGGCGGTGCCTTCGGCCTCGCGGCTGGCGAGCTGGCGCGCGATGCGCATCTCGCGGCGAACATTCCCCGCGTGCTCGTTTACAAACTCGGCGGCACGGCGAAGCTGCCGGAATTGCCGGCGACCGCGACCGCGACCGCGAACGTCGAGCCACCCGCGGAGATCGGCGACGAAGCCACGTGGACCGCGGGCAAGGCCGTGTTCCACACCTATTGCAGCGTGTGCCATGGCGACTCGGCCGTGAGCGGTGGCGTGATTCCCGATCTGCGCCTGTCGGCGATCACGCGCGATGCGGCGGCCTGGGAGAAGGTGGTGCGCGGCGGCGAACGCATCCCGCGGGGCATGGTGTCCTTCGCCACCGAAGTGTCATCGGATGACAGTGAAAAAGTGCGCGCGTATGTGATACATCGTGCGCATGAGACCCGCAGACTCGAAGCCGCGGCAGCATCCGCGGCTCCAGCACCGGCCAGGGACGTGCCGGTCGGCGGCCCGAAATGATGGAGCGCGGGCCTGTGTAGTCAGGGTGCCGCGCGATGCGTCGTAAGACCGTCGCGCGGCTCGCCGGCGTCGCCGCCGGCTGCGTGGCGCTGCTGCTCGCGGGATCGGCGGGCGCCGCGGATCCCCCGGTGCTCGTCAAGGCGAAGGTGACGCGCGTCAATGACGGCGACTCCATCGAAGTGGAGACCGGGCAGGGACATGCCCGCGTGCGCATGTCCGCCATCGATACGCCCGAATACGACCAGCCCTATGGCGCCCAATCATCGGCGGCACTCAAGGCGCTGCTGCCCCTCGGCTCGGAAGTCGAGCTCGAGGTGGTCACGCAGGACCAATTCAAGCGCATGGTGGCCGTGGTGTGGTTGCCGGGTGCCCCGCGCGTCAACATCAACGAGACCATGCTGCGCCAGGGCCATGCCTGGGCCTACCGGCGCTACATGAAGGACCCGAGGTTCTGCGATCTCGAGCAGGAGGCGCGCTCCAGGAAGTTAGGCCTGTGGGCGCAGCCGGTCACTGAGTGGGTGTATCCCCCGGAGTGGCGGTTCCTCAAGAACGGCGAGATCCGGACGCTGCCGACCCCTTACGAAGAGACACGCGAGAAGTGCATGGCGGTGCTGGGGCTGGCGGGCGCCGCGACCTACGAACCGCCCAGGTGATGGGCTCTGACCCTTTACGCGAGCATCTTCTTCGCCGACTCGACCGTCTTCGCGCGTTCTTCGGGTGAGAGCGGCGGTGGCACGGCGCGACCCTTCACGACCGCCGGTCGCGAACCCACGAGATCCAGCCACCGCTTGACTCCCGGCAGACCGTCGACGCTCACGCCAGACCATTCATGACCCGCAACCCAGCTGTGCAGCGCGATGTCGGCGATGGAATACTCGTCGTTCGCGATGTAGGGATGATGCTCGAGTTGCCGCTCCATCACTTCGAACAGCCGGCGTGACTCACGCTGGTAGCGGTCGATCGCGTACTGGATCTTCTCCGGCGCGTAACGGAAGAACACGTTGGCCTGGCCCATCATTGGACCGACGCCGCCCATCTGGAACATCAGCCATTGCAATACGCGTGACCTGGCCTTGGGCTCGGCGGGTAACAGCTTGCCGGTCTTCTCGGCCAGGTAGATGAGGATGGCGCCGGATTCGAACACCGCGAAGTCGCCATTCGCATGATCGATGATCGCGGGGATGCGCCCGTTCGGATTGATCTTCAGGAACCACTCTTCTTTCTGCTCGAGCTGGCCGAGCGCGATCGGCCGCACGGTGTAGGGCAGGCCGAGCTCTTCGAGCGCAATCGAAACCTTCCATCCGTTGGGCGTGGCGGCAGTGAACAACTCGATCATGGCGTGGACTCCTCGACGCGAGTACACGCCGCACGCGCGCGCAGCGTCAAGCGGCGGACGGGAAGGTTTCGCTCTCGAGCCATGCAGTTTTCGCGCGCAGTGGATTGACGATGCGCTAGATTCCGCGCGTGGACCTGATCCTTGCCAACTGGCGACTGGCCGCGGTCGCCGCGCTCTTCTTTTGTGGCGTCGCTCTGCGCCGCGCCGACTGGGCCAGTGCCGACCATGGCCGCGCGCTGCTCAGGTTCGTGTTCAACATCGCGCTGCCCATCCTGATCCTCGGCGCGCTGAGCGGCGTGCCGCTGGCGCGTGAACACGCGCTGCTGCCAATCACGGCCATCTGCACCTCGCTCGCCGGCTGGGGTGCGGCGGCCTTCGCGGCGCGTCGCTTCGGGCTGCCGAAAACCGGCGAGGGCGCGATGGTGCTCTGTGCGATGTCGATCAACGTCTCCATGGTCTATCCATTTGCCGCACTGCGCCTGGGCGCGGCCGCGTTCTCGCAGCTGGTGATGTTCGACATGGGCCATGCATTGCTCGTCTGGACAGTGACCACGGTCGTCGCCTGCAAGTACGGCGGCCATGCTGACGACATCCCCGTGCTGCTGAAACGCACGCTCGGTGCGCCACCGCTGCTGGCCATGATCCTGGCGCTGGCGCTGAACGTTCTTTCGGTCCCGGTGCCGCGCGAACTCCTCTCGGGTGCGCTGTTCATCGGGCAGTTCCTGATCCTGCTGGTGCCGCTCGCAATGGGTCTGCTGGTCAGCGCGCGCGGCATGCGCCGCCCGGAGGTCATCACGGCCGTGGCGCTGCGCACCGGATTTGGCGCATTGCTGGGTGTCACGCTTGCGTGGTCGTTCCAGCTGTCAGGCACGGCCGCGGCGATCGCGATCATCGGAGCCGCCGCGCCCATCGGCTTC
The DNA here is from genome assembly GCA_035279135.1 of Steroidobacteraceae bacterium. GTDB lineage: Bacteria > Pseudomonadota > Gammaproteobacteria > Steroidobacterales > Steroidobacteraceae > CADEED01. The sequence goes on from DATEII010000111.1 coordinate 3,871, forward strand.
ACGTCGGTGGTTCTGTCTTCCCGTGAGGGGCTCGATCTCGACCTGGCCGCCAGCGCCGCCGCGATTTCGGTCTTCCTGGGATCGTTGTGGATCCCGCTGGCCATGGTTTTCGTTCCGCGTTGAGTCGGCGGCAGGTCGCGCGATTACAGTAGCCAGCATGTACACGGCAAGCTCCGCCATTCTCGACGCGCTGACCGAAGCCGGCGTCGAATACCTGTTCGCCAACTTCGGCAGCGATCATCCGGGGCTCATCGAGGCCATCGCCGAGGCACGTGCCGCGAATCGCCCGTGTCCGAAAGTGATCACCTCGCCGACGGAGATGGTGGCCATGTCCGCCGCGCATGGTTTCGCGCAGGCCAGCGGTCGCGCCCAGGCCGTGCTGGTGCACGTCGACTGCGGCACGCAGGCACTGGGCGGCGCCGTCCACAATGCGGCCAAGGGGCGCGTGCCGGTGTTCATCCTCGCAGGGCTGTCGCCGGCGACGCAGGAGGGTGAGGCGCGCGGCAGCCGCAATGAGTTCATCCAGTGGATCCAGGACGTGCGCGACCAGCGCGGCCTGGTGCGTGGTTACGTGCGCTACGAGAACGAGATCCGGGTCGG
>DATEII010000112.1:0-4328 GCA_035279135.1 Steroidobacteraceae bacterium
GGTTCATGCGCCCGCCATCGTCTTCGAAAATCCGGTAGGTGAAAACCCGCTCGAGCAGCCGCGCGGCGGCGCTGCCGTCGTCGCCGCGCTGCACGCCGATCAACGCGAGCATGCCGGGGCCGATCTTGCCCACGACGTGGCCATCGACCGTGACCGATGCCTGGCTGACCCTTTGAATGAGTGCTATCAAGTCCGGGATTGTGCCCGGTGGCAATTGCGCGCCCAAGTCCTTAATATCGCGGCCTGTTTTTGGGAGCTCAAAGGCTTATTTTCGTCATGGCAGTGCGCATTCCGGTTCTCGTTTCCCTTTCGCTTCTTGCGCTGACTTCAATCGCAGTCCAGGCACAGACCCCGCCGGCCTTCAATGGCGACGCCAAGCGTGGCCAGGAGCTGTCCTACACCTGCTACGGCTGCCATGGCATCCCTAACTACAAGAACGTGTATCCGACCTATTCGGTGCCGAAGCTGCACGGCCAGCGCCCCGAGTACCTGGTCGCGGCGCTCAAGGCCTACAAGAGCGGTGAGCGTTCACACGGCACCATGCACTCGCAGGCGAGCTCGATGAGCGAGCAGGACATGGCGGACGTGGCCGCGTTCCTGGCCGGTCCCAACGTGCTCACGCAATCGAAGAACGACGTGCCCGCCGCAGCGCGTCCCGCGGCCAGCGAAGTCTGCCTGGCCTGCCACGGCACCAACGGCGTCGGCATCACGGCCGATTACCCGACCATCGCGGGCCAGCACAAGGATTACATCGAGCGCGCGCTGCACGACTACCAGAAGGGTGGTCGCAAGAACGCCGTCATGGGCGGCATGGCCGCGACGCTCAAGGCCGAGGACATCGAGCAGCTCGCCGAGTACTACTCCAGGCAGACGCCGGCGCTCAGCACGGTCAACAAGAAGAACTTCTTCTTCTCGTCGAACTGAGCTTGCCACTGGCCGCTACTTCGCGGCCAGCTGCTTCTCCAGGAACGCCGCGATGGTCTTCTGGTAGAAGTCGCGGTTCGGCTTCTTCTTGAAGCCGTGACCCTCGTCCTTCGCAGCGAGGTACCAGACCTCGCCTCCGCGCGCGCGGATCTTCGCGACCATCTGCTGTGATTCGCTGGCCGGCACGCGCGGATCGTTGAGACCCTGCACGACGAGCAGCGGCTTCGAGATGCGCGCGGCATTGGTCAGCGGAGAAATGCGCTGCAGGTAGGCGCGCATCTTCGGCAGCCGCTCGTCGCCGTATTCCGCGCGACGCAGCGCGCGGCGGTAGGCGGACGTGCTTTCGAGGAAGGTCACGAAACTCGAGATGCCGACCACGTCGATGCCGGCGCGCAGCCGGTCGCCGTAATTCACCATCGACGCCAGCGACATATAGCCGCCATACGAGCCGCCGGACACGAACACCCGCTTCGAATCGAGGTCGCGCTGCGCGCCGATCCACACCAGCAGCGCGCCGATGTCCTTGACCGCGTCCTCGCGATCCTCGCCGTTGTCGAGTTCGAGCCAGGTCTTGCCATAGCCGCTCGAGCCGCGCACGTTGGGGGTGATCACCGTGAAGCCCATCTCGCGCACCAGGAACTGCGTGAACGGATTCCAGTTCGGCACGGCCTGCGACTCCGGCCCGCCATGGATGTCGATGAGCACGGGATGCGGGCCGGGCGTCTTCGGGCGATACAGAAAGGCGGGGATCTCGCGCCGCTTGCCATCGGCACGATCGAAGGTCTGGAAGCGCACGAGCTCGGCCGGTACAAACTGCAGCGGATCGAGCGGCCCCGGCTCGCTCTTCGTGTACCGCACCACCGCGTTGCGCTCGACTTCGAGCACGTACACGTCGCGGGGCGACTGCGGACTTTCCAGCGACAGCGCCAGCCGTTTGCCGCTGCGGTCGAAGGCGATGCGGCCGATCTTGCCGTCGGGCAGCGGCGGCAGGCTCTCGACATGTTTGGCGAGATCGAGCACGGTCAGGCGGCTCACGCCGTCGACATTCGCGACCCAGGCGAGAAAGCGGCCATCGTCGGTGCTCGCAACACTCTCGATGTCCCACGGGATGTGAGCCGTGAGGATCTCGACCTCGCCGGTCACGAGATCCACGCGCCGCAGCTGCTCGAACTCGCTGTCGCGATTGGTGATGAGATACACGCTGCGCCCGTCGGGCGTGAAGCTCGCGCCGGAGACGCTGGCGGGCCCGGCTCCCTCGCTGACCGGCGTGAGCGCCGCGGTCGCGATGTCCATCACGTACAGGTGCGCCTCGTTGGCCGAGACGTAATTCCGGATGAGTAGTTTGCTGTCGTCGGGCGACCAGTCGAGCGCTTCCCAGCTCTTCTGGAAACCGTTGAACACCAGCCGCGGCGCCGCGAGCGTGTTGCCCGGCTCGGCGATCATGAGATCGAAGCTGGTGCCATCCCGCGCCGTGCTGTTGAAGGCCACGCGCTTGCCGTCGTGACTCCAGACGAGATCGCCGTTCTGTCCCTGGCCGGCGGTCAGCATGCGCACCGCGCGCGTGTTGAGATCGTAGTAGAAGACCTGCGATTGCTCGTTGCCGCCCTGGTCGCGCAGGAATGCGAAGCCCGGAGCCACCGCCGATTGCGGCGCACGCGCCATGGTGACGGGCTCACGGAAAAACGTGAGCTGCTCGCGCGCGCCCATGGGGGCGGTGACGCGGTGTAGTTGTTCGGTGTCGCCGAAGCGCGTGGCGACGAGCAAAGAATCGTCGGGCAGCCAATCGACGAAACTCGCGCCGCGCGAATCGAGGTAATCGTCGAGGCGGCTGGTCAGCGGCGTATCGACGGACGGGACGTTGTCGAGCACCAGGTTGCCGCGTTCTTCGACGGCGCCGTGCGCCGCCGCCATCATGCCCGCCGCCAGGATTGTCAGGAGTAATTTGCCGTTCATGCTGTTATGTTGCCGCAAGGTATGAGTCAGAGTCTGCCACGCCTGACGAGGTTCGCCGACGGCATCACCGCCGTCGACACGGAGTATGTCCGGCCGCAGATGGATGCCGCGCACGTCGTAGTCGCGGGCTCACGCGCCGCCATCGTGGACACCGGCCCGAACACCGCGGTTCCGCTGATACTCGCAGCGCTCGCCGAGCTCGGCATCGAACGCGATGCGGTCGAATACCTGTTTCTCACCCACGTGCATCTGGACCACGCCGGCGGCGCCGGCGCGCTGATGCGCCAGCTGCCGCGGGCCACCGCGGTGGTGCATCCGCGCGGCGCGCCGCACATGATCGATCCTGCCAGGCTGATCGCCGGAACGCGCGCGGTGTACGGCGACGAGTTGTATTCGCGGCTGTACGGCGAAATCCTGCCCATCGCACGCGAGCGCCTCGTGATCGCGCAGGATGGCCAGCGGTTCGACCTCGGCGATCGCACCTTCGAGTGCGTGCATACGCCGGGGCATGCGCTGCACCACCAGGCCATCGTCGATCACGGCGCCGTGAGCATCTTCACGGGCGACACCTTCGGCATCTCCTATCGCGAGTTCGACACCGCGCAGGGTCCGTGGATCATGCCGACGACCACGCCCACGCAGTTCGACCCGGCGCAGCTCAAGGCCTCGATCGTGCGCCTCATGCAGTTCCGTCCGCGCCGCCTGTACCTCACTCACTACAGCGAGGTGGGCCAATGCGCGCGGCTGGCCAACGACATGTACGAGGCGATCGACGAGTTCGTGCGCATCGCGCGAAATGCAGGTCTCGATGCGGCGCGCATGACGTTCTCGCTGCGCGGCTGGGCGCACGAGAGCCTGCGCGATCACGGCTGCACGATGGCCATCGACGCCATCGATGCGATACTCAACAAGGATTACGAGCTCAACGCGGCAGGACTCGCGGCCTGGCTCCAGCGCGAAGGTGGTTAGGACAAGGAAGGCATGACATACCTGATCCTGAAATCCCTGCACGTCCTCTCGGTCGTGCTGTTCCTCGGCAACATCATCACGGGCGTGTTCTGGAAATTCCACGGTGATCGCACCGGCACCCTGCCGGCGCGCGCCCAGGCCCTCGAGGGCATCATCCGCAGCGATCGCTGGTTCACCCTGCCGGGCGTCGTTGCCATCATCGCAGCGGGAGTGGCGCTGGCGATCTACGGACACTTTCCGTTGCTGCGCACGCCCTGGATCATGTGGACGCTCGTGCTGTTCGGCATTTCGGGCATCGTGTTCAGCGTGCGCGTCGCGCCTATGCAGCGTCAGCTGAAAGCGATGGCCGAGAACGGCACTCGAGGCGACTTCGACTACGAACGCTACCGCGCCCTAGCACTGCGTTGGGAAGTGTGGGGCGCGATCGCGCTGCTCACGCCAGTCGCCGGCCTGGCATTGATGGTGTTGAAGCCGAGCTGACT
>DATEII010000113.1:0-25765 GCA_035279135.1 Steroidobacteraceae bacterium
TCAAGGATGCGGCCGACTGGCGCAGCCAGTTCCGCAAGCATCCCGGTGCGATGATCACGGTGGCCTTGGCCGGTGGAGCGTTGCTGGCCGCAATGCTTGGCAAGTCGCGCGACTACTGAGTGCAGGTTGTTGGCTCAGTAAGGGCGGCCTTCGCGGACCCGCCCTTCGACCTCGTGTTTCTGCGTGATGGGCACGAGCTCGTCGGCCACACGGCAGACCAGACAGTATCTGCAGGATGTGAGCCATAACCCGAACCGCGATCCGACCATTCCGCGCTCGTGGACGTGCGCGCGCAGCGCTGGCCTCGGAGTTCACGCATGTCGGGCGTCGGCATCAAGTTTTGATCACAGGCCGCGGTCGGCGCCGTCGGCAGCCCCAGCAAGAGCTGTCACGACGAGTTTCGTGAAAAGTAATCAGTGACGCCGTGCAGCAGGCCGCGATGCGACATGCCAGCGTCGCGGTTCGCTGTAGTAAGGCGCGGGTTCCGGGCGGCGCGCGACCGGCTCGGCGAGCAGGTAGCGGTCACCCAGCCAGGACACCGCGGTCTGCAGCGCGAGGCCGTAGTCGTGTTGCGGGATGGACTGAACCTTGTTTTCAGGGCGTTTCATGGTGGACTCCTTTCGTTGACCATGCTCCGCCGCCGGGCACTGCCTAACAACGCCCGTAAGCAGCGAACCTGCCTACCTCCAAAGTGTGAGTGAGCGCCCCGAAAGGCCTGCATCACCCGTTCATGGGTAACTCACGCCCGGGAAAATGTTTCAGATGCGGGTGTACAGGCGGTAGGTTTCACCGCCGATCGCCGGGAACTGCTTACGATCCGCCGTGGCAGCGGCTGGCCATTGATGCGAGGTACAGGTTCTGCTGGTACCTGCGCGGATCGAGCAACGCCCCGTCGTGCAGCTGCACCTGCGGATACGCGCAGCGCTGCAATTCGAGTCCGGCTCCTGCAAGGGCAGAGTGCGCCGGACAACCACAGGCGAAGGCGCCCGCCGCCCGCAACAAGGTCCTGCGTGAGATCGACGTCATGCGACGGCGACCAAGTCAGCCGCTCTGCGCCTCGAAGATCTTCCGCACGGTGTCCATGGTGTCGGCTTCTTCGATCTTCTTGTCGGGGCGATACCGCTTGACGCGCGCGAGCCGCAGCGCCAGGCCACCCGGATACCGGGGGCTGGCCTGAAGGTCGCTGAACGCGATCTCGACCACGATCTCCGGCCGCACATAGACCGTCCATTGATCGTGGTGGGACTCGCGCAGCAGGAACTCGCGCGTCTGCCACTCGAGCATCTGGTCGGTGAGTCCCTTGAAGGTCTTGCCCAGCATCACGTATTGCTGCGTCGCCGGATCGAGTGCGCCGAGATGCAGGTTCGACAGTTTTCCCTGCCGGCGGCCGTGGCCCCATTCGGCCGCGAGCACCACGAGATCGAGCGTGTGCGCGCGTTTGATCTTGAGCCAGCTCGCGCCCCGGTTGCCGGCCTCGTACGGGGAGTCCAGCGCCTTGGCCATGAGGCCTTCGTGCCCGGCGGCGATCGCCTCGTCGTAGAACGTGGCTGCGGCCTCGTTGGAGCGCGTGACGAGCCGAGGAATCGATTGCGCCTCGGATATCAGGTCCGCGAGCACCGCGAATCGTTCTGCCGCCGGCCGATCGGCCAGGCTGGTCTCGTCGCGCAGCAGGCAATCGAAGTAGTAAGCCCGCATCGGCAATTCCTGCTGCAACGTGGCCACGTCGAGCTTGCGGCCGAAACGCCGCATCGTGATCTGGAAGGCGTGCGGTCGTCCCGACGCCGTGAACGCGATGGCCTCGCCATCGAGCACCAGCTGCTGCGCGGGCAAGGCGCGAGCGGCGTCGGCGATCTCGGGGATCGCCGCCGTCACATCGTTGAGGTTGCGCGTGAAGATGCGCACCTCGTCGCCGCGTTTGTGCACCTGGATGCGGGCGCCATCCATCTTCCATTCGAAGGCCACGTCACCACTCAGCGTTTCCAGTGCCTCATCGACGTCGCTGGCCACCTGCGCGAGCATCGGCGCGATCGGCGACATGACGTGGAGCTGGAAGCCCTGCAACCCGGCCGCGCCGCGCTCGAGGCCGGCGCGCGCGATGGCGCCCAGGTTGCCTTCGTACATGGCGGCGCGCCGGACCTCGGCCGCAGGTAGCTGGGTCACGGCCGCGATCGCATCGAGCATCACGCCGGCGAGTGCGCCCTGGCGCAACTCGCCCACCAGGAGCCTCAGCAGGAACTCCTGTTCATCGCGGGTGGCACGGCCGAACAGCGCTCCCAGCGCCGCCGCGCGTCTCGCGCCCGAGCCGCTGCCGCGGATTGCCGCAAGCTCGTCGAGCAGGCGGTCGACTTCGGTGATCTCGAGACTCGGTTCGGAGGCAGCGCCGGCGATGCACTCGCGCAGTGTCGAAGGCCCGATGCCGATACGTCCCTGGCGGATCTCGCCGGAGAGATACAACACGGCGATCTCGAGCTCGCCCGCATCCATGCCGCGCAGGCAGTCGGCGATCAGGCGGATCTTCGCCGACCGCGCGTAAGTGGCAGAAACTTGCCGCGAGGTGGCGACCACGGTGGCCAGCAGGGTCATGCCCCGGATCGTATAGCGCCGCCACGCCCCGATGCCCCGGGGTGAAAAGGTCTGACGCCTTGTTCGGCCGGGCTTTCCTTAATGGCCCACAAAATGTGACGCGTTTCCTCCGGTAACCCGTGCCGCCGCCGATATGTCCACCGGGGCGACTGCCAGAAACGCGGGTACCGATGAATCACGTTGAATCGAAAGGGAATGAGAATGGCGCGACCACGCGCCAGGCGCTGACGTTCGCGCTGGGCCAGGAGGTCTATGGCGTCGACATCCTGCGCGTGAAGGAGATCCGCGGCTGGTCGCCGGTCACGCGCATCCCTCAATCGCCGCCGGCGGTGCTCGGCGTGCTCAACCTGCGTGGCGCCATCGTGCCCATCATCGATCTGCGCGTGCGCTTCGCAATGCAGACCGCGGAGTTCAACGCGGTGACCGTGGTCATCGTGTTGTCGCTGCGGACGGCCGACGGCCAGCGTGAGTGCGGCATCGTGGTCGACAGCGTGCGCGATGTCGTCGACATCGCCGCGGACAGTGTGCGTCCGGCGCCGACCATGCATGGCTGCCAGGCCAACGAATTCATCGAGGGCATCACCACCCTTGGCGAGCAGATGCTCATCCTGCTCGACGCCGATCGCCTCGTGTCCGGGGAATTGTCACCGCTCGCGCTCACGGCGGCGGCCTGACGGTTCGTACAAATCAAAAACTGACGGTCTTCATCATGCGCTTCAATCCCTTCAAGAACATCCGCCTGTCCTTCCAGCTGTACTCGCTGGTCGCCGTTTCGCTGCTGATCGCCGCGGGCCTCATCGCGTATGCGATGAACCTGGTGCAGGCCACGCAGGGCACGCTCAAGCACACCATCGACAACCGCATGGTGTCCGGCCAGTCGATCCAGGGTGTGGCCGACGCGCTGAATCTCGCGCTCGAGGGCTCGCTGGAAGTCGTCGAGAAGACACAGACGCCGCAGGAAGCCCACGAAGAGATCAAGGCGGCCATGGACAAGGCCCATGAGGACTGGGACAACTATTTCCTCGGCGACATGATCCCCGACGAGCAGGCGCTGGCGGACGAGACCACGCCGCTGCTCGACAAGGCCTACAGCGCGATCAACAAGCTGCTCAAGAAGCTCGAATCGGGTGACGTGGCGACGCTCGCGGCGTGGCGCAATGAAACGCTGCGCCCGGCACTCGCCGACGGGTCGAGCAATCTCAAGAAGCTCATCGAGATGCAGCTCACGGCCGCGAACCTCGACCTCGAGAAGGACCAGGCCAACTACAAGCTCGTTCAACGCAACAGCCGGCTGATGCTCGGCGGCGCCGGATTGCTCACGATCCTGTTCGCGTGGCTGATCATCCGCGGCGCCATGCGCAAGCTCGGTGCCGATCCCGCGAAGGCCGCCGAAGTCGCGCGCCGCATCGCCTCGGGCGAGCTGCAGTTCGAGATGGTCCCGGGCAAGAACGATGAAGTCAGCCTCATGGGCGCGCTGCGCCAGATGAAGGACAGCCTGCTGCACTCGAAGCTCGACTACGAAGGCCAGATCAACGCCATCGCCAAGGTGCAGGGCGTGATCGAGTGCGCGCCGGACGGCACCGTGCTCAATGCCAACGAGATCTTCCTGAAGCTCATGGGCTACACGCTCGACGACGTGAAGGGCAAGAACTACTCGATGTTCGTCGACGAGGAAATCCGTCGCACGTCCAGCTACCAGGGCTTCTGGCCCGCGCTCGCGCGTGGTGAGAGCAAGCAGGGCGAGTATCGCAAGCAGACGTTCGATCGCAGCAGCGTCTGGGTGCAGGGCGTCTACAACCCCATCCTCGGCGCCGACGGCAAGCCGTTCAAGATCGTCGCCTATCTCAGCGACATCACGAAGCAACGCCAGGAAGCGCTGCTGAACGCGGCGTTCCGTGGCGCGCTCGACCAGCTCGATGCCAACGTCATGGTGGTCGACAACGATCTCAAGGTGATTTTCGTGAACCCGGCGGCGCGCGAGATGATGGGTCGCGCGCAGGACGCATTCCGCAAGGATCTGCCCGGCTTCGACGCGGGCATGCTGCTCGGCTCGAGCCTCGAATCGCTGACGCGCGAGCCGGCGGCGCTGCGCGCCGCGGTCGAGAACCTGACCGACCCCGTGTCGCGCCAGGAAGTCATCGGCGGCCGCACGATGAAGACCCTGATGAGCGCGATGAAGGACGACACGGGTCGCCGCCTCGGCACCGTGCTCGAGTGGTTCGATCGCACGCAGGAGATGGCCACCGAGTCCGAGCTCCAGGACGTGATCACCGCGGTCACCGCCGGCAATCTCGACAATCGCATTTCGCTGAACGGCAAGCGCGGCTTCTTCCTGACGCTGTCGCGTGGCATCAACGAGCTCGTCGACGCCATCGGCACCGTGGTGACCGAGGTGCACAGCCTCGTGGCCGCGGCCAACACCGGCGACCTGACCAAGCGTATCGAGACCAAGGACAAGTCGGGCCTGCTCGTGAAGATCGGCGGCGGCATCAACGAGCTCACCGAGAACCTCGCGGGGCTCGTGTCGCAGGTCAAGGCCGTGGCCGCGGACGTGAGCCGCGGCGCGAACGAGATCAGCCTCGGCAATGCGAACCTCTCGCAGCGCACGGAAGAGCAGGCCTCGTCGCTCGAAGAGACCGCCTCGTCGATGGAAGAGATGACCAGCACGGTCAAGCAGAGCGCCGACAACGCGGGCCACGCCAACAAGCTCGCGGTCGCCGCGCGCGACCAGGCGGAAAAGGGCGGCGAAGTGGTCGCCAAGGCCGTCAAGGCCATGGACGAGATCAACGTCGCCGCGAAGAAGATCGCGGACATCATCGGCGTGATCGACGAGATCGCGTTCCAGACCAACCTGCTGGCGCTGAACGCAGCCGTGGAAGCGGCGCGTGCCGGTGAGCAGGGCCGCGGCTTCGCGGTGGTGGCCACCGAGGTGCGCAACCTCGCGGGCCGTTCGGCCACGGCCGCCAAGGAGATCAAGACGCTGATCCAGGACAGCGTGCGCAAGGTCGACGAAGGCTCCAACTTCGTCACGCAGTCGGGCGCCACGCTCGAGCAGATCGTGGTGGCGGTGAAGAAGGTCACCGACATCGTGGCCGAGATCGCGGCCGCTTCGCGCGAGCAGTCGGCGGGCATCGACCAGGTCAACAAGGCCGTCATGCAGCTCGACGAGCTCACTCAGCAGAACGCGGCACTGGTCGAAGAAGCCACGGCCGCCAGCCAGACCATGGCCGAGCAGGCCAAGGGCCTCAACGACTCCATGCAGCGCTTCCATGTGAACGCCACCGCCGTGCCCACGGCCGCTCCGGCGGGGGCGCGCGTCAGCGACGCGCCGCGCGCCGAGCGCCGCAAGTCGGGCAGGCCCTGGACTTCACGTAATGCGGAATCCGCCGAGGCACCGGTGGCGCGCAAGGCGGCTTCGGGCACGGAAGACTCGGTCTGGAAGGAATTCTGAGGCGGCGGCCCTAAACCCGGGACGGGGGCGGCCGATACAGGCGCAGAGCACACGGTATCGGTGAGCCGTGCGAATTACTTAATGTGGAGTGAGAGATGAAGAAGTACGTTTCGTTTGCATTGCTCTGGGTGGCGTGCTCGCTGCCGGCGATGGCCTGCGAGAGACCCAGTTCCCCGACCTCGATCCCCGACGGCAAGTCCGCATCCAAGGACGACATGATGGCCGCCAAGAAAACCATCGACGGCTTCAAGATGGCGATGGAAGAGTACCTGAGCTGCGAAAGCAGCAAGGCCAAGCAGGAAGCCGCACATGCCGAGCTCGAAAAGGTCGCCGACCGCTTCAACGAGCAGGTCCGCGCATTCAAGGCCAAGGGCTGATCCAGTAAGAACCTGACGCCGCGCTGCCGGAGCGCTTCCGGGGGCGCGGCGTTTTTATTTCCGGCATCCCACCGCGCGCATGACGGAAACTTAATCGTGAGGTCCGGCCGCCTGGGCCGGTCTGCAAGGACGAGGCGGGCGCGGCGGTTCTCGACGCTGCGCGCCGCCGTGAATTAAGATGCGCCGGCGCCGTGGAGGGGTCCGGGCGCGCGAGCACGGCCGATACTAACTACCAGGACTGCCATGTCATTCAAGCGATGGCTGCTTTGCTCGTGGGCGGCGTTTTGCGTCTCCTCCCTGTCTCTCGGCGCCGAGGCGCCCAAGTCCGACGTCGAAGCCGCGATGAAACGCGCCACGCGTTTCATGGTCGAGAAGGTCTCCTACCGCGGCGGCTACCTCTGGAACTATCTGCCGGACATGTCGCGCCGCTGGGGCGAGATGGAAGCGCGCGAAACCATGATCTGGCTGCAGCCGCCGGGCACCTCGAGCATGGGCCACGAGTTCCTCGACGCGTACCACGCCACCGGCGACGAGTACTACTACCAGGCCGCCGAGCAGGTCGGCAGCGCGCTGATCTGGGGCCAGCACCCGAGCGGTGGCTGGAACTACGTGGTCGATTTCGCGGGTGACCGCTCCCTGCGCGACTGGTACGACACCGTGGGGCGCAACGCCTGGCGACTCGAGGAGTTCCAGCACTACTACGGCAACGCCACCTTCGACGACCAGGTGTCGACCGACGCGGCCACATTCCTGCTGCGGCTCTACACCGAGAAGCTCGACGCGCGCTACAAGCCCGCCGTCGACCGCGCGATCCAGTTCGTGCTCGACAGCCAGTACCCGATCGGCGCATGGCCGCAGCGTTACCCGCTGAACCACGAATTCTCCAAGCATGGGCTGGCCGACTACTCTTCTTATTACACGTTCAACGATGACGTGGTCTGGGAGAACATTTCGTTCCTGATCCAGTGTTACCAGGTGCTGGGCGACAAGCGCCTGCTCGATCCCATCATGCGCGGCATGAACTTCTTCCTGGTGTCGCAGCAGGGCGCGCCGAACCCGGGCTGGGCGTTGCAATACACGACGGATCTCAAGCCGGCCGCGGCCCGCACCTATGAGCCGCTGGCACTGGCGACGCACACCACGGCGGCCAACATCAGCCACCTGATCACGTTCTACGACCTGACCGGCGACACGCGGTATCTCGCGCGCGTGCCCGAGGCCATCGAATGGCTCGAGCGCGTCAAACTACCCAAGCCCGATGCCAGCGGGCGCACGCATCCCACGTTCATCGAGCTCGGTACGAACCGGCCGCTGTACGTGCACCGCCGCGGCTCGAACGTGGTCAACGGCGAGTACTACGTCGACTACGATCCGAAGAAACCCATCGGGCACTACGGCTCGACGCGCCGCATCGACACCGCCGGCTTGCGCAAGCGTTACGAGGAAGCGCTCAAGGCCGATGTGAAGGCGCTGGCCAAGGCGTCGCCGCTGGCGCCGGGCGCCGGCATCGTCGAGCTGCCGCGTTATTTCGCGGAGCGTTACGCGCCGCCGGCCGACAAGGATCTCGACGCCCAGGTGCGCGGTTCACTGGCCGCGCTCAACGACGCGGGCTACTGGCCCGCGCCGCTGCCGCAGAACAGCCATCCGTACCAGGGACCGGGAAGCAAGACCGTGGCCGCGGGTGACTTCGGCGGCACGCACGTGGGCGACGAGTGGGATACCTCGCCGTGGAACGACACCACGAAGACCATGGCCATCTCCACGCAGGAATACCTGCGCAACATGAACATCCTGATCCGCTCGGTCGCGAAGGAAGGCAAGCGGTACGTGCAGGAGGATGCGACGTCGGGAGAGCAGCATTAGCCGGTAGGACGGGTACGTTTCCAGTCCGTGCGGCGGTCGCCGGTGGCACACTGGCCTTCCCATGGCTGAAAACAACTCGGACTTCGACGTCGCCATCATCGGTGGCGGTGCCGCCGGCATCGCCGCCGCGCGCCGCCTGGCTTCGAGCGGCCTGTCCACCGTGTTGTTAGAGGCCGGATCGCGGCTCGGCGGGCGTGGGTGGACCCACGAGATCGCGGGGCTCGCGCTGGACCTCGGCTGCGGGTGGATGCACTCGGCCGAGAAGAATGCCTGGGTCACCATCGCCAACGACGCCGGTATCCAGATCGACCAGAGTCGCGCGGCCTGGGGACAGCAGTACCGCGATCTGGGGTTTTCGCCGGCCGAACAGGCCGCCGCGCACCGCAACTTCGACGGCTGGATGCATCGACTGGCGGAAGTGCGCGGCACCACCGATCGCGCCTCCGACGCGCTCGATCCGAAGAACCCGTGGAACACCTATATCCGCGCCATCGTCGGGTACATCAGCGGCGCGAAGCTCGAGGACATGTCCGCGGCGGACTATCTCGCTTACGACGAAGCGTCGACGGAATCGAACTGGCGCTCACCCGCCGGGCTCGGCGCGCTGATCGCGGGAAGTTTTCCGGCCGGCGTCGAGCTGCACCTGGCGACGCCCGTGCAGGCCATCGGCCTCGACGGTCCCGGCGTCACGATCAGTACCGCGCGCGGCACCTTGCGCACCCGCGCGGCCGTGCTCACGGTGTCGACCGTGGTGCTGGCGGGAGACGTCATCACCTTGCCCGTGCAGCTCGATCCCTGGCGCGAGGCGGCCAAACTACTGCCGCTGGGCCACAACGAGAAACTGTTCCTCGAAATCGTGGGGGACGCGCCGTTCGAGAAGGAGAAGCAGGTGCTCGGCAACCCGCGCGCAACCTGCACCGGCTCCTATTACCTGCGGCCGCTCGATCTTCCCGTGGTCGAATGTTTCCTCGGTGGCGAGAGCGCGCGGCTGGCGCAGGAGCAGGGCACCTCCGCGGCCTTTGCGTTCGCGCTCGACCAGCTCAGCGCGCTGTTCGGCGCCGAGATCCGCGGCAAGCTGCGCCCGCTGCTGGCGTCGGCCTGGGGCCGCACGGTGTACGTGGGCGGCGCCTATAGCTACGCCCTGCCAGGGCACGCCAGCGCGCGCCAGGCGCTGGCGCGCCCGTTCGACCAGCGGCTGTTTTTTGCCGGCGAAGCGACACACGCCGATGAATATTCGACCGCGCATGGCGCCCACGACACGGGTATCCGCGCCGCCAGTGAAGTGATCGCCGCGCTGGCATGACTCGTCAGCCGACGAGCTTCACAGAACCAGACCCTGCAAATCCCGATGGGGAATCGCAACCCATTGATTTGCGCCGATGTCGCCACTTACAGACATCAGCGCCCTCCTACTTTTTTTGTGCACTCCTTTAAAGAGCCCTCCAGCACTTCCGTAAACCGGACATCCATCCACAGGAGTACGGTGCGTGAAGAGAGGAGTCGGTTTGGTCGCAGTCTTGCTGGCGACCTGGGTAACGGCGGCAAACGCAGTTCCGGTGATCCCGGGAGCCGCAGGGTATGGCATGAGCACCACGGCGGGACGCGGTGGAGCGGTCTATCGAGTGACCAACATCAATGCGAGCGGCGCGGGTTCACTGAAAGCCTGCATCGATGCGACAGGTCCCCGCACGTGCGTATTCGAAGTCTCCGGCGTGATCAAGCTCACGGACGACATGACCATCCGCAATGGCAAGTTGACCATCGCGGGCCAGACTGCGCCTTCGCCAGGCATCATGATCCGTGGCGGCGCGTTCAAGATCCATGCCTCGGACCTGCTGATCCAGCACCTGCGATTCCGCATCGGCGACGACAAGATCGGCCCGGATCCGTCCAACCGCGACGCGCTCAAGATCGAAGGCTCGGACACGAACCCCGTGCAGAACATCGTGATCGACCATTGCACGTTCAGCTGGTCGATCGACGAGATGGCGAGCGTCTGGGGTGCGCACGACCACATCACGTTCAGCAACAACATCTTTGCCGAGCCGCTCAACGACTCGATCCACCCGACCGACGATGGCACCGCCCTCGAGAAACACGGTTACGGCGTACTGCTGGGCAGCTCCGCGACCGGCGGGCGCGTGACCATGACGGGAAACCTGTTCGCGCACATCGTCGAGCGCAACCCGCTGGTGCGCTCGCGTGAATTCGTGTTCGTCAACAACCTGGTCTACGACCGCATGAACATGGACGTGGACCTGCAGAGCACGGACGGGCGGCTCACGAAGAACACCATCGTCGGCAACCAGTTCCGCAAGGGTCCCAGCTACACGCGCACCAACAAGCCGGTGTACATCCGCACCGGCGGCACCAACCCGGTGGTCGCAGGCAGCTCGATCTATCTGCAGAACAACTACGCGCCGGATACCGGTAGCAGCACGCTCACCGATCTCGTGAGCTTTCCGTGGGGCGACACCTCGCCGACGTTGATCACCAGCACGCGTCCGGTGTGGAACTCGGGTCTGGTCGTGCTGAGCACGTCCAACAATGCCGTGTACGACAGCGTGCTCAAGAACGCCGGTGCGCGCCCGACGGATCGCGATGCCGTGGACAAGCGCGTGGTCACCGAGGTGAAGAACCGCACCGGCCAGACCATCAACTGCGTCACGGCGGACGGCACACTCCGCTGTAGCAAGAACGGCGGCGGCTGGCCCGCGTATGCGCAGAATCGCCGCACGCTCACGCTGCCGGCGAACCAGGCGACCATCACGGCGAGCGGCTACAGCAATCTCGAGTTGTGGCTGCAGCAGATGGACCAGACCTTGTCGGGCGTGGTCGCGGCCGGCAGTCCGGCGGCACCGCAGACATTCGCGGTGCGTTGATGCGTTGATTCGTGCGGCCGCGCGCGGAAGAAGCGCGCGGCCGCGCTCTCCCATCGGTGACAAGCTCCTACAGATAATCCCGCGCCGGCGGTCTATCCAAGGGGTAACGACACCAGGGAGACGATATGCCGTCACGCACGCGCCTCGGCCTCGCGGCCACACTGATCCTGCTGGCCGCAGGGTTGCTCCACGGCATGGCGGCCGCCGCTGCCACCTTGCCCACCGGTTTCGCCGAGACGCGGATCGCCACCGGCCTCTCGAGTCCCACTTCCATGGCCTTCGCGCCGGACGGAAGGCTGTTCGTCACGCAGCAGGGCGGAGCATTACGTGTCATCAAGAATGGCGCGTTGTTGTCGCAGCCGTTCCTGACACTGAGCGTGAATTCGTCGGGTGAGCGCGGGCTGCTCGGGATCGCCTTCGATCCGAACTTCACGAGCAACGGCTTCATCTACGTTTACTACACCACCTCGGCCTCGCCGGTTCACAACCGCCTGAGCCGATTCACGGCGAGCGCCGCGAATCCGGACGTGGTCGCCGCGGGCAGCGAGGTACAGCTGCTGAACCTGCCGAACCTGAGCTCGGCCACCAATCACAATGGCGGCGCCATCCACTTCGGTACGGATGGCAAGCTGTACATCGCGGTGGGCGAGAACGCCAACGGTGCCAACTCGCAGTCGTTGTCGACCACGCTGGGCAAGATCCTGCGCATCAACGCCGACGGCTCCATCCCGTCGGACAATCCCTTCCTCTCGCAGACCTCCGGCATCAATCGCGCCATCTGGGCGATGGGCCTGCGCAATCCGTACACCTTCGGCATCGATCGCACCAACGGTCGCATCCACATCAACGACGTGGGACAGAGCGCCTGGGAAGAGGTGAACCTGGGCGTCGCGGGCTCCAACTACGGCTGGCCGCAGGTGGAAGGCAACAACCCGCCCAACGTCTCCGGCATCCGCTATCCGATTTACACCTATTCGCACGACGGCTCGACCTGCGCGATCGCGGGCGGCGCGTTTTACCGTCCCACCAGCAGCACGTTCCCGGCCGGATACGCGGGCGCATATTTTTTCGGCGATTACTGCGCGGGCTTCATCCGCCTGCTGAATGCACCGAACTACACGGGCGCGACGAATTTCGCGAGTGGCATCGGCGCGCTGGTCGACATCCAGGTGGCCTCGGACGGCGCGCTGTATTACCTGGCGCGCGACGGCGGCGAGGTGTTCCGCGTGCAGTACACCGCCAACACGGCCCCGAGCATCTCGACCCAGCCCTCGAGCACCACCGTGTCGGCGGGTCAGACCGCGAGGTTCACCGTGACCGCATCCGGCACGGCGCCGCTGACATACCAGTGGCAGCGCAACGGCGTGAACATCCCGAACGCCAACGCGGCCAGCTACTCGTTCACCACCACGGCCAACGATGACGGCGCGATGTTCCGCGTGATCGTCAGCAACTCGGTGGGCTCGGCCACCAGCAATGCCGCGACGCTGAACGTGTTGTCCAACATCGCGCCGACGGCGCGCATCACCGCGCCGGCGAGCGGAACCCGCTACCGCGGTGGCCAGAGCTTCACGTACTCCGGCACCGCCAGCGATCCCGAGGACGGGACCCTGCCGGCGAGTGCATTCACCTGGCGCGTCGACTTCCACCACGACGACCACGTGCATCCGTTCGTGCCATCGACCAGTGGCGCCACTTCGGGCACGTTCACGATCCCCGATCGCGGCGAGACTTCGGCGAACGTGTTCTACCGCGTGTATCTCACGGTGCGCGATTCGTCGGGTCTCACCAACACCACGACCGTGGACCTGCGGCCGCTGACCTCCGTGGTGCGCATCGAGAGCAACGTGCCGAACGCGCAACTCACGCTCGACGGCGCACCGATCAAGGCGCCCTTCGAGTTCACCGGTGTCGAGGGCATCATCCGCGAACTCGGCGTGGTGACGCCGCAGACCTCGGGCGGCACCACCTATGATTTCGTGTCGTGGTCCGACGGTGACCCGGCGACACACGAGATCACCACGCCCACCGACGACACCACGTACACGGCGCTGTTCCAGCCCTCGGCCTCGAGCACCCTGTTCAGCGATGACTTCGAGTCGGCCAAGGGATGGACGCTGACACCCGGCGGCAATCCGGCCGTCACCGGGCGCTGGGAGCGAGGTGATCCGCAGCCGACATCCTTCAATGGTGTCACCGTGCAGCCCGGCTCCTGCGATGGCTCCGCCAACTGCCTCGTCACCGGTCTCGCGGCGGGTTCCGCCGTGGGTTCCCATGACATCGACGGCGGCCAGACTTCGATCCAGTCGCCGCCGATCGTGCTGCCCGCCAACGCCAGCATCACACTCTCGTTCCGCTTCTTCTTCGGACACCTGAACACCGCCACCTCGGACGACTACTTCCGCGTGCGCGTGGTGGGCGCCAATGGTTCGGTGCAAACCATCTATGCGCGCGGTGGCAGGGCCAGCAATGTCGCGGGCACCTGGTCCGGGCGAACCGTGAGCCTGAGTGCGTGGGCGGGCCAGACCATCCGCCTGCGCTTCGATGCGGCAGATGCGGGAACCGGCAGCGTCATCGAGGCCGGTGTCGACAACGTGGTGGTGAGGCGGCAGTAGAACTACTGAATGCAATAGTTGGGCGTTACCGCTACCTTCAGCCCAGGCTCGTGCCGACGCGGACAAACGGCGCGTGGCCTGCGTGAATCCAGGGACTGAAGGGGGACCCCATGAAGACTATTGCCTGCGTTTTGCTGTGCGCGTTCTTCGGCGTGGCGCACGCCCAGACTTCCGTCTGGCAGGAAGCCGAATGTGCACAAGTGGGCTCGTTGTGGAATCGCGTGACCGACGCGGCCGCTTCGAATTCCCAGTACGTGACCATCCAGGCGGGCAACAACAGCACGGCGAATGCGCCCACCAACACCGCGGGGCACATCACCTTCCCCTTCACGGTCGGCACGGCGGGCACCTACCGGTTGTTCGCGCGCATGCAGGGCCCCACTGCGAATGACGACTCTTTCTGGGTGCGCATGGATGGCGGCACCTGGGTCATGTGGAACAACTGGTGGAACCCCGCGTGGGTCTGGGTGCAGTTCCCGAACACCTTCAATCTCGGCGCGGGCAGCCACACGTTGAGCGTCGCCTATCGTGAGGACGGCGCGCGGCTCGACAAGATCAACATCACCACGTCCGCCACGGCGCCGACGGGCACGGGCTCCGCCGCCAGCAACTGCACGACGGGCACCACGTTGTCCGTGTCGCCTGCCACCTTGAGCCTCGCCGCGGCCGCGAACAGCGCGGGCGCGTTCAACGTCACGTCGAATACCGGCTGGACGGTGACCGATGACCAGGCCTGGCTCAGCGTGAGCCCGACGTCGGGTTCCAACAACGCGAGCGTGACCGCGACCGCGCAGCAGAACACGGGCGCGTCCGCGCGCTCGGCCATCGTCACGGTCGCGGCCACGGGCGCGGCTTCGCAGACCGTGACGGTCACGCAGGCTGGCACGGGAGGAGGTGGAACCTGCACCGTTCCGCCCATGCCCTCGTTCCAGTCACTGCCTGACAACGCGTTCCTGCCGGATCCATTCCTGTTCCTGAACGGCACGAGGACGGCCACGAAGACGGAATGGAATTGCCGTCGCCAGGAGATCGCCACGTTGGCGCAGGAGTTCGAGTACGGCTACAAGCCGAACCCGCCGGCTTCGGCCACCACGGCAACGCGCAGCGGCAATACGCTGACGGTCACCGTGAACGACAACGGTCGCACCATCTCGTTCAACGCCGGAATCACCTATCCGGGCACGGGCACGGCACCGTACCCGGCCATCATCGGCGTCGGTGGTTCGAACCTGAACAACTCGGCGCTGTCGAGCCTCGGCGTGGCGGTGATCAACCTGCCGAACAGCGAGATCGCGCAGCAGACCAACCAGTCCTCGCGCGGCGTCGGCAAGTTCTACGACATGTACGGCAGCGGTCATTCCGCCGGCGCCATCATGGCCTGGGCCTGGGGCGCGAGCCGGCTCATCGACGCGCTCGAGAAAACACCCGCGGCCAACATCGACCCGGCGCGGCTCGGGGTGACGGGCTGCTCGCGCAACGGCAAGGGCGCGCTGGCGGTCGGCGCGTTCGACGAGCGCATCAAGCTCACCATCCCGCAGGAGCCGGGCTCGGGCGGATCGGGGACCTGGCGCGTCTCGCAGTGGATGCTGTCGCAGGGCCAGAACACCCAGACGCTGTCGCAGATCGTCGGCGAGAACGTGTGGTTCCGCTCGAACTTCAGCCAGTTCGGCAGCGCGGTGAACAAACTACCGTTCGATCACCACGCCATCGAGGGACTGGTGGCGCCGCGCGCGCTGCTGGTCATCGAGAACAACATCCTGTGGCTGGGGCCGCAAAGTTCGTGGAGCGGCGCCAACGCGGCCCGTTCGATCTGGACAGCGCTGGGCGCCGCCGATCGCATGGGTTACTCACTGACCACCGAGCACACGCACTGCTCGTTCCCTTCGTCGCAGCAGGCCGAGGTCACGGCGTACGTGCAGAAGTTCCTGGTCGGTGGCGGCACCGGCAACACCAGCATCATGCGCAACGATCCCGGCGTGCCGTTCAACCAGGCGCAGTGGGTGAACTGGAGCACGCCAACCTTGCAGTGACGTGGATCAACGAGGCGCGGCTACGATGTGGTCGGCGATGTATCGATCGATGTTCATCGCCGCGGGTGGATCGCGATTCGCGAGCACCACCACGACGTAGCCCGTCTCGGGGTAGATAGCCAGTACGCCGTTCATGCCGGGCGCGCCGCCGCCGTGACCGACGCGGTGCACGCCGTTCGGCAGCTCGGCATCCTCGAATCCATAGGCGTAACGCAGCCCGCGGCGCGGCGTGTCCACCTTGCCGGTGAGCACCAGCGAGGTGTGCTTCTCGTCGAGCAGCCGATGTGCGAGCAGCGCGTGTGCGAACTTCTGCAGATCGCCGACGGTGCTGTAGCCGCCGCCCGCGGAGGTGCCGCGCCAGGGCAGTGTATCGGCAGCCGCACGCAGTGTTCCGTCCGGATCCGATGAGTAGGGCACGGAGAGTCCGGGAACGCGAGAGCTCTCGGGCTGGTTGTCGGTCGAGGTCATGCCGGCCGGCAGGAAAATGTGCTCGCGCACATAGCGGTCGTAACTCGTGCGGCACACTTCTTCGATGACGCGCCCCAGCAGGATGAAGCCGTAGTTGCTGTATTCGTGGCGGCTGCCCGGCGGGAATTCCGGCGCACGCGTGCCGTACAGTGACACGTAGTCGCGCAGCTCCCGCAGCTGCTCGCGTTTCTCCATGAACTGCGGCCCGAATATGTCACCCGTGCCGCCCGTGTGCGTCAGCAGCTGGTGCAGCGTCACCTTCGCAACGTCGGCATCCGGGTAGTCCTTCAAATACTTGCCGAGCGGGTCTGCGAACGAGAGTTTTCCGGCCTGCGCGAGCTGCGCGATGGCCACCGCGGTGAACATCTTGCCCATCGAGCCGAAGCGGAACTTCGTGTCCACCGTATTCGGCGACTGACCGTCGACCGCACTGCCACGTGCCGCGCTGTATAGCAGCAGGCCGTCCTTCGAGATCGACACCACTCCGGCGAAACTGCCGTCGGCGGCGCGCCGCGTGAGCTCTTCGTCGACTCCGGTCCACGGTGAGGTCGTGCCCCATGACACGGTCGCGGCCAGCATTCCGAGCAAGATAAATCCGACACGCATGTGAGCTCCCTGGAAAGTACCCAGCCAGAGATGCGCTGGTTGGCGAATCCGTCGCGGTGCACGTGCGTAATCCCGCCGTATCCCGAAAGGGGTAGCTGCGTCGCCATCGCCCGGGCAATGGCGCGCAGTGCACCTCGGCGCGAACATGCGTCCCGCTGAGTGGCTAACAAGGTTCCCGCGGATGACGCCCATCGCCGGGGCGGCGCACACGAGTGGCGCGCCAAACTAGTGCCGTGAAGCAATTCTTACGTGGTGATCAGGCGAACTCATCCGTAAGCAGCCCCGTTTGGGGATGTTGTGCATCCAGGAGGCCGGTAGCCTCGTAATCGAGTCATCATGAATACGCGAATTCGAATCTTATCCATCCTGTTGCTGGCATCGAGCGGTGCGTTCGCTGCAACGCCGCGTCATCCGGATCGCCACAGCTGGGAGCCCGACAGCTATTTCGCGCAGGTGGGCGCCGCCGAGAAGGCGACCAGCGCCTACACCGTCGGGGCCACGTGGAACTGGAACTGGGGCCGGCAGTACCGCTTCGGTTACGTGACCGGCTACACCGAGGCCACCGTGGGCCGCTGGGAAACCGACGTTGCCGGAGGCGACTCGAACTGGTTCACGCAGGTGGGCATCACGCCCGTGCTGCGCCTGTTCCCGCCGATCGGCGACAACCGCTGGTTCGCGGAAGTGGGCATCGGCGCCAACTACATCTCGCCTGCGTACCAGACCGACGGCAAACGCTTCAGCACCGAATTCAACTTTGGTGACCACGCGGCGTTCGGCCGGATCCTCGGTGATCACGGGCAGGCGTCGGTCGCGCTGCGCATCCAGCACTTCTCCAACGGCGGCATCGATGCGCCGAACCCGGGCGAGAACTTCGCGCAGCTGCGCTACTCGCACCAGTTCTGATCAGAGGTGCGTGACCAGCCAGTCGCGGATCTTCCCGCGCATGTCCGGCGTCTCCTGGTGTCCGACGTCGTAGCGCAGCAGCTTCCAGCGCTCGGCGCGTCCGGCCTTCGCGTACACGTCCTGCAGCTCGCGGTCTATCTTCTCGAGCCCCGCGACCGGCGTCAGCGCATCGAGGTTGCCGGCGAGCGCCAGGTGCGCACGCGGCGCGATCAGCGCGTTCATCTGCGCGGCCGTGAAGTGGTTCAGCAGGTCGGGCACGTAGTAGTAGATGCCGTGACCCTTGAGGCCGCCGACCTCGACCAGCGTATGCCAGTCCGTGAGGCAGCAGATGTCCACCACGACCTTGAGCCGCGGATCCAGCGCGCCCGCCCATTGCGCCGTGGAGCTTCCCATCGACATGCCGACGGTGGCGAGGCGCGCGGTATCGACGTCGGCCCGCGTGTGTAGATAGTCGACCGCCTTGAGCGCGTCGTAGACCATCATTCCCCACACCACGCGGCCCTGCCAGAGCTTCTCCTTGAAGAAGTCGAGCTCGGTGCGGCCCGAGCGTTCGCCGAAGATCCACGCGTCGAAGCACAGCGCGTTGTAGCCGAGCGAGGTCAGGAATTCCGCGTACGGCGGTTTGCCCATGTACTCGCGGCCTTCGATGAATTCCTTCTTGCCGATGGTGTAGCCGCCGCCATGCGAATGGTTGAACAACACCGTCGGCAGCCGGCCGCTCCGGCCCTTCGGCTTCGCGAAGTACGCGGGTGCCGGCTCCTCGCCGTTGAGATCGAGCACCAGCTTTTCCAGCGTGTAGCTGCCGCGGTCCTCGGTGGAGACCTGCTGCGCGCTCACGGCGCGATCGCGCGGTGGCAACTTCCCCATGAGGGCGTACAGTTCCTGGCGACGGTCCGCGTCGCGAGGATTCGCGCTGCTCTTCGCGTGGATCGTCGTCTCGCCAGCCATGAACACTCCGGCGGCGCCAGCCTGCAACAAGGTTCGTCTCTTCATGGCGGTCAATTTACTACAGCGTCCCCCGGTCCTTGCCTGGATATGAACATGAAACGACTGAATGGACTGTTGATGAGCGGGTGGCTCGCCGTTTCCACGGCGCTGGCGCAGGCACCGGGGCCGCTGGCGTTTCGCATCGACGAGGGTCACAACATCAACAGCTTCTTGCGGGAAGGGCCCGTGGCCGCGCACCTGCTGCTGCGAGCCGGGAGCGAGCCACGCATCCTCGTCGCCTTTCCCGCCGGCAACAGCGGCGTGGGGCTGTGGTTCATGCACAGCGCGAGGCCGGTTGCCTGGACGCTGGTGTCGGAGCCGCGGCCGGTGAGCGTGCGGGACGGCAAGGGCCGTCCGCTCCAGGGCATCGAGTTCGAAGTCGTGACCGATGCCCCCGAGCTGCGTCCGCGCGGCGCGCTGTTGTCGTCAATCCGCGTGTTGCGCGACTTCGAGCTCCAGGCGCAGGCGCCGGCGGAAGTGATCGTGCCGGCGCAAGTCGATGGCGCCCGCATTTCATGGACACGCGACCGGCTCGACGATGCGGCGGGTTACCAGCTCAGCATCGAAGCGCGCGGCCCGGCCACCGTGGATGCGCAGAAATTCTCGGCCAACGGCGCATCGCTGCGCCTCAGGGTGCGTGCGCTCACGGGCGAGACGCCGCTGACGCCGCTCGAGGCGCCATTGAGCCCGGCGGCGGGCAGCGACGCGCGCTCCCGGCAAGTGCTGGCCTTCCTCGCCTGCCGCGAGAAATACCTGGCGGGTTCCTGGCGCTTCGATACCTACTTCGGCCGCGACACGCTGATCTCCGCGCTGCTGCTGGCGCCGGTGCTCGAGCCCGAGGCGATGGAGAGCGCGATCTCTTCCGTGCTCGAGCGCCTGGCGCCGAACGGGGAGGTGGCCCACGAGGAGGACATCGGCGAGTTCGCGGTGCTGCGCAACGCGCGCGAGGGCCGCGGCCGCATCGCCACGCCCATCTACGACTACGGCATGGTCGACGACGACTTCCTGCTCGCGCCGCTGGCGGCACGCTGGCTGCTCGACTCCGGACGCGGTCGCGCTCGCGCTCGCGAATTCCTCGCGGGCAAACTGACCAGCGGCGAAAGCCGCGGCCAGGCGCTGGCACGCAACCTGGTGTGGGCCGTCGAACGCACGGCGGCATTCGCGGCGGATCCGCGCGCCACCCATCTCGTGGGCATCAAGGCGGGGCGCATGACCGGCAACTGGCGCGACAGCGAACAGGGCCTCGGCCGCGGACGATTCGCGTACGACATCAACAGCGCGCTGGTGCCCGCGGCACTCGGCGCCGCTGCGCGACTCGCCGAGGACGGCATGCTCGACGAATACCTCGACGCGGCGCGCAAACACACGCTGGCGCGCGCCCGCGAGCGCGCACGCACCTGGACGATGCGTGCTCCGGCGCTGTTCGCGGTCGATGTCCCCGCGAGCCAGGCACGTGCGGAAATCACGGCCTATGCGCGCGACGTGGGCGTCGATCCGGCCCGGGCACTCGCGGCTCTCGATGACAGTGCCCTGCGATTCCACGCGTTGTCGCTGGACGCCATGGGCCACCCGGTGCCCATATTGAATTCGGATGAAGGATTTCGCCTGTTGCTGACGCTGCCCGACGAAGGCGAGCTCGATCGCTGCGTGAGCGCGATCATGCGACCGTTTCCCGCGGGCCTGCTCACCGACGCAGGCCTGCTGGTGGCCAATCCCGCGCCCGCGGGTCCCGGGCTCGAGCGCGAATTCACGCGCTACGCGTACCACGGCACTGTCGTGTGGTCCTGGCAGCAGGCGCTGCTGGCAGCCGGTATCGAGCGCCAGCTGCAACGCACCGATCTCGGTGACGCGATGCGTGCGAAACTCACGCAGGCGCGGACGGATCTCTGGACGGTGATCAACAATTCGCGCGCGCTGCGGACCTCGGAGCTGTGGTCCTGGTCGTATGCGGGCGGGCGCTACCGCGCCGAGCCGTTTGGACGGCCCGGCGCGGACGTCGACGAATCGAATGCCGCGCAGCTGTGGAGCACGGTGTTCCTCGGACTCACGCCACCGTCTACCGCCACAGGTACTTCGCCTGGAAATTGATTTCGCTGCCCTCGATCGGGCGGGCCAGCAACACGCCGCCGGTGCCCGCGGCCGTGCCGAAGATGCGTGAATTGCTCTCGGTCAGGCCGAGCTCGTCGGTGACGTTGGTGCCGCGCAGCGTGAACTGCCAGTTCTCGCCCACGTTCGCGTTGATGCCGAAGTCCCAGGTCTCGTACGAGCCCAGCTGCTGCAACCCGGACTGGTCCTGCGTGCGATCACCCACGTGCGTGAACGTGACGAACGGCTCGACCGTGCCCCACGGAGCCGTGAAGCGGTAGCTCGGCGTCAGCATGAAACGCAGCTTGGGCTGCCGTTGCAGCTGCTCGCCTTGGATGGGCGCGCAACCGTTGCCGGTCACCACGTTGGTGTACGGGAAGCACGCGTCGAAGTCCGTGTACTCGCCGTCCAGGTAGTTGGCCACGAGCTCGAGACGGAAATCGCCGGGCGTCAACGCGCCGATGAAGTTCACGCCCTTCGACTCGGAGCCGTAGAACAGCCGTTGGCCCGTCGGTGCGCCGTTCGCCGTGGTCTGCTGGTACGCAAGGCCCGTGAAGTCGCGCCAGTAGGCGCTGATGTCCGCGTACAGCAGCTCGTTCTGGAATTTGAAGCCAACCTCGTAGTTCTTGACCACCTGCGTGGGATCGGTGTTGCCCGTGGTGGCGCCGCGGATGCCATTGTCGAAGTCGAGGAAATGGCCGCCGCGATTGATGCGCACGTACGCCGACATGTTGTCCGTGAAGCTGTAGTTGGCACCCACGGTCCACGACGTGAAGTCCTCGTCGTAGTCGGTGCGCGCGATCGTGCCGTTGCACACCGGCACCGCATTGTCGTAGTTCGTGAGCGGATCCCCGTCGAGGTTCACGTTCGAGAGATTGCAGACGCGGTTGGTCGCTTCCTGGTTCTCCCAGCGGACCGAGGCGTCGATCAGCCACCGGTCGATGCGCCAGGAGTCCGACAGGTAGATAGCCTTGTTGAAGGCGTGTCCCTTCTCCGTGATGTTGAAGCCGCCGTAGTCGAGGAAGCCCTGCGCATCGGTGTGCTGCACGGTCTGCCCGAGGCCATTCAGGTAGCTCACCGTGATCGGCCGGGCGTTCGGCTCGTTCGTCATGAACATCTGGTTGCCGAGCGCCCATTCATCGTCCATCTCGTAGTAGGCGAGGTAGACGCCGGCGGTCAGCGTATTGCCGTCGAAGATTTCCTTGCTGATCCGGAAATCGTTGTTGATGTTCTGCAGTTCCTTGTGGATGAACCACCAGCCCTGGTGGATGACATCCTGGTCGGCCGCCACCGCGCCGCCGCCCGCGAACGTGGCCGTGGCCGAGCCGGCCGGCAGCTGGAAGCCGCCGAGGTTGGTGGGAATGTTGTACAGCTCGTCGTCGAGCGTGGCCGGGTTGCTGCCGGAGAACAACGCGTTCGTGTCGACATCGCCGCCGTTGACGAGGAACTTGTCGACGATGGACCAGCCGCCGCCGAGCTCCTGGTCGTAGTTAGCGCCGAAGAAGAACATCTTTGCGCCGCGGCCGTTGGCGAGGTCCGCGTTCGTGCCGCCGCCCGGGTAGCCGGCGAGGAAGACCTTCTGGATGTCCTTGCTGTAGTAAGTGCCGGTCTGCGCGTCGAAGCCGGGGTATTCGCTGAAATTGTCGGTGCCCTGCTGGATCACCGGGATCGGCGTGATGAACTGGTTCTTGTCGTCCAGGTAGCGCGCATACAACGTGAACTGCCCGCTCTCGCCCTCGTGCCGCAGCGTAGCCGTGAGCTGTCCGCCTTCGTCGGCCGTGAATTGGGGGTCGCGCACGCCGTCGGACTTGCGGTAGAAGCCGCCGACGCTGCCGAACCAGTCACCGCCGATCGGAAAACCCGCGAAGGCATCCACGCGCATGAGGTTCTCGTCGCCGTACGTGACGCCGACGGTGCCTTCGGGCGTGTCCGTACCGGTCTTGAGCAGGAAGTTCGCGGTGGCGCCCATCTGTCCGCCCGCGAACACCACCGAAGGTCCGCCCTGCAGTATCTCCGTGGACCGGACGGTGTCGTCCAGGCGGAAGATCGAGGAGGTCTCGAAGAACGACAGCGTGGGCATGCCGTACAACGGTGAGCCCATGAGCTGCGTGGTGTAGTAAGGCGCGTCGCCACCCCCGGGGAAGCCGGCGATCTCGATGTTCGCGCCAGTCTGTCCGCCGCTGGTTTCGGGCCACATGCCCGGCGAAATCTTGAGCAGGTCGGCGGTGCTCTTCGGATTCGCGCGCCGTATCTGCTCTTCGTTCGCGGTGACGATGTTGTAGCTCGCTTCGAGCTTCTTGACGCCGCCGGCTGATGCCACACCGGTAACCACGATGGTTTCGAGGCCACTCTGGTCGGCGGTCGCGGGCGGTGCGGTTTCCTGGGCCTGGGCGTGGGCCAGCGGGACGGCGGCAATGGTGACGATGGGCCAGAATCTTTTTGCGTACATGCGACTCCCCTCCATGGCGAGCACACAACAGTTGCGCGGAAGTGTCCGCCCGCATAAGGAAAAAAGCTGTGGCAGGCACGCGCTTCGTCGCGTCAGCGTCGGGCTACAGCAAGGTTGTTAGGCGATTGAACGCGCTGCAACGCGGCGGCGTCTTTCCTGAACTTTTTTACAAAGGCTGCGTGTGCGGCGCTCGCACGGCGCCCGGGATGTGCAGCGCAAACTGGAACGAGGCTTGCAACGCCAGAGCAGGGCAAAGGTTTTCACGCGAGGAGACACGCATGGCACGCATCAAGGTACGCAGGGATTTCCTGGCGGACGATTCCATTCCGGAAGGTCCCGTCACCGCTGACGGCAACGAGATACTCAAGGGGCACGGTGTCCGTTCGCTCGGGCCCGGCGACAGCTCCGATACGGGCGCGGACATGATGGGCCTGGGTCGGGACGACGACACCAGCGACCGCCACGGCACCGGCGAGCGTGCTTCGGTCGAAGACGATCCCGGCGAGCTCTATGCGGCCGACATCGCCACCGATCGCGTGGTCGAAGCCGATTCCGCCGGGCTGGGCGGCGGGCTCGATCAGGCCGAGGAAGCGCAGCTGGGCATTACCGACGAGGAACTGTCGGAGCTCGAGGACGACGAGGAATAGCTAGGCGACGGAGCGCAGCAGGCTTGCGGCCGCGGTCGCGAGCAACAGCACGCCAGAAATACGCGCGACCGCGCGGCCGCGCGGTGTGAGGCGCTCGAGCGAGATCGCGGCGGTGGCGCAGGCCATGATGCCGGGATCCATGACGCCGAGCACCAGCAGGGCCGCGGTGAGCGGCGCGCAACACGCGCAGCAGCGGAGTCCCAGGCTGATGCCCGCGCGCCACGCCGCACCCGCGTCGTTGAAGCCGCGCGTAGGCGGCGCGCGACAACAGTCGAGCTGGCGCAGCTTCCAGGCGCTGAGCTGCGTGATTCCGCAAGCTGCCAGCGCGAGCGCCGCCAGCACCGGCACGAGGCGCGCCAGCCCGGCATGTTGCATCTCGAGATCGGCGATCGCGATCCCGAGTGGATAGACGGCAACCCCCAGCAGTGTCCAGACGCCGAAGTACGCTGCCGCGACACGCACGGCGCTGGCCGGCCGATGGCCGCGCAGCGCGGGCGTGAGCGACGGCAACATCATCGCCATCATCATGAGGGTCCACATGCCGACGAAGCTCGCGGCTGACTGAGTCCAGCCCTGGCCGGGCATGCGCATCCAGCTCATCGACATGATCCAGCCGCCGGGCATCTCCATGCCGTCCATGGCCGCCATGGATCCGCACCAGGCCAGGGTGACCGCGGCGCTGCCGATGAACAGCAGCGCCGCGGTGGCGAGCACGATCCGGTCGGAAGCGATGCCGTGCGCCATGGATCAGGCCTGCGCGTACTCGTCGCGACGCTTCCACCAGATGCTGTCCTCGTTGCGGCCGAGCGGTGCGCGATCCAGCCACTGATACATGCCCCAGAGCCCGTCGAGTCCCCGCGCATAGGTCGAGTACGCGTGATAGACCACGCCATCCTCGAGCACGAAGCTGCTCATGCCGGGGCGGTCGCGCATGTACGTGCGGCCGTCCGTGCCGCAACGCGCCGCGAACTCCTCGACGATGGGCGGCGGCGCGGCCTGGTCGATGGGGTGCTCGCCGCGCCCGTAGTTGTACTGCGTGCCGCCGCGGCGCTGCTGTTCCTCGGTGATCGACACGTTGAAGTCGAAGTTGAATTCACCGCCGTATGACGAGGCCCAGGGAAAGGTCCACCCGAGGCGTCGCTGGTACGCCTGCAGCGCCGGCAGCGGCGCGCGTGACACGGCCATCAGCGAGACATCGTGGTTCGCCAGATGCACCTCGAAGCCGTTGAAGCCATCCGCAATCGCCGAGCAGGACGGACATCCGGCCTTGTAGTCGGGGCCGAACATGAAGTGATAGACCAGCAGCTGTGATCGTCCGCGGAAGAGGTCCTTCAGCGTGGCGGGCCCCTGGTCGGTCTCGAAGTGATAGGGCTTGTCGACGCGCACCCAGGGCAATGCGCGTCGCAACTCGGCCAGGGCATCGCTGCGATGAGTGAGATCCTTTTCCGCCGCGAGCAGGTCGAGCCGCGCCGCGAGCCATTCCTGCCGTGTCCCGATCTTGTGCCTTGAAGTCATGACTGTCTCCGCGTGTTGTGGTTGCCGTAAATTAGGCGCGAGCCATAAGCGCACGGGAGTTACAACTTTGGCGGGATTCTGGATTCGCTGATCACGGCGGCAGCGCGGGCGCTGGCGGCCGGCGATCCCGTCGGTGCGCTCAAACGCGTGGGGCTGCGCGACGACGCGCCGGCGCTGGCGCTGCGCGGCATTGCCATGGCGCAGCTCGGCGATCTCGAGCGCGCGAAGCTGCTGCTCCGCCGCGCCGGCCGTGCCTTCGGTTCGAAGGACGCGGTCGCCCGCGCGCGCTGCGTCGTCGCGGAGG
>DATEII010000114.1:0-16959 GCA_035279135.1 Steroidobacteraceae bacterium
ATGTCCAAGGTATACGGCGCGGATGCGCTGCTCGGCGAGCTGACGAAGTAAGAAAGGGGGCAGCCCCAGTAAGAAAGGGGGCAGCCCCCGTTTCCTGGCAAAAGGGGTCAGTCCAGCAAGGCTGACCCCTTTTGCTGGGAAACGGGGGCTGCCCCCGTTCTCACTTCGTGAGCTCGTTCAGCAACGCATCCGCCCCGTACACCTTCGTCATGGCCTCTTTCATGATGGCCGGGTGCACCGCGACACCGCGGTTCTTCGCGCTGTCGAACCAGTAGGAGCCGGAGATCGAGTGGATGTTGCCGTCGAACATCAACCCGACGATCTCGCCGTTCGCATTGATCAGCGGGCTGCCCGAATTGCCGCCCACGATGTCGTTGTTGGTGGACAGGTCGAACGGGGTCTTCAGGTCTAGCTTGTCCTTGACGCGCATCCAGCTGTCCGGGATGCGGAACGGCTCGGCCCCGGTGGCGCGCTCGAAGGCGCGGCCCAGGTAGGTGAACGGTTCCACCGGCTTGCCGGCTTCGTTCCAGCCCTGGACGGTGCCCCAGTTGATGCGCAGCGTGAACGTGGCATCCGGGTAGACGCTGGTACCGAGGATGGCGAAACGCGCCTGCGCGATGCGTTCCGAGGCATGGCGCAGCGGTCCTTCGACGCTGTCTTCGTATTGCTTGCGCACGGCACGAGCCTCGGGGTCGATGTTGCGCCAGAGCTCGATCATCGGGTCCGTGGATGCCGCGACCGCGGCCGAGCCTCCCTTCCACAGCGCCAGGCGCGCCGCGGGATCCGCGAGCTGCGTGCCGGTCACGATGCGCCGCGCCAATTCGGCCGGCGACTCCTTCGACAGTAGTTTGCGCACCACGGGATGATCCGGCCCCAGCCACTCGCGCATGCGCTCGAGGCTCTGGCCGAGGCGCAACATCTCCAGCTCGGGATAGACGGGTAGTTTGGCGCCGAGCTGCTGCTCGACGCGCGGCAGCGCGGTGTCGGTGAACTCGCGGTAGCGCGCCGTGTTCGGCTTGTCGCGTTCCGCGGCGCCACGCACCAGGGTCCGGCCCCAGGTGGCGAGACGGCCCTGGAAGCCGGCGAGCTGCTCGAGGTACAGGTAGGGCACGTAGATGGCGCGCTCGTTGGCCAGCGCCACGTCGATGTCCTTCCACGGGTCACCCACCGCGGCGTTGAGCTTCTTGTCCTTGGCGATGGCGGCGCGCAGGTTCTGTTCCTCGACGGCCTTGCGCGCCAGCAGGTTGTCGTCGTGCAGCGCGTCGAGCATCTTGCGCCGCACCTTGATCGCATTCTCGAGGCTGTTGAGCAGGTCGGCACTGATGCGCGCGTTCTCGGGGCTCGACTGTGAGAACTGGATCAGCCGGCCGCGGATCTCCGAATACCGCAGCAGGTACTGGGGCAGGTCCTGGTTGCGCAGCTGCTTGAGCTGCGACAGCGTGAGCTCGCGGTCGGTGGCGCCGGGGTGGCCGGAGACGAACACCGGCTCGCCGGCGGCCGGGCCCGCGAAGTTGAAGCGCAGGTAGTTAGCGGGCCTGGCCGGCTGGCCGTTCTCGTACGCGCGCAGCACGCTCATGTCGAGGTTCCAGCGCGGGAACTGGAAGTTGTCCGGGTCGCCGCCGAACGAGGCGATGCCTTCCTCGGGCGCGAACACCAGCCGCAGGTCGGTGTAGCGCTTGTACTCGTACATCCAGTATTGCCCGCCCTCGTACAGCGACACGCTCTGGCACTTGAGCTTCGATTGCGCTTCGCATTCCTGCTCGAGCTGCGTGAGCGTGGCCTTGCGCGCCTCGTTGGCCGCGGCTTCGGCCTTGCCGGCGGTGGCCGCGGTGACCTTCGCGGTGATGTCTTGCATGTCGGTCAGCACGTCGGCGACCTGCGTCTGGCAACGCATCTCCTCTTCATGGGTCCTGGCGAGAAAGCCGGTCTCGACGAAGCTCTTCTCGCGGCTGGAGTTCTCGGCCAGACACGACTCCACGCAATGGTGGTTGGTGAGGATCAATCCCTCGGGCGAGACGAACGAGCCCGTACACGTCGCGATGCGCACCGTGGCCGACCGCACACGGTCGATCCAGGCCTGGTCGATGTGGGTCTTGAGCGCCGCGTTGGCCTTGTCGAATGGAAAGCCGTGTACCGGCCACATGCCCTCGTCGGCGCGCGCGCCGGTGCTCAGGCAAAAGAGGGAACCCGCGGCCAGGGCCGCCAACGACCAACGCTTCATCGGGATCTCCGCAAAGTTTTCCGCGTGAGCGGGATGCGCGGATTATCTAGGTATTCGCGCGGCGCGTCCTGACGAAACGGCCACGGGCCGTCTCCGGGACAGCTATTCGATCGCGTTGACCAGCAGCAGCGACGTGCCTTCGGGCGCCTCGAGCAACGCGTTGTGCCGCGGATCGAGACCGCGCGGCAAGGCGGCGGACTCGCAACCCAGCGTGCGCAGGCGCTCGATGCGCTCACCCATGTCGGGCGCGCTGAACACCAGCAGCGGCGCATCGAGCGTGCGCGGGCGATGCACCGCGAGGTCGAGGTGATCGCTGGTCATGGACATGCGCGGGTAGGGCGTATCGGTCTCGTCCATGGCCACGAACCCGAGCGGCTCCCAGAACGCACGCATCGGTTCGAAGTCGCTGGACGGCATGCTGAATTCGGCGAAGTCCCCGCACAGCGAAGTCTCGCGATCCTCGCGGTCGCTGGCGAAATGCGTGGCCGCTTCCTGCACGCGCACCGCCTGACCGGACGGGTCGAGGAATCCCACCTCGTTGAACACGTCGTCGCCGACGCGTTTCCACGCGAGCTCGATGCCGTGTTTCTCGATGGCATGCGCGTGCTGCGCGATGCCCGGACGCACGTAGGTGATGGTGGGAGATGGGAACTTGAACTGGTGCAGCCCGAGGAACAACTTGCCGTCGGTGAGCACGCCGTAGGGATGCTGCCAGGTGTCGGTCGTGCCGCACTGGGTGAAGCCGAGCCGCTCGTAGAACGCCACCGATCCGGCGATGTCCGCAGTCTCGATGCTGATTTCGTGGAACCGTCCTAGCACTGGCGGGGCAGTGTACGCGGCTTGGCGGTGGCTGCCTATGCACGCGTCGGCAGAATCTCGTCCATCTCCAGTCGCCGCACGGCGATCGACGTGAGGATCGCGCCGAGCACGCAGAACCACAACGCCGGCTGCCAGCCGTGTGCCGGGACATAACCCATCACCTGGACCGCGACCGCCGACAGCGCGAGCTGCGAGAAGCCGAAGATGCTCGAGGCGACGCCGGTGTAATACGGCGCCAGCCGGATGCCGTGCGCGATGAGATTGGGCAGCGCCAGGCCCTGGCCGAACGAAAACGACATCATCGGCACGAACACCGCGAGCGGATGCACGAAGCCGAGCAGGACCAGTGCGAGTGCGCTGCTCGAACCCAGCAGCTGCCACCAGAGCCCCGCATGAGTCTGGCGCACGAGGTCGTGATGACCCCCGGAGCGCGACACCAGCAGGTTGCCGATGAAGAACCCCGTGGCGAGGAACAAATAATAGAGACCGAACTGGTCTGTCGGCAGCCGCAGGATGTTCAGCATCACGTACGGCGCCAGCGACACGAACACGAAGAACAGCGCGTACATGAGTGCCGCCAGGGACACGTATCCCATGAACAGCGGCCGCGTGACCAGCGCCCGTGATTCGCGCCACAACGCCGAGAAACTGTGCGCGTCCGAGTTGGCCGCGCGCGTCTCGGGCAGCCAGGCCGCGCAAGCCACCGCGATGACAGCCGCGGCAACGGCGAGGCCGAGGAACCCCGATTGCCAGCCCGCAAACCGCGCGACCACGCCGCCGATCCAGGGCGCGAGCGCCGTGCCGAGCACCAGCGCCATGGTCAGGATGGCGTACATGCGCGCGAGCGCATGCTCTTCGAACAGATCGCCGACGCTCGCGCGCGAGACAGTGATGCCGAATCCGCCGGCGGCGCCCTGCACGATGCGCGCGGCGACGAACCAGCCCATGGTCGGTGCGAAATAACACAGCAGCGCGGCCGCGCCGGACAACGCGACGCCGCCGATGAGTACCGGCCGGCGACCATACCGGTCCGCAAGGGGTCCGGAGAGCAGCACGCCGAGCGCGAAAGACACCAGGTAACTCGTGACCGTGAGCTGCGCCGTCCCCGGCAACACGCCGTAGTGCTCGCCGATCTGCGGCAGCGCAGGCAGGAACAGGTAGTTGCCCACGGAGCCGATGGCGCTGCAGGCCGCGAGCAATGGAATCAACCGGCGCGCGCGCACCGCCGTGCGCCCGCCGGGCAAAGGCGCGGCGCCCGTACCGTCAGATCCCGCCGACGCAGACGTACTTGAGCTCGGTGAACTCGAGGATTCCGTATTTGCTGCCTTCGCGGCCGGTGCCGCTTTCCTTCATGCCGCCGAACGGCGCGACTTCCGTGGAGATCAGCCCGGTGTTGAGACCGACGATGC
This sequence comes from Steroidobacteraceae bacterium, assembly GCA_035279135.1. Classification (GTDB taxonomy): domain Bacteria; phylum Pseudomonadota; class Gammaproteobacteria; order Steroidobacterales; family Steroidobacteraceae; genus CADEED01. The sequence goes on from DATEII010000114.1 coordinate 4,450, forward strand.
CGTATTCGAGCGCCTCGGTGACGCGCCACGAGCGCGCGAGGTCGCGCGTATATAGATAGGCCGCGAGACCGAACTCGGTGTCGTTCGCGAGCTGCACCGCCTGCTCGTCGCTCTCCACCCTGAACAGCGGGGCGACCGGGCCGAAGGTTTCCTCGCGCGCGAGGATCATCTCGCGCGAGACGTTCGTGAGCACCGTGGGCTCGTAGAACGTGCCGCCCAGCGCATGGCGCCGGCCGCCGGTGATCACGCTCGCACCCTTGGCTTTCGCATCGGCGACGTGGTCCTCGACCTTGGCCAGCGCCTTGGCATCGATGAGCGGACCCTGGTCGGTCTCGCCCTTGAGGCCGTCGCCGACGCGCAGCTTCTTCACGGCCTCGGTGAGCCGGGCCGCGAACGCATCGTAGATCTTCGACTGCACGATGAAGCGGTTGGCGCACACGCAGGTCTGGCCGGTGTTGCGGTACTTGCTCGCGATGGCACCGGCCACCGCGGCGTCGAGGTCGGCGTCGTCGAGCACGATGAACGGCGCGTTGCCGCCGAGCTCGAGCGACACCTTCTTCACGGTCTTCGCGCTCTGCGCCATGAGTAGTTTGCCCACCTGCGTTGAGCCGGTGAACGAGAGCTTGCGGACCTTGTCATTGCCCGTGAACTCTCCGCCGATGGCCACCGCATCACCCGTGACGACGTTGACCACGCCCTCCGGAATGCCGGCCCGCTGCGCGAGCTCCGCCATGGCGAGCGCCGAGAAAGGTGTCTGCGGCGCGGGCTTGATCACGATGGGACAGCCGGCGCCGAGCGCCGGGCCCGCCTTGCGCGTGATCATGGCCGCGGGGAAATTCCAGGGCGTGATGGCCGCGACCACACCCACGGGCTGGCGCAGCACCATGATGCGCTTGTCGGCCTGGTGACCCGGGATGATGTCGCCGTACAGCCGCTTGCCTTCCTCGGCGAACCATTCGATGAACGATGCGGCGTACGCGATCTCGCCGCGCGACTCCGCCAGCGGCTTGCCCTGCTCGGCGGTCATGATGACGGCGAGGTCATCGACGTTGGCGAGCATCAGCTCGAACCACTTGCGCATCAGGCGCGCGCGTTCGCCCGCGGTTTTCTTCGACCAGCCCGGCAACGCGCCATGGGCCGCCTCGATGGCGCGGCGCGCCTCGGCGGCGCCCATGTTCGGCACGCTGCCCAGCCGCTCGCCGTTCGCGGGGTTGCGGATCTCGGTCACCTGGCCGGAATCGGCGGCCACCCACTGGCCCGCGATGAAGCCGCGTTCCTTCCAGAGACTCGTGTCGTTCAGTTTCATTTCTTCTCCAGCTGCGCGACGAGGAAGTCCAGCGTGCGCTGGCGTGCCAGTTGGGCACTGGCCGCATCGTAGGTCGCGCGCTCGTCGCAGTTGAACCCATGATCCGCGGGGTAGACGTGGAATTCCCCGGTGGGATCCGCCGCCTGGATCTTCTCGATGTCCGCGGGCGGGATATATGGGTCCTTCGCGCCGAAGTGGTAGAGCACCGGCCGCTTCGGATGCTTGTCGAGGTGGTCTTTGGCGATCTGTCCGCCGTAATACGACACCGCGCATGCCACGGGCAGTTCGCAGGCCGCGAGGTAGGCGAGCGTGCCGCCCCAGCAGTAGCCCACGGCGGCCACGCGCCCCGCATGACGCACGACATTGATCGACGCGGCGAGGTCGAGCAGCGTCTTCTCCTTGGGGATCCGCAGGCGGTAGCCGCGACCTTCCTGCGTTTCCTTCTCGGAATAACCGAGCTCGATGCCGCGCCGGATGCGGTCGAACAGGCACGGTGCGATGGTGAGGTAACCCGCGGCCGCGAACGCGTCCGCCACGCCGCGGATGTGATGATTGACGCCGAAGATTTCCTGGCAGACCACCACCGCGCCGCGCGCACCGCCCGACGCGGGCGACAACCAGGCATTGAATTCATGACCATCGCGGGCCATGAGTGTCGTGAAATCACCCATGTGGTCTCCGGGCAGGCGTCGACGAGAGGACGGCATTGTGCCACCGGCCGAGCGGGGCACCTCTCCTCCGAAGGTAATATCCGACGTTCCTACAGGGAGATAGCCATGAAAAAGGTGCTGCTGGCATTGTTGTTCGGTGCGGCGTCCATGCAAGGATCTGCCGCCGACGACCTCGCGAAACTCACCGGGCAGGTGCGGGCCACCGAGATCGCGTTCGCGAAAACGCTGGCCGATCGCGACGTGAAGGCATTCCGCGCCATGATCGCGCCCGACGTGATCTGGCTCGCGGACCAGCCGCTGCGTGGTCCCGACCAGGTGCTGACGCGCTGGCAGAAATTCTTCGACGCGCCGCAACCGCCATTCTCGTGGGCGCCGGAGCTGGTCGAAGTGCAGGAGGGCGGCAAGCTCGCGTTGTCCACCGGGCCGGTGCTGAACCCGGCCGGTAAACGCGTCGGTACCTTCACGTCCATCTGGCGGCGCGAACCCAACGGCGACTGGAAGATCATCTTCGACCGCGGCTGCCCGGTGTGTGATTGCGCGCCGAAGAAAGAGCCGTAAAGAATGATCGTTCGATCCCCAAACTGACAGCGGGAGTTTGCGACCGGATGCGCTACTGTTGACCGGATGGTCACACGCAGAAACGCACTGAAGGGCGGCATCGCCCTCGCCACTCTATCCACTGGCACCTGGCGCAACACCGCGCGTGCGCAGGATCCCGATGAGCTGCGCCTCTGGTATCGCCAGCCCGCGGAGGCCTGGACCGAGGCGTTGCCCATAGGCAATGGCCGCCTCGGTGCGATGGTGTTCGGCGGCGTCGCGCGCGAGCGGCTGCAGCTCAACGAAGACACGTTGTACGCGGGCGGCCCCTACGATCCCTCCGATCCGGGAGCGTTGCTCGCGCTGCCGCGCGTGCGCGAGCTGATCGCCGCGGGCCGATACGCCGAAGCGCAGGCGCTGGCCAACGAGAAAATGATGGCGCGGCCGCTGCGCATGCCCTCGTACCAGACCGTGGGGAACCTGCTGCTCACGTTTGGCGCCTCCTCGTTCACCGAGGGTTACCGGCGCGACCTGGATCTCGACACTGCCGTCGCGCGCGTCGAATACCGCCAGGACGGCGTGAACTGGACGCGCGAAGTGTTCGCCTCGGCCGTGGACCAGGTCATCGCCGTGCGCATCCGCGCCGACCGCGAAGCAGCGGTGAACCTGCGCGCGACCTTCGAGACGCCCATGCCGGGCGCGGTGCGCGTGGAAGGCGACACGCTGATCCTCGCGGGCGGCAACACGTCGCAGCAGGGCCTGCCGGCCGCGCTGCGCTACGAGACACGTGTGCGCGTCATCGCGCAGGGCGGCGAGCTGGTGTCCTCGGAAGACGCGCTCACCCTGCACGGTGCGAATGCCGTGACCTTGCTGCTCGCCATCGCGACCAACTACCGCCGCTTCGATGACGTGGGTGGCGATCCCGCGGCGATCACGCGTCGGCAGCTCGAAGCAGCCGCGGGCCGCGGCTGGGACCAGCTGGTCGCCGCACACATCGCGGACCACCGGAAGCTGTTCCGCCGCGTGACTCTCGATCTCGGGCGCACGGCGGCCAGCGAGCAACCGACCGACCTGCGCATCCGCGACTCGGCGACCACGCAGGATCCGCAGCTCGCGGCGCTGTATTTCCAGTATGCGCGCTACCTGCTGATCGCCTGTTCGCGCACGGGCACGCAGCCGGCGAACCTGCAGGGATTGTGGAACGACAAGCTGTCGGCGCCCTGGGGATCGAAGTACACCATCAACATCAATACAGAAATGAACTACTGGCCCGCGGAGCCCGCGAATCTCGCCGAATGTGTGCAGCCGCTGGTGGCGATGGTCAAGGACCTGGCCGTGACGGGCGCGCGCACCGCGCGCGTGAACTACGGCGCGCGCGGCTGGGTGGCGCATCACAACACCGACCTGTGGCGCGCGACCGCGCCCATCGACGCGGCGCGCTACGGCATGTGGCCCACCGGCGGCGCGTGGTTGTGCCAGCACCTCTGGGACCATTACGACTACGGGCGCGATCGTGCCTATCTCGCCGACGTGTACCCGGTCATGAAGGGCGCCGCCGAATTCTTCCTCGACACGCTCGTGCCGGATCCGTCGGGAAAGTTCCGCGTCACGAGTCCATCGATGTCGCCGGAGAACAATCACATCGACGGGGTTTCGATCTGCGCCGGTCCGGCCATGGACAGCCAGATCCTGCGCGACCTGTTCGCGCATTGCATCGAAGCGGCAGAAGCTCTGCACGTCGATGCGGAGTTCCGCGCCGCCTGCGCCGCCACGCGCGCCAGGCTACCGCCCGATCGCATCGGCAAGGGAGGCCAGCTGCAGGAGTGGCTCGAGGACTGGGACCTCGAGGCGCCCGAGCCCAATCACCGCCACGTCTCGCACCTGTACGCGCTGTTCCCGAGCGGGCAGATCAACCTGCGGCAGACGCCCGAGCTCGCGGCGGCCGCGAAGCGATCGCTGGAGCTGCGCGGTGACCTCTCGACCGGTTGGGCCATCGCGTGGCGCATCAATCTCTGGGCGCGCTTGCGCGATGCCGAACACACCCATGCGGTGATCAAGCTGCTGCTCGATCCTTCGCGCACCTATCCCAACATGTTCGATGCGCATCCGCCGTTCCAGATCGACGGCAACTTCGGCGGCGCGAACGGCATCCTCGAGATGCTCGTGCAATGCGTCGGCGGCGAGATCGAGTTGTTGCCCGCGTTGCCGCGGGCCTGGGCCACGGGTTCGGTGCGCGGCATCCGCACGCGCGGTGGTTTCGAGCTGGATGTCAGCTGGCGCGACGGCATCCTGCATCGCGCCGTGTTGCGCAACGTCTCGGGCGGCGTCGCACACGTGCGCTACCGCGAAGGGCTGCGCAAGGTGCGCGTGCGCCGCGGCGCGTCGACGACCCTCACGGCATCGCAGTTCGCATGAGTGCGCGCCGCGCGGCAGTGGGCGCCCTCGGCATGGCGATGCTGGCCTCGGCCGCGATGGCCGCGCGCATCAGCGTGGGCGCGGCCGAATACGCCACGCTGCAGGGCGCGGTCGATGCACTCCCGGAAACCGGCGGTGAAATCCAGCTGGCGCCGGGCACGTATCGCGGGAAGGTGAACATCGGCCGCGCGCACGTGCGCCTGCGCGGCACGGGACGCGCGGCCGGCGAGGTCATCGTCGTCTGGGGAGATGCGCACGCCACGGTCGGCGGAACCATCAAGTCTGCCACGCTGACGGTGAGTGGTGACGACTTCCGCGCAGAGAACCTGACGGTGCGCAACGACTTCGTCTGGCAGGGCAACGAAGGCTCGCAGGCCGTGGCGCTCGCGGTGACTGGCGATCGCGCGGTGTTCCACCGCGTCCGGCTGCTCGGCGCGCAGGACACCCTGTACGCCGGCTCGCGCAAGTGCGCGGCCGAGCCGTGCCCGGTGAGCCGGCAGTATTTCCGCGACTGCTACATCGAAGGGCACGTGGATTTCATCTTCGGCGATGCCAATGCGTTCTTCGATCGCTGCGAGATCCACGCGCTCGCGCACCCCGAGATCATGATCACGGCGCACTCGCGCACCGCGCCCGAACAGGAGAAGGCCTACGTGTTCGATCGCTGCCGGATCACCGCCGACGCCGGCGCGCGGACTATCTACCTGGGCCGCCCGTGGCGCGACTACGCGCGAGTGATCTTCATGAACACGCAGATGGATGCGCCCGTGCATCCGCAGGGCTGGCGCGAATGGACGCCGGGCAGCACCGAGCGCCTGAAGACGGCGTATTACGCGGAGTACCGGCCGCGCGGCAAACATGCCTCGGTCCGCCAACGCGAGCCGTGGTCGCATCAACTGGTTGCCGCCGAGGCCCGGCGCTGGCACAAGGACGTGTTCCTCGCGGGCGGCGATGGCTGGCGGGCCCGATAAACTTCCGCCATGGCAACCGATTACCCCGTCACCATGGCCGTGCGCACCCTGCGCCAGCACAAGGTGGAATTCACGCCTCATTTATATGCGTGGGAGGCGCATGGCGGCACGGCCGCGTCCGCGCGGCATCTCGGTGTCGACGAGCACATCGTGATCAAGACGCTGATCTTCGAGGACGACGCGAAGAAGCCGCTGTGCATCCTCATGCACGGTGATCGCGAGGTCTCGGCCAGGAACCTGGCGCGCCAGACCGGACGCAAGAGCGTCGCGCCCTGCGCACCCGAGGTCGCCGATCGACATTCGGGCTACCAGGTCGGCGGCACGTCGCCGTTCGGCCTCAAGCGCGCCATGACCATCTACTGCGAGAAGGGCATCGTCGTTCTGCCGCGCATCTACATCAATGGCGGCGCGCGCGGATTCCTCGTGGGCATCGAGCCGCGCGAGCTCGTGCGCGTGCTGGAACCGACGCTGGTCGAGGTGGCGACGACCTAGCGCCGCCGCGGATCCTGCACCACGCGGTTGTCGAGCGTGCCGAAGATGTTGGTGCCGTCGCGCGCGTGCATCTCGATCTCCACGCGATCGCCGAACCTCAGGAAAGCGGTATCGGCCTGGCCGTGGTCGATCTGCTCGAGCATGCGCACCTCGGCGAGGCAGCTCGATCCGCGGCTGCGGTCATAGTTGGACACCGTACCCGAACCGACGATGGCGCCGGCCCCGAGCCTGCGCGTCTTCGTCACGTGCGCGATGAGCTGCGCGAAGCTGAACGTCATGTCGACGCCGGCCTCGGGTTGGCCGAACACGCGCCCGTTGATCCGGCTCGAGAGCGGCAAGTGGACCTTGCTGTCGCGCCAGGCGTCCCCGAGCTCATCGGGTGTCACGACCACCGGGGCGAACGCCGTCGCGGGCTTGGACTGGTAGAAGCCGAAACCCTTGGCGAGCTCGCCCGGGATCAGGTTGCGCAGCGACCAGTCGTTGACGAGCGTGATCAGCTGGATGTGCGCCGCGGCGCTCGCGGCGTCGGTGCCCATGGGCACGTCGTCGGTGATCACGGCGACCTCGGCTTCGAAGTCGATGCCCCAGGCCTCGTCGCCGAAGGGCGCATCGTCGCGTGGACCTAACAAGTCGTCCGAGCCGCCCTGGTAGACCAACGGATCGGTCCAGAACGAGGTGGGCATCTCGGCGCCGCGCGCCTTGCGCACCAGCTCCACGTGGTTCACGTAGGCGCTGCCGTCCACCCAGTGGTACGCGCGCGGCAGCGGCGCGGCGCATTGCGTCGCGTCGAAGGGCAACACGTCGGCGTGCGCATGGCTCACCTCGAGCGCCGCGGCGCGTTCGCGCAGGCGCGGCGCGATGCTGTCCCAATCATCGAGCGCGGCCTGCAGCGTGGGTGCGATGCCGGGGACCAGCAGGCAGTGCTGCAGGTCGCGGGTCACGATCACCAGCCGGCCATCGCGGCCGCCGCGTTTGAGGGTGGCGAGCTTCACCGTTACTTCGATCCCTTCCAGCTGTCGACGTAGCCGGTCCACTCGACCTGCTGCGCGGCCGCGGTGACTTCGAGCGCGTCGCGCGTGTCGATCATCACGGCATATTCGTCGGTGGCGGGCTTGGCCTGCTGGAACACGTTCTTGAGCGCCTTGGGATGCGGCCCGTGCGTGAAGCCGCCGGGATGCAGCGTGATCATGCCGGGATGGATGTTGTCGCGGCTGAAGAAATTACCCGCGTGGTAGAAGATGACTTCGTCGTAGTCGTCGTTGTTGTGGAAGAACGGCACCTTCATCGCGCCCGGATCGGATTCGAACGGGCGCGGCACGAAGCTGCACACCACGAAGCGATCCGCGAGGAACGTGGTGTGCGCCGAGGGCGGCAGGTGATAGCGGTGGCTCATGAGCGGCCGGATGTCGCGCAGATTGATCCGCGCGACGGCGAGATCCCCATGCCAGCCCACCGCGTCCAGCGGGTTGAATGGATAGGTGACCGTCGATATCTCGTTGCGCCGCTTCACGGCGACGCGCCATTCGCTGTCGTCCTGCTGTTCGCGGAATACTTCGTCGATTCGCGGCGTGTCGAGCATGGCCGCGTCGAAGATCGCGTGCGGCCCGACCAGGCCCTTGTCGGGCAGCCGGAACGAATTGTTGGTGGCCTCGATGAGCAGCGCGCGCAGCGGTTCGGCGCACTCGACGCGCCACATGGTGCCGCGCGGAATCAGTACGTAGTCGCCGGCTTCGAAGGACAGGTGGCCGTAGTCGCAGAACAGCTCGCCCTGGCCGGCGTGCACGAACAGCAGCTCGTCGCCGTCGGCGTTGCGCGCCAGCGCCGGCATGTTGGATTCGCAGCGCCAGAAACGCACGCGCACCGAGGCGTTGTGCAGCAGCTCGGGCGCGCTCCAGGGCATCTCCTGGCTGCGAGCGAGCCTGGTGCAGTCGAAGGCATGCGGCCGCAGGGGTCCTTCGAAACTGACCCAGCCGGTCGGCGGATGCCGATGGTAGAGATGCGCGGCGGGCCCGAAGAAACCTTCCTTGCTGATCTCACGCTCGAAGGTGCCGGCCGGCAGGTCGGCATGCGCCTGGCGTGAGGCCTGGCCTTCGACCTTGGGAAAGTGGACGTAGCGCTTCATGGACCACCTCGAGCCTCGGGGACATTCCTCATTCGGCTGTAACAATTGTGTACGCCATCGACGGTCCGGCGTCATTGGGCAATTGTTACAGCCGAAATGAGGAATGTCCCCTTTTAGTTTCAAATGAAACCAATGGGAAGGGGCTCAGGCCTTTTCGAGGATCGCGGTGACGCCCATGCCGCCCGCAGTGCACACCGAGATCAGCCCGCGCTTCGCCGTGGATGATTCCGACAGCTGCTTGGCGAGCTGCGCCACGATGCGCGTGCCGGTGGCGGCGAACGGGTGGCCGATGGCCACGCTCGAGCCGTTCACGTTGAGCTTCGCGCGGTCGATGCTGCCCAGCGGCCGATCCAGTCCGAGTCGTTCCCTGCAATACTCGGGCGATTCCCAGGCCTTGAGCGTGCACAACACCTGCGCGGCGAAAGCCTCGTGGATCTCGTAGAAATCGAAGTCCTGCAGAGTGAGGCTGGCGTCCCCGAGCATCGAGGGCACGGCGTAGGCGGGCGCCATGAGCAGTCCTTCCTTGCCGCCCACGTAATCGACGGCCCACTGCTTGCTGTAACTGAACCACGCGAGGATCGGCAAGTTGCGCTGGCGGGCCCACTCTTCGCTCGCGAGCAGCACGGCCGACGCGCCATCGGTGAGCGGCGTGGAATTGCCGGCGGTCAGCGTGCCCATGCCGCTGCGACGATCGAAGGCGGGTTTGAGCTGTGACAGCTTCTCCACCGTGCTGTCGGCACGCACGTTGTTGTCCATCCTGAGGCCCTGGTACTCGCTAACTACCAGGTCGCTGTAGAAGCCGCGCGCCCAGGCCTTGCCGGCATTCACGTGGCTCGCGTTGGCGAGCTCGTCCTGGTCGGCGCGCGCGATCTTCCAGGTCTTGGCCATCTGCTCGCAGTGTTCGCCCATCGAGAGCCCGGTGCGCGGCTCGAGCACGCCGGGCATCACGGGTTTGAAATGCTTCGGGCGCAGTCCGAAGAACGGCGTGATCCGCTGTCCGAGCGTCTTGCCGCGGTAGGCGCGCAGCAGCAGCTGTTGATAGGAGCGCGGGTACACGATGGGCGGATCGCTCACGGTGTCGAAGCCGCCCGCGATGCCGGCGTCCATCTGCCCGAGCGCGATCTTCATCGCGATGGAGATCGCGGCGTCGAGGCCGGTGCCGCAGGCGCGCTGCATGTCGAGTCCCGGCGTGGCGGGATCCAGGCCCGACGACAACACGCACTCGCGCACCAGGTTGAAGTCCCTGGAGTGCTTGAGGACGGCGCCGCCGGTCACGTCGCCGAGGCGTTCGCCGGCGATGCGGAACCGGGCGACCAGCGCCTGCAGCACCGCGGTGAACATGTCCTGGTTTCCTACCTTGGAATACGCGCCGTGACCGCGTGCGAACGGAATGCGCATGCCACCGACCACGGCGACGCGTCGTACCTGGGTTCCGACCAGCATGGGACTGCTCCGAGAAAGTTGGCCGCTAGGCTACCATGCGGCCATGAAGAAATTTTCCACGCTGTTAGCCGCCGCGGCCCTCTCGGCCTGCGCGGCGGGGCCGAACTTGAAAACACCAGATGCCACTCTGAATGCGCTGGTCGAGGAGTATTTCGACCAGCAACTCGAGCTCTCGCCGATGAGCGCCACGGCCATCGGCGACTCACGCTTCGATGACCTTCTCGATGAGTCCACGAGCCCCGGCTTCCGCGAGAAATCGCTGGGCATCGAGCGCGCCTACCTCGATCGCGCCAAGGCCATCGATGCGGCGCAGCTCTCCGCCGGTGCGCGCATCACGCTGGAAATCTTCGTCAGCGAACGCGAGCAGGCGCTGGCGGGTCAGCCCTTCCACGAGGAATACATGCCGTTCAGCCAGATGAGCGGCCTGCCGATGGACCTCGTGGTGTACGGTTCGGGCGAAGGCCCGCAGCCTTTCGCCACGGTGGCGGACTACGAGCGTTTCCTGAAGCGCGTGCGTGAATTCCCGCGTTGGGCCGATGGGGCGATCGCGCTGATGCGTGCCGGCATGTCGCGCGGCATCACGCTGCCGAAGCCCGCCGTCGTGAAGATGATTCCGCAGCTGCGCGAGATCGTCACGCCGAGCGCGGAGGCCAGCATCTTCTGGGGTCCGGTCAAGACGCTGCCGACATCGATTCCGGCAGCCGATGCGGCGCGCCTGCGAGCCGCATATGCCAGCGCGATCTCGACGGAAGTGTTGCCGGCCTATGCGCGGCTCGCCGACTTCCTCGAGCGCGACTATCTACCCGCGGCGCGGACCACGGTGGGCTGGAGCGACCTGCCGGATGGGTCCGCGTGGTATCGCTGGCGCATCCGCGGCGCCACCACCATGGACATGCCGCCCGAACAGATCCACCAGGTGGGACTCGATGAAGTCGCGCGCATCCGCGCCGAGATGATCGCCGTGAAGGAGCAGGTCGGCTTCCAGGGTGATCTCGACGCGTTCTTCAAGCATCTCGAGGACGACCCGCAGTTCTACTTCAACAACGAGCAGGATTTGCTCGACGCCTACCGCGCCGTGAAGCGTCGCATCGATGGGCTGCTGCCGAAGCTGTTCTCGGATTTTCCGAAGGCCGACTACGAGATTCGTCCGGTCGAGCCGTTTCGCGCCGCATCGGCGGCTGGTGCTTCGTACCAGGCGCCGTCCGCCGATGGCAAACGCCCGGGCATTTTCTACATCAACACCTTCAACCTGAAGGCGCAGCCGCGATTCGGGCTCGAGACCTTGTCGTTGCACGAGGCCGCGCCCGGTCATCACTTCCAGATCTCGATCCAGCAGGAGCTCACCGACCTGCCGCGTTTCCGCCGCTTCAACAACTACGTCTCGTATGCCGAGGGCTGGGCGCTGTACGCGGAGTCGATCGGCAAGGAGCTCGGCGTGTTCACCGATCCTTACCAGTGGTACGGCCGGCTCTCGGACGAGATGCTGCGCGCGATGCGTCTCGTGGTCGACACCGGTCTGCACTCGAAGGGCTGGACGCGCGAGCAGTCGATCCGGTACATGCTCGACAACTCGTCGATGGCCGAGAGCGACGTCACCGCCGAGGTGGAGCGCTACATCGTGTGGCCGGGCCAGGCACTGGGTTACAAGCTGGGCCAGCTGCACATCACGGCGCTGCGCGCGAAGGCGCAGGCCGAGCTCGGCGGCAGGTTCGACGTGCGCGAATTCCACAGCCAGGTGTTGCGTGACGGCGCGGTGCCGATGGACGTGCTCACCGCCAAGATCGACCGATGGATCGCGTCCATGAAATGAATGGGGGCAGCCCCTGTTTCCTAGCAAAAGGGGTCAGCCCCTCCAGCGGATGCACGTGACCCCGAGGGCTGACCCCTTTTGCTAGGAAAGGGGGGCTGCCCCCATTCTTTCAGTTGTAACCGTACCCGAGCGTCTCGATCTCGGTCACCACGCCACCCTCGAAGCGGATGCGGCGCATGAGCTTGTTAGGCCCGAGGTTGTAGACCCAGCTCTCGACCGGGACCTCGATGAAGTCCTCGCCGATGAAGTACGGCCGGCCGTTGGTCCAGATGACGGGTCGCCGGAACACGCTGCGCATCGTGGTCACCTCGGTGGGCTCACCGCACTTGGCGGCCACCTCGGAACGCGTCGCGCCTTCGAGCACGAGCTTGGTGCCGCAACGGAAGCCGTCGGCGAGTGCTGGCGTCGCAGCGAGCAGGCCGAGGACGAGGAGGGCGGCGACACGGTTCATGCGGCCGACGATAGGCCCATTCGGCTTAACCGGCAATGAATGGCGTCGTCGGAAAAACTCTGTTGTTACGATAAGTGTCTCGAACCTTTTGTCCGGCTCAGGGCACTCATCATTCATGGGACCGACGAGGCATCGGATCGCTCTTGTGCTGGCCCTGTGCCTGGCGCGTCCCTGCATGGCAGTGGCCGCCGATCCGCCTCTGACGCCGGCCGAATCCCAGCGCGTGGCCGCGCGCGGCATCGTGATCAAGGCCACGCTCGACGCCTCGCAGCGGCGCGGCACGATACGTGCC
>DATEII010000115.1:0-9871 GCA_035279135.1 Steroidobacteraceae bacterium
CGTGCGTGAATACGCCACGTTGTTTGGCCCGGCCGGGAGGGAGAAGTCGCTCGAGGCCGCGCTCGAAGCCGACTACTGGACGCGGTACTACGAACCGGTGGCGCGGCGTATCTACGCGCAGTGCGCGCGCTTCAAGGCCGCGCCGGACAACCCGTTCACCGAATGGCAGGACCTGCTCGAGGCCGCATCCGAAGCCGGCAGTGGATCGGCCAAGGCGCTGCTCGTGTTCGAGATGTCGCAGGGCATGATCCGCATGCACGACCTGTCCGAGCGCGATCAGCGCAAACTCGACATCCGCGTGCTCGCGAAGGAGGCGATCCGCACCAAGGAGCCGGAGGTCCTGTATCACCTCGCCTACGTGGAGAGCATCACGGGGCGATCGGGCACCCCGGAAGACGTCGGCACCATCTGGATGCTGGCTGCCTGCCAGCGCGGCATGGCCTGTGGCAGCGACACCGAGCAGTTCCAGTTCTTCTGTCGCTGGGATCCGCAATGCCAGCAGAGCGAGACCATGGTGGACCTGTTTCGCCGGCGTGAAGGTGAGCGTTTCGAAGACGTCGAGCGGCGTGCACGCGAGATCAACGAAAATCTCGACGCCGATCGCTTCGACGAAATCCTTCCATAGTCATGCCCGCGCGCGGGTAGGACGCCGCCGTATCGGTCTCCTCATGCGCGGGCAATTATTCACGTGGGTCGATGTTGTTAGGCTTGCATCACCCTGATGGCTGGCCAGGCGTGTTCCCACGACACTCCTCCCACGCTACCGCCACCGAGTTGTTCCGGAAACTCCTGGCCGGCTACCGGGGACCAAACAAGACTCAGCGGCGGAACAGCCAGAGCAGCAGCGATATCACGAGACTGATCACGATCATCGTCGTGATCGGGAAAAACACTTTCATCCCCGGCCGATCGATCACGATGTCGCCTGGCAGCTTGAAGAACGGCAGGCCGGCGAGCTGCTTCCAGAACAGTCCCACCAGCACGATGACGATCCCGATGACGATGAGCGCGCGATTCATGCGCTCCCGGGATACCACGCATTTCCCGTAATTGCGATACCGCTAACACGCGGCGTATGGTCGGCGCGCGTCTCAGCATTCAATTTCTGAACGAGGGGGACACATGGACGTTCATACGGCCGCTCGCGGCCGACTGCTTTCTATTGCCTGCACATTTCTCGCGGCCCTCTTCCTGGCCGCTCCGGCCGGCGCGCAGATTGCCGCCGGCAAGTCGAAATTCCTCGGCAACGTGACCCGGGACAGCATCCCGCAGAACTTCACCCAGTACTGGAACCAGGTAACGCCCGAGAACGCCACCAAGTGGGGTTCGGTCGAGAGCACGCGCAACAGCATGAACTGGGCCTCGGCGGACGTGGCCTACAACTGGGCGCAGCAGAATGGTTATCCGTTCAAGTTCCACACGCTGGTGTGGGGCTCGCAGTACCCGGACTGGCTGACGAACTCGGGGCTCACCCAGGCGCAGCAACGCGCCGAGATCGAGCAGTGGATCTCGCTCGCGGGCCAGCACTTCCCGAATGCGTTCGCGGTCGACGTGGTCAACGAGCCCATCAAGACGGCCTTGCCCTGGAAAGCGGCACTCGGCGGCGATGGCGCCACCGGCTGGGACTGGGTCATCACGGCCTTCACGCTGGCACGGCAGGCTTTCCCGAACTCCAAACTACTCATCAACGAGTACGGCACGGAGAACGACCCTTCCGCGCGCAACACCTACAAGACCATCATCAACCTGCTGAAGGCGCGCGGGCTCATCGATGGCATCGGCATCCAGGCGCATCACTTCAACATCGACAACATGACCCGCTCGCAGGTCACGACGATGCTGAATGACTATGCGACCCTGGGCCTCGACGTGTACGTGTCCGAGCTCGACATCATCGCCAACAACACCGAGGCGGGTCAGCTCGCCAAGTACCAGGACGTGTTCCCGGGCTTCTGGGAACACAGTGTGGTCAAGGGCGTCACGCTCTGGGGCTACATCGTCGGGCAGACCTGGCGCGATGGCACCGGCATCGTCAATGCCAACGGCACCGAGCGGCAGGCCATGACGTGGCTCAAGGGTTATGTGGCCGGCACGGGCGGTCTCGACACGCAGGCGCCGACGGCGCCTACGAATCTCGTCGCGTCGTCCACCACGGCGAGCTCGGTGTCGCTGACGTGGACCGCCTCGACCGACAACGTTGGCGTGACCGGATACCAGGTCCTGCGTGCGCCGGGCGCGAGCGGTGGAACGTTCGCACAGGTGGGCACGTCGACCACGCCGTCGTTCACGAACACCGGCCTGACGGCGAGCACCACGTATCGCTTCCAGGTGCGTGCGGTGGATGCGGCCGGCAATACCTCGGCGGTGTCGAACACGGTGACCGCCGCGACGCAGGCCGGCGGTGGCGACACGCAGGCACCGACCGCGCCGTCGAATCTCGCCTCGACCGGAACCACCTCGAGCTCGGTGTCGTTGTCGTGGACCGGCTCCACCGACAATGTCGGCGTGACCGGTTACCAGATCCTGCGCGCACCGGGTGCCAGCGGCGGCACGTTCACGCAGGTGGGCACGTCGACGACGACCTCGTTCACGAACTCCGGATTGACGGCCAGCACCACGTACCGCTTCCAGGTGCGCGCCGTGGACGCCGCGGGCAACACCTCGGCAGTCTCGAACACGGTGACCGCGGTAACCCAGGCCGGCGGCGGCACGGGCGGCGCCTGCTCGGTGACGCCGACCACGCAGACCCAGTGGCAGACGGGCTACGTCATCGAACCGGCACGCGTCACCAACACGGGCACGGCCACGATCAACGGCTGGACGGTCACTTTCACATTGCCGGCGGGCCACAGCATCACCGGCTCGTGGAACACGGTGCTCACGGTGAGCGGCCAGACCGTGACCGCGAAGAACGTATCGTTCAACGGCACGCTGGCGCCCGGGGCCAGCGGCACGTTCGGCTTCCAGGTGAGCCGTCCGAATGGCAACACGCAGGTGCCGGCCGGCTATACCTGCACCTCGCCTTGATCGGGGCCTGAGAGAGCGGGGCGGGTGGCGCGTTTCAGAGTCGCGCTGCCCGCCCCGGACTGAAATAGGTTTTGTCCGACATCGGCGGCGTGGCGGAAAAATAGAATCCCGCCAAGGCCACCATGACCGTCAAGACCATCACCCTCGTTGCCGTGACTGCGATCGCCTTGTTCGCGGCCATCGGCACGGCGTGGCGGCTGGATGCACGCGAGGCGAAGAAGCCCTATCCAAAAGCTATTCCGCCGCCGCCCGCATCACCGGTATTCAATGACCTCAAGGATCCTGCGCCCGACGAAGCGGAGATCGAGGCGCGCGAGCGCAATCACTACCCGGCCCACGAGCAGCGCATCGAGAGTGCGCTGGCTTCACGCGACCCGGATCAGCGCGAAGTCGTGTTCGCGTTCCTGTTGCCCGAACTACTGCAGGTACAACCCGACCGCGTGGTCGCGATGGTGGCGCGCCAGGAGCGCGGCGAGCCACGCGATACGCTGCGGGACGAAGTCGCGCGGCAATGGGCTGATCGTGACCGGGATGCCGCCGTTGCGTGGATGAAATCCCTCGAAGACCACGCCGAGCGCAGGCACACGGCCAAGGTGGCAGTCGAATATCTCGCGCCAATCTCGCCGGAGAACGCCATCTACGTGGCGCAACAGTTCGCGATCGGCCAGGACAATGGCTTGATCGAGCACCTGGTACAGGACTGGGCGGAGTCCAGTCTGCCCGACGCGGAACGCTGGATCGCCAGCCAGCCCGATGACGCGCACACAGCGGCGCTGCGTGCGCGCATCGAGCGGGTCCGCGATCAGCAGAAGCCTGACGACCGCGGCTGACGCATCAGGGCGCGGGCTCGCGTCTCAGGCGTACCCAGACATTGGCCTTGCGGTGATGCAGGTTCATCACGTCGCCCTTGATCTGGTAGTAGAACGTGAGATCCGAGTCGGCCAGGTAGATCTGCTTCTCGTTGGATTCGTAGCTCTCTTCCTCGCGCGGATCGTCCCCGCCTTTCGCGTCCCAGGTCAGCAGGTCGTTCTCGGAGGTGAACTCGAGCGTGTCACCGCGCTTGAGGTCCACGCCGCCCGTGGCCCGGGTGACGGTCCACCGTCCCCAGAGCTTCACGAACGGCGGGACCTCCCCCTCCGGCACCTCGCCGCCATGACCTGACAGAAATGCGATCCGTGCGTGCAATGAATCGATGAGCTGCTTCTCCTGGTCCATGTCCGGCAGCGTGGTCTGCGCGAGTCGATCCCGGAATCCCGCCAGGAGTTGATAGGCGGTCTCCTGGTCATTGCGCAGGTAGTGCGCGCTCGTGGCTTCGTGCAGCACGGTGAACTCGTCGATGAGCGCGTGGCCCAGCAACATGCCGGGGCTGGGTCCGCCGTCCCCGAGCGCGACGGCGATCGTGTGGGATTCCGGCGAGGCGGCCGCCTTCAACGGCTGGTAACTCACCGCGACATCCGCGAGCGCGGCATTGTCGTGTCTCTCGGGCAGGAAGGTGGCGGCGCCCTCGGGCATCAGCGTGAAGAAGATGCCGCCGCCATGGTTGTCGAGAAAAACCGTCGGGATGGTGACACGCACCGTGGACTGGTCCTGCCAGCCGAGCAGCTCGCCGGGTATGCCGTACACACCGCCGATCTTGAGGCCGGGCCGTGGCGTGATGCTGATCGAAAGATCGTGCGCCAGCTCGCTGACCATGTAGTCGAGCTGGTTCGCGAACAGCGACTGCACATCGGCGGTATCCCGGATGAAGTACAGGTTGCCGCCGCGCACGCTGCTGATCCTGGTCGCCAGTCCCGCGCCGAATTGCACACCCACGCCGATGGTGGTGAGGCCGATGCCCGCTCGCGAGGCCGACGTGGCCATGCCCATGAAACTCGCCGCGTCGGTGGCATCGACATTGGGTCGCTCGTCCGTGAACAACATCAGCCGCGTGCGGCCCTTGAACGCCGGGGCGGTCGCATCGGCAATGCTGTAGCCCAGTCGCAGCCCGGCTTCCATCGAGGTCGAGCCATTGCTGCGTATCGCGCCGATCGAGCTGACGATGCGCGACACGCCGCCACGATCCGCCTTCGTGGTGTCGAGGTGGACGTGCGCGCGATCGCCATACAACACGATGGTCATCTGGTCGCCGTCGTGCAGTTGTCGGGCGACTTCGACCAGGCTCTGACGCACCAGCTCGAGAGGCTCTCCGTCCATGGAGCCGGACTTGTCGACCACCGCCACGAGGTTCACGGGATCGCGATGCCACTTCCTGGCGTCGATGTTGGTGGCGAAGCCGACGCCGACCAGATATCGCGCCTGCGGGACGGCCAGCAGGTCTGCCTTCACGGCATCACCCGTGAGGCAGAAGAGCTGTCGACAGGTTTGCTCCGCGGGCAGCACGATGTCGTGCTCGCTCAGCAGACCCTCGGCCGTGAAGTCGTCAGGGTGCGGAATGCGTTCGAATGCGACCTCGCCACGGAAGTAGTTGATGTCCTGCGCGCCGCCCTGGCCGACGCGCATGGCCCCGGTGACCACCACCTCGTCGAGCTCCTCGTCGCGGTCGGGAGGGATGGACGCCTGGAGAGTGAGTGGAACCAGCAACGCCGCAGCGCAAAGCGAGAACGTTGTCCGAAGGAGACGATTCTTGCCATTCATCGGGAATCCTCCTGTTTTTCGTTGTTGTCATCAGACTACGCGCGTCGCGATGAAGTTCAACTCGCGTTAGACTGCGCGCGCCATGAAAAACACGAAATCGTTTGCAGCTTCAGCGCTCGCTTGCTTGTCCCTCGCTTTTTCAGCGGCTTGCATCGGTGCCGACGCGGCGAAGTCGCCTAACAAGCCTGGCGCTAGTTCGGGACAGTCGGGCTTCGTCACGGTCAAGGGCCGTCACCTGCAGCTCGGCGGGAAGCCTTACTACTTCGCGGGCACCAACCTCTGGTATGGCATGTATCTCGGTTCGCCGGGTGTCACCGGCGATCGTGTCCGGTTGAACCGCGAGCTCGACCAGCTCGCCTCGCAGGGCGTGCTCAACCTGCGCGTGCTCGCGATCTCGGAGGCCAGCCAGCTCAAGCGCGCAGTCAGGCCCGCGGTGCTGCAGGGCCCCGCGCAGGCCGACGAGACGCTGTGGCAGGGCCTCGACTATCTACTCGACCAGA
Source organism: Steroidobacteraceae bacterium (assembly GCA_035279135.1). Taxonomy (GTDB): domain Bacteria; phylum Pseudomonadota; class Gammaproteobacteria; order Steroidobacterales; family Steroidobacteraceae; genus CADEED01. The sequence goes on from DATEII010000115.1 coordinate 6,162, forward strand.
TGGCCCGGCGCGACATGAAGGCCGTGCTGTACGTGAACAACTTCTGGCAGTGGTCGGGCGGCATGTCGCAGTACATGGCCTGGTTCAACGGCAAGCCCGTGCTGGATCCGGACGTGACCGGCGACTGGAACGCCTTCATGGACAACTCGGCGGCGTTTTATCGGGAGCCGAAGGCGCAGGACGCCTTCCGCAAGGTGGTGCGGCAGCTCTTGACGCGCAAGAACGGCGTGAACGGCCGCGTGTATCGCGACGATCCCACCATCATGTCCTGGCAGCTGGCCAACGAGCCGCGCCCGGGCAGTGATGCGAATGCGAAGCCGCACTTCGACGTGTTCGTGAAATGGGTGGACGACACCGCGGGATTCATCAAGTCGCTCGCGCCGAAGCAGCTGATCAGCACCGGCAACGAGGGCTGGATGGGCACGGCCGGCTCGAAGGAGCTGTTCGAGAAAACCCACGCCAGCAAGAACGTCGACTACCTGACATTCCACATGTGGGCGCCGAACTGGAGCTGGTACGACCCGAAGAACCCCGCGGCCACCTACGAAGCGGCCTGGACGAAGATGCAGGACTACCTCAACTGGCACATCGACGCGGCCAACCGGCTGGGCAAACCCATCGTGCTGGAGGAGTTCGGCATCAACCGCGATGGCGGCTCGTACAGTCCATCCGCGACCACCCTCTACCGCGACAAGTTCTACGCCGGCATCTACGGGCTGCTGGCGCGCCGCGCCGCGGCCGGTGACGCGATCGCCGGCTCGAACTTCTGGGCCTGGAATGGCGCCGGTCGCACGCACAACGCGGATTTCTACTGGAAGGCGGGGGACGCCTTCGTGGGTGATCCTCCGCAGGAGCCGCAGGGCCTCTACGGCGTGTTCGATTCGGACAAATCCACCATCGCCATCGTGGCGGCGCACGCGGGGCAGTTGTCGCGGCTGAACTGACGCCTCTAGCTACCGCTCATCTGGCCTGGCGCGCCGCGAGGCGCGCGGCCTCCGGGGAGGCCGGGCCGGCCCACCGGTCGATGGTATTGCGCAGCGCGGTCAGCGAGAACGGCTTGGCGAGATAGTCATCCATGCCGGCCGCGACACAGGCTTCGCGATCGCCGGGCATGGCATTGCCGGTCAGCGCGACGATGGGCACGCGTCGGCCCGCGGTCTCGGCGGTGCGGATCGCGCGTGCGGCAGACAGGCCGTCCATGACCGGCATCTGGCAATCCATGAGGATCAGCACGAGATCCGGGTGCGCAGCGGCGGCCAGTACGCCTTCCTGTCCATTGGATGCGGTGAGCACCTCGAAGCCCAGCATGTCGAGCATCGCGCGCGCCATTTCCTGGTTGACCGCGTTGTCCTCGACCACGAGCGCGCGGCCGCGCGAGCCGCTGGTGGGCAGCACACGCACCATCATGCTTTGAGCCGTATCGGGAGCCGCGGCGGGCGCGAGAAGATCCGGCGTGCACAGCGGTTTCACGAGGTTGCGCGTCACGCCCGGCAGGGGAGCCGCGTCCGCATCCGGCGGCATCAACGTGATCACCTCGAGCTGGCGCGGGCCGGCCGCGGCTCGCAGTCCCGTGACGGCCTGCTCGACCCGGGCGGCCGCGTTGCAATCGAGGATCACGCGGATGCGCGTGATGCCGGGTCCGAAATCCTGCAGCGCCTCGATGGCGCTCAATGGCGAATCGACGCTGATCACGTGCGCGCTTTCCGTCGCGAGGGTGTCGCAGACCGCGCTGCGGATCACCGGGTGCATGCCGATCACCAGCGTGCCGAGCCCCGGCGCCGGGTGCGCGGGCACTGCGTCCACGCGCGGCACCTGGGCCGGGATCACGAACGAGAAGCGGCTGCCGCGCCCCGGTTCGCTGGTGAGCGCCATGCGTCCTTTCATGAGCTCGACGAGCTGGCGGCTGATGGCGAGCCCAAGGCCCGTGCCGCCGAACTTGCGCGTGACGCTGCCGTCGGCCTGTTCGAACGCGTCGAAGATGCGCTGCTGCTGTTCCTCGGCGACGCCGATGCCCGTATCGGTGACGGAGAATTCGAGCTCGAGCCCCTCGCCATGGCAGGGCGCGACGGTGACCGCCAGCAATACGGCGCCCGCCTCCGTGAATTTGACCGCGTTGTTCACGAGGTTTCCGAGCACCTGGCGCAGGCGGACCGCGTCGCCGTGCATGGTGGCAGGAACCTCGCGACCGATGTGCGCGGCGATCTCGATGCCGCGGTCGTGGGCGCGGCCCGTGAACAGTCCGACGACCTGCTCGATCTCGCGGCGCAGGTCGAATGGCGCGCAGGCGAGCTCGAGCTTGCCGGCCTCGGCCTTCGACAGGTCGAGCACGTCGTTGATCAACGTGATCAGAGCCTCGGCCGAGTTGCGCAGCGTGCGTACGAAGCGGCGCTGCTTCGCGTCGAGCGCCGTGTTCGCGAGCAGTGACGCCATGCCGACCACGCCATTGAGCGGCGTGCGCAGTTCGTGGCTCATGTTGGCGAGGAAGCGGGACTTGGCCTGCACGGCATTCTCGGCTGACAGTCGCGCGCGCTCCAACACCACGGACGTGCGCTTCTGCTCCGAGATGTCCGTGACCACCGAGGCAATGCCGGTGATCGTGCCGTCCTCGGCCAACAGCGGGGTCTTGGCCACGATCACGTTGTAAGGCGTCCCGTCACGCGCGAACACGCTGGTTTCATAGCGCAACGCGCTGCGCGTACGGAACAGTTCGTCGTCGGTTTCGCGATGGTCCTTGGCCGCGGGCCGCCCGCCGATCTCGTCCAGCCTGCGCCCGACCACTTCCTGGCGCGTGACGCCGATCATCTGCTCCCAGGCGGCGTTCACCAGCGTGATGCGGCGCTCGGCATTGCGAATCACGACCGGCAGCGGCAGTGTTTCGAGCAAGGTCTGCATGACTCGCAGTGTGTTGCCCAGCGCGCGCTCCATCTGCTTGCGCTCGGTGATGTTGGCGTGGGTGCCGGTCATGCGCGTGGCGCGACCGCCGGCATCGCGCGCCGTGACGCTGCCGTAGGTATCTATCCACACCCAGCGTCCGTCGGCGTGCCGGAGCCGGTAGTTCACCTGCGAGAGCGGTGCGCCGCTCTTCAATGCCTCGCGCGCCGCGAGGCCAAATGGTTCGCGATCGTCCGGATGTACCAGCGCTTCGAGGTGCTGGAAGCTCCAGATCTCGGCGTCGTCGCCGAGTCCCAGGAACCTGCGGAACGCGCGGTCGACGAAGATCCGGTTGTTGGGGATGTCCCAGTCCCAGAGGCCGAGGTTCGACGCCTCAACGGCGATCTTCAGCCGTTGATCACTTTCCGCGCGGGCGTCGCTGGCCTCGCGCACGTTGTCGACCAGCGCGAGGCAACCACGGCGCAGGATCTCCGCGTCCACTTCGCCGCCGGAGCGCAGCCGTTCGATGAGACCGTCGACCTCTTCCCGCCCCAGCCCGAAGGCCCGGGCCAGCTGTTCTTTCAACTCTTGCTTCACTTGACTTTGCGCCTGCGGCGCGACCTCGGGACGCTCGACTCCTGTAACAGGTGTCGGCAGGCCCGGGGATTCCTGAGGTTGCTGCAGCACCACAGCGCCGCCACGGCAGTGGGACTGTGGAGCAATTCACACTGGGCCGGGCGAGGGATTAAAGTGCGCGGCATGAACCTGCCGCCTGGATCCCGCAACGATCGTCGTCACCTGCCGCGGCACATCCGCGACGGGGAGCACGAGATGTGGCA
>DATEII010000116.1:0-10823 GCA_035279135.1 Steroidobacteraceae bacterium
AGCTCGAGCAGCTCCGACAGCGTGGCGCGCGCGTTGAGGTACCGGCGCCGGTGCTCGCTGTCTTCGAGCGTTAACAAAATCTGGGCGACGGTGACCCCGGCGGCCGCGAACAACTCTTTATAGATATGGGCGAGTGCGATCTGGCCTACAGCCGCGGCGGCCTGGCTTTGCGGCAGCGCGAGTGGGCCACTGGGAAGTTTCAATTCCCGGCGCCCCAGTGCAATGGCACCGGAGGAAACCAGCACGACCTCCTGCTTTCGCGCCCGCAGGCGCAGCAGGTCGTCGACCAGGGTGCCGAGCCAGTCCCGGTTGACCTGTCCACTGACCTGATTCACCAGCAGTGCCGAGCCGACCTTGACGACGATGCGGCGTGCACGAGTTAGAGGCAATGCATTACTCATGAGCCGGGCAATATAGCCCGTTGCCGCATTCGCAGGCAGCCCCTACACTCTCGGCCCTCCAGCAAGAGGCTTGAATTCGTGAGCAGAGAATACGCACCGGTCCCGGGCAAGTGGTTCGAGAACAAGGAAGAGGACGAAACCTTCCGCGTCCTGTCCGTGGACGAGGACGACGAGCTCGTGGAGATCGAGTACCTCGACGGCGAGATCGAGGAGCTGGATCTCGACACCTGGCACGAACTCGACCTCGAACCGACCGAGGAGCCGGAAGGCTGGTCCGACGAGGCCGACGAAGACGACGACGAAGAAGATGACGAGGACTTCGACGACGACGAGGATGAAGACGAGGACGACGAAGACGACGATGAAGACGACGACTTCGACGAAGACGAAGACGAAGACAACTACTAGTTAGTCCAGGCTCGAATTTGCCCGCCGCCGACAGCTGGTACCACGAGAAAGAATCCGCCTGGCTGTACGGCGCGGTCGCCTCGGCCGAACCGGATCCGCGCAACCGCGAGTTGTTCTTGAAGCTCGCGGAGGCCGCCGAGGAGCAGGCCGCCTGCTGGCGGCGCCGGGACCCCTCCATCGCGGATCGCTACTCCCCCAGTCTGCGGGCGCGCACCGTGGCGCGCCTGCTCAGGCATTTCGAGCCGCGCCACCTGCGCCGCGTGCTGGCGGCCATGAAATTGCGCGGCCTGTCGGTCTACGGCGGGCGCCACGCGCCCGCCACACATGCCATGCCCACGTCGGCCAGCGAGGTGGGCGGCCGCCACACCTCCCTGGGAGGCAACAACCTGCGCGCCGCGGTATTCGGCGCCAGCGACGGACTGGTGTCGAATGCCTCCCTGGTCATGGGCATCGCAGGCGCCGGGATGGCTCCGGACACGCTCCTGCTCACCGGCATGGCGGGACTGCTGGCCGGCGCGTTGTCGATGGGCGCCGGCGAATACGTGTCGGTGCGCTCGCAGCGCGAGTTTTATGAGCACCAGATCGCGCTCGAACGCGAGGAGCTCGCGGCCTACCCGGACGAGGAAGCCGAAGAACTCGCGCTGATCTACAACGCACGGGGCCTGGGGATGGACGAGGCACGTGACGTGAGCCGCAAGCTGCTCGCGAACCCCGAGCATGCGCTCGACGTGCTCGCGCGCGAGGAGCTGGGGCTCAACCCCGACGACCTGGGCTCGCCGCTCGGCGCAGCCTCGTCCTCGTTCTGCTGCTTCGCCGTCGGAGCCGCTGTTCCGCTGCTGCCCTTCCTGTTCCGCGGTGTCGACCCGATTTACGCGGCGGCCGCTCTCACGGTCTGCGCGCTCTTCGCCCTCGGCGTCCTGTTGAGCCTGTTCACCGGCCACAGCGCGTTGCGCGGCGGATTGCGCCAGGTGCTCATCGGCGGTGGCGCGGGGCTCGCGGCCTGGAGCATCGGCCGGATGTTGGGCGCGAGCGTGAGCTGAGGCGCCGATGCGCGTCGTCGCCATCGTCGGGCATTCCGGGAGCGGCAAGACCACGCTGATCGAAAAGTTGATCCCGGCGCTGCGGCGGCGTGGCCTCAGTGTCTCGACGATCAAGCACACGCATCACCATCACATCGAGCTCGACACGCCCGGCAAGGACAGCCATCGGCACCGCACGGCGGGCGCCAGCGAGGTCATCATCGCCTCCGATTCCGGCTGGGCGCGCATCGCGTCCTCAGCGACGCCCGCCAGCCTCGCGGAACTGCTCGCCGAGCTGCGGCCCGTGGACCTCGTGATCATCGAAGGATTCAAGCAACTTGGAAGCCTCCGGCGTGTCGAAGTCTTCCGGGGGGCAGGTGAGCCCCTGGTACTGACGGATCCAGGAATCGCGGCGGTGGCCGCACCGGTGGCTGTCGAGATCCAGGGTTTCCACGGGACCAGGTTACCGCTCGATGACATCGAGGCGGTTCTGGAGTTCATCCTAAGCGGTTGATTTGCAAGCCGGGTAATGCCCGCTTGAATTCCGCACCCCCGTCGCCAGAATTGCCGCACTCGCCTTGCGAGTCATCTACACGGAGCTGCTCCCAAAACCATGAAACGCGTCGTCCTACTGATCGCCACCAACATCGCGATCATGCTGGTCCTGTCCATCGTCGTCAGTGTGTTCGGCCTGGACCGCTATCTCACGCAAAACGGTTTGAACCTCGGCGCGTTACTGGTCTTCTCCGCGGTCCTCGGCTTCGGCGGTTCGTTCATCTCGCTGCTGCTGTCGAAGTGGATGGCGAAGATGTCGATGGGCGTGCAGGTCATCGACCAGCCGCGCAACGAGGCCGAGCAATGGCTCGTGAACACGGTGCGCCGCCAGGCGCAGGAAGCGGGCATCGGCATGCCCGAGGTCGGCGTGTTCGACTCGCCGGATCCGAACGCCTTCGCGACGGGCGCCAATCGCAACAGCGCACTGGTGGCAGTCTCCACGGGCCTGCTCCACAACATGCGCCGCGACGAAGTCGAGGCAGTGCTCGGCCACGAGGTCAGCCACGTCGCCAACGGCGACATGGTCACGCTCACCCTGATCCAGGGCGTGATGAACACCTTCGTGTTCTTCCTGGCGCGCGTCATCGGTTTCATCGTCGACCGCGTCCTCCTCAAGAACGAGCGCGGCGCGGGCGTGGGCTACATGATCACCGTGATCGTCGCGCAGCTGGTGCTCGGTCTGCTGGCCGGCATGATCGTGGCCTGGTTCTCGCGCAAGCGTGAGTTCCGCGCTGACGCGGGTGGTGCACGGCTCGCCGGTGCTTCGTCCATGATCGGAGCCCTCGAAGCACTGCGCCGCGTACATACGCCGGCCTCGCTGCCGGAGAAGATGGCCGCGTTCGGCATCCGCAGCGGCACGCCCCAGGGCTGGCAGCGGCTCTTCATGACCCACCCCCCGCTCGAAGAGCGAATTGCCGCACTGAAGCAGACCGCTTAAACGCGACCTGTTACCAGTCCGCAAGGGCCGGATGCGACAAGATTCGCATTCGGCCCTCTCACGTATCTCTACAGGAAACCCCGAGAGTTCATGAACCCGAATGTTTCGACCGACGCGTCCGTTGGCAACCCGCTGGTCCGAATGGGGCGCGCTCTTCTGCAGTGGTTCGATACGAGCCGCTCGTCGTCCTTCGATCCCGAGTCCAAGGACCAGCCGGGTGCGGACCGGATCGACTGGATGCGCACGTTGCCCTTCATCCTGATGCACGCCGCGTGTCTCTTCGTATTCACGGTTGGAGTGAGCCCGATCGCGCTGGTCGTGTGCGCGGCGCTGTACTTCATCCGCATGTTCGCGATCACGGGTTTCTATCACCGCTACTTCTCGCACAAGTCGTTCAAGACTTCGCGTGTCGGCCAGTTCATCTTCGGCGTGCTCGGCTCCTCGGCGGTGCAGCGTGGACCCATCTGGTGGGCCGCGCATCACCGCGATCACCACCAGTATTCGGACAAGCCCCAGGATGCGCACTCGCCCATCCAGCACGGCTTCGTGCGCGCTCACATGAGCTGGTTCCTCTCGAAGAAAGGTTTCGCACCGGACCTCAAGCGCGTGCGTGATCTCATGAACTACCCCGAGCTGCGCTGGCTCGACCGCTTCGACATCATCGTGCCGGTACTGCTCGCCGTCGGCGTGTTCTTCCTCGGCGTGGCCCTCGAGAAGTGGGCGCCGGGCCTGCACACGAATGGCTGGCAGATGCTGGTCTGGGGTTTCTTCGTGTCAACGGTGTTGTGCTCGCATGGCACGTACACGATCAACTCGCTGTCGCACGTGTTCGGCAAACAGCGTTACCGCACCGGCGATTCCAGCCGCAACAACTGGTTCCTCGCGCTCATCACGCTCGGCGAAGGCTGGCACAACAACCACCATCACTACCCGAGCTCCACGCGCCAGGGCTTCTACTGGTGGGAAGTCGACATCACCTATTACATGCTCAAGGTGATGTCCTGGCTCGGGATCATCTGGGACCTCAAGCCCGTGCCGGTGTCGATGCGCGACCATCACCCGCGTCGCATCCGTCCGCTGAAGTAACGCCGGCCCGCTAACACGCGCGTTATCATGCGCGCGTGCTCGACCACGCCTCCATCACCGACAAGCTGAGCGCGCTGCTCGACGAGGGCGGCGTGCTCACCGATCCCGTGCGCACGGCGCCGATGCTGCGCGACCATCGCGCGCTGTATCGCGGCCATGCGCTGGTCGTGGTGGCGCCCTCCGACACCGCCGCGGTTGCGCGCGTCGTGGCGTTCTGCAACGAACACCGTATCGGCGTCGTGCCCCAGGGCGGCAATACCAGCTACTGCGGCGGCGCCACGCCCGATGCCTCCAGCAGCCAGGTGCTGCTGTCGCTGGCGCGTCTCAACCGCGTGCGCAGTATCGACGCCGCTAACTACACCCTGGTGGCCGAGGCCGGCTGCATCCTCGCGAAGCTGCAGGCCGCGGCGGCCGAGGCGGACCGCTACCTGCCGCTCAGCCTCGGCAGTGAAGGCAGCTGCATGCTTGGCGGCAATCTCTCCACCAATGCCGGTGGCCTCAACGTGATCCGCTACGGCATGGCGCGGGAGCTCGTGCTGGGCCTCGAGGTGGTGCTCGCCGACGGCCGCGTGATGGACACGCTCACCGGTCTGCGCAAGGACAACACCGGCTACGACGTGAAGTCGCTGTTCCTGGGCGCCGAGGGCACGCTGGGCATCATCACGGCCGCCTGCCTCAAGCTCTATCCACCGGCGCGCTCGCGCGCCACGGCCTTCGCCGCGCTGCGCGATCCCGACGCCGCGGTCTCCCTGCTCACCGCGCTGCGCGAAACCAGCGGCGACCGCGTGAGCTCCTTCGAGCTCATCCCGCGCATCGCCGTCGAGCTCACGATGCGCCACATTCCCGGCGTCGCCGAGCCGCTCGACACCCGGGCCGAGTGGTACGCGCTGTGTGAGCTGTCGACCTCGCGCGCCGACGAGCCGCTCGATGCGCTCCTCGAGAAGACACTGGCAGACGCGCACGAGTCGGGCGCCGTGCTCGATGCCACCGTCGCGCTCAGCGAACGTGAGCGCGACCTGTTCTGGCGCCTGCGCGAATCCATTCCCGAAGCGCAGCGCAAGGACGGCGCCAGTCTCAAGCACGACATCTCGGTGCCGGTCTCGCAGGTGCCGCGATTCATCGACGTCGCGGGCAGCTGGGTGGCCCGACACGTGCCGCAAGGCATGCTCGTGGCCTACGGCCACCTGGGCGACGGCAACCTGCACTTCAACATCAACCAGAAGTCCGGCACACAGGCGTTCCAGTTGCAGGCCGTCGAGCAGAAGGCGAAGCGCGCGATCCACGATCTGGTGAAGGATTTCGGCGGCAGCTTCAGTGCCGAGCATGGCATCGGCCAGCTCAAGGTGTTCGAGCTCGAGCGGTATGCGAACCCCGTCGAGCTCGACCTGATGCGCACCCTCAAGCGGGCACTCGACCCGAACGGCATCATGAACCCGGGCAAAGTGCTGCAGATGAAATAGACGATGGCAGATCGCGTCGAATGCGTGGTGGTCGGTGCCGGCGTCGTGGGACTCGCCGTGGCACGCGCGCTGGCTCTCCGGGGACGCGAAGTGCTGTTGCTGGAAGCCGAAACCCACGCGGGCACGGTCACCTCGGCGCGCAACAGCGGCGTCATCCATGCGGGGCTCTATTACGCGCCCGGCAGTTTCAAAGCCCGCTTCTGCGTGGCTGGCAATCGCGCGCTGTACGCCTACTGCGAGCAGCGCGGCATCGATCACCAGAATTGCGGCAAGCTCATCATCGCCAACGGCGAGGCCGAGGAGAAAGTGCTCGTGCACCTGCTCGAGCGCGCCCACCTCAACGACGTCGACGGCGTGCGCCTGGTGTCGGCGGCCGAGGCCCACAAGATGGAACCCGAGGTGCGCTGCACGGCCGCGCTGCACTGCCCTACGAGCGGCATCGTCGATCAGCATCCATACATGCTCGCGCTCCAGGGAGACATGGAGAACGCGGGCGGCACGCTGGTCACCGACTGCCGCGTGGAGCGGCTCGAACGGCTCGCCGATGGATTCCGCGTGGTCACCGTGGGTGGGAGCGCCGCGGAGATCGACGCGGGTTTCGTGGTGAACAGCGCGGGCCTCGGCGCCGTCGACCTGTTGAGCCGCATCGAAGGTTATCCGCGCGAACGCATGCCCACGCTGCACCTCGCACGTGGCAACTATTTCACCGTGGCGGCGCGTTCACCTTTCCATCACCTCATCTACCCGGTGCCCGGCGCGGCCGGGCTCGGCATCCACGCGACGCTCGATCTCGGGCGCCGCGTGCGATTCGGGCCGGACGTCGATTGGATAGACCGCATCGACTACTCGGTCAACGTGGCGCGCGAGCCGCTGTTCTACGACGCGATCCGTCGCTACTGGCCGAAGCTTGCCGATGGCGCCCTGATGCCGGACTACACCGGCATCCGACCCAAGCTGCACGGCCCGAACGAGCCGCAGCCGGATTTCCGCATCGAGAGCGAACACGAACACGGCATTCCGCGACTCGTGAACCTGCTCGGCATCGAAAGCCCGGGCCTCACGTCCTCGCTGGCCATCGGTGACTACGCGGCCTCCTTCGCGTAAGGTCGTCGCCCATGCGTAATACCCTGCTGGCGCCCGGCGCCACCGCCATCGCCATCGCCATCGCCGCAATGCTGCTGTTCGCCTGTGCCAGGGAAGAAGCGGCGCCGCCCGTGCCCGCCGCTGCCGCTGCCACCCAGGCGAATGCCGGCGAACCCGTTGAAGGCTCGCCGCGCATCGCCATCGCGCCGGACGGCGTCCACGTGCAGTACCACGTGTACGGTTCGGGTGAGCCGACGCTGGTGTTCATCCATGGCTGGTCCTGCGATGCGAACTACTGGCGCGAGCAGGTACCGGTGTTCAAGCAGCGTTACACCGTGGTCACCGTGGATCTCGCCGGCCACGGCGGCACCGACGGCAATCGCAACGAGTGGACCATCCGCAACTTCGGTCAGGACGTGGCCACGGCCCTGGCCGCGGTGCCGGCGGAGAAGATCATCCTGGTCGGCCACTCGATGGGCGGACCGGTGGCCATCGAGGCCGCGCGCAAGCTCGGCAAACGCGTCATTGGCATCATCGGCGTGGACACCTTCAACTCGGTGGGTGCGCCGGCGCCGAACAAGGCACAGATCGACGCGCTCATGAAATCCTTCGAGGCGGACTTCATCGGCCAGACGCGCAGGTTCGTCACCGAGAACCTGTTCCCGCCCACTGCCAACCGCGAGCTCGCCAACAAGGTGGCCTACGACATGTCGCTGTCGCCGCCGCGAGTGGCCATCCCCTCGCTGCGCGCGGTGCTCGAATACGATTTCACCGAGCCCCTGAAGGAAGTCTCGATCCCCATCGTCGCAATCGATTCGGACCTCGGCGAACCCGTCAACGAAACGCGCATCCGCAAGGTGCTGCCGAAATTCCACGCCACCATCATCACGGGCGTCGGCCACTTCCTCATGATGGAAGACCCGGCGCGCTTCAATGCCGCGCTGGAAACCGAGATCCAGGCGCTCCGCAGCCCGGCGGGTAGTTAGCGGCACGGGTCATGGACGACCACCTGCGCAACGACGGCGAACGTGACGCCCGCGGCCGGCGCGAGCTCGACCGGTTGCGCGCCATCGCCCTGCTGTTCGACCAGGCCTTCGCGGTTCCCGGCACCCGGTGGCGCTTCGGCATCGACGCGTTGTTCGGCCTCGTGCCCGGCCTCGGCGACATCGTCGGTGCACTGGTCGCGGTATACGCGCTGCACGTCGCGCGCACGCTGCGCGCACCCGGCGCGATCCAGCTGCACATGCTCGGGAACATCGCGCTGGACGCCATCGTCGGCACGGTGCCATTGATCGGCGACCTGTTCGATTTCGTGTTCAAGGCGCAGACCCGCAACCTGGCGCTGCTCGATGCCTGGGTGGCCGCACCTGACCCCACCGCGCGGCGCAGCCGGCGCGGACTGCTGCTCGTGCCGATCGCCGTGCTCACGGTCTTCATCCTGATGACCGTGCTCGGCATCTACATGCTCTACCTGCTGTTCAGCTGGATTTCGAGTTAGGAGCGGCTCTCGCCGGTCTCCGAGACCACCGGCGCGCAATCGATCGCCAGCCAGCCGATGTCGATGCCGACGCGCGCGGCATCCAGCGAGGTCCAGCTCGATGCGATGGTGTCGTTCGCGGCACGCGCATCGGTGAGGATCAGCACCAGCGACTCCCGTCCCGCCGACAAGGGCCAGTCGCGCCCGTGCAGCTCGAGCTGCAGCTCGCGGCCGTCCGGTGTGCGAAAACGCGCACGTCCGCCCCGATCGTGCAGGTCGACGCTCTCGAGCGCGCGGCGCTCGAGTTTCTTGTCCTTCGGTGGGGCCCACGAGATGCCGCAGGAGAACAGTCGCGCCTCTTCGAGGTCCACGTGTGGAAATCCCGCGATCTCCTCCACGAGCTCGTCGTGCGCGAGCGTCAGCGTGCGCTTGCGATACCAGAACAGGCCATCTCCGATCACTACGCGGTAGTCGAGCCAGCGCGCATCGCGCGCGCCCTGCTGCAGGCACTTGCGGCCCTGCGTGCCGCCCCGGAACTGGCCGCCGTCGCGCCTCAGGAACAGGTCGCACCCGGGCACGGACTCGACGTCGTCGGCCGTGAGTGCGCTCGGGTTGCCGGAGTCGGCCTTGCGCGTGAACTGCCGCACACGCAGCGTCCCCTGTGCATCGGGCGGCTCGATGCTGAGCAGCACGCGCCGGCGGCGCTCGAAGGGTTCGTCGTACAGGTATTCCTCGACGTACAACACGTGCGAGCCCAACCAGGGTAACGGGATGCGGCGCACGTTGATCTGCACGCGCTCCTGCTCGGCGAGCGAGGCCAGTGGCGATTCGCTGGCTTCACCGGTGATCAGCTCTTCGGAGATGTCGTACATCCCCGCCCAGAGGTCGGTGAGCACGTCGCGCTCGTCGCCGGCCGCCGGTTGCGCGCGCAACGGCGCCAGCGCGGCGAGCGCCAGGATCAGTCCGGCAACTACGCCTGCGGCTTGACGAGTCGTATGAGGCCTTCCTGCGCGGTGCTCGCGGCCAGCACGCCGTCGCGCGTGTACAGGCTGCCGCGCGCGAAGCCGCGGGCGCCCGAGCTCGAGGGACTGTCGAGACTGTACAGGAGCCACTCGTCGACGCGCGCCGGCCGGTGGAACCAGATGGCGTGATCGATGCTGGCCATGATCAGGTTGCCGCGCAGGAAAGACGAGCCATGCGGCATCGTCGAGGTGTCGAGCAGCCAGTAGTCGGAGATGTACGCCAGCAGGCAGCGGTGCAACGCGTCATCGTCGGGTAGTTTGTCGACGGCGCGCATCCAGATCTGGCGCACCGGCTCACAGGCCACCGGGGCCAGCGGGTTGTACTGCTGCACCGGCCGGAATTCGAACGGCCGCTCGATCTCGAGCCAGCGCCGCAGCTTGTCCGGCAATTTCGCCAGCATCTCCGGCGGTGGCTTGGCGAAGGGTTTCAACTCTTCGGGTGGGGTCACCTCGGGCATGCCGGCCTGGTACTCGAGACCCTGCTCCGGCTGCTGGAACGACGCCGAGCAGAGGAAAATCTGCTCGCCGTCCTGGATCGCGAGCACGCGCCGCGCCGAGAAGCTGCCGCCATCGCGGCTGCGATCCACGCTGTAGACGATGGGCTTGGTGAAGTCACCGCGCCGCAGGAAGTAGGCGTGCAGCGAGTGGCACACCCGACCGTCGTCGATGGTGGCACTCGCCGCCTTCAGCGCCTGCCCGAGCACCTGCCCGCCGAAAACTTGCGGGCTGCCGGTATCTCGGCTCTGGCCGCGGAACAGGTTGACCTCGAGTCGCTCGAGCTCGAATTGCTGCTGCAGGTCGGCGAGGCGCTTGTCCATCCTCAGCCGAACTTGAAGACACCCTTCATGATCGACGAGTGACCGGGGAAGCTGCAGAAGTAGGTGTATGACTCACCTGCCTTCAGCGCCGAGGTCGGGAAGGTGACGCTGGTCGTCTGGCCGCCGCCCACGATCTTGGTGTGCGCGATCACGCGCGTATCACCCTTCTTGATGTGGTCGTTGGCGAAGCCCGCCGCGACGCCGTCGCTGGCGATGCCCGCCACGTCGCCGGTCTTCGACAACACCCAGTTGTGTCCCATGGCCTGCGCAGGCAGCTTGCCCGAGTGATGGAGCGTGAGCTCGACCTGCGTGCAGTCGCCCGCGACCGAGAGCTCCTTCTTGTCGTACTGCATGGCGTCGGTGCCCGTGATCTCGAGCTTGCACACCTTGTCGGCGGCGAAGGCATTGCCGGCGAGCGCCAGCAGCGAGACGACGGCAAGAGAACGGAAGGTGTTCATGAAATCCTCCAGTGGGTAAATAGCTAGTGCGGTACGCCGAGACGCTTCTGCATCACCGGGCTGGTGGTGGTGTACTGCAGGAACTGCTTCTTGGCCGGG